>CACEBA010000001.1 GCA_902557585.1 uncultured Pelagibacteraceae bacterium
CGTTACTGGAGAGGTCCTGTTTGGATAAATTGTAATTGGATTATCTATCAAGGGTTAAAAAATAAAGATAAAAGCTTTGCTAATAAAATTAAGGAAAAAACAATTAATCTAATTAAAAAAAACGGCTTTTTTGAATACTACAGTTTTAAAACTGGAAAAGCTTTTGGAGCAAGTAACTTTTCTTGGACTGCCTCTTTATTTTTAGATCTCTTATTAGATAAGCAACAGAACTGAATTTAATTGACTGGTATTGTAAAGCTTGGAGCATACGTTCTGTGCTTGTCAGTTATTGCATCTGTTATACCTAAATCAAAAAATAGAACACTTGCTCCTAATTTTGCACCTTCCATACTGCTAGCTATGCCACCGATGCCTGTTTTACCTTCATCTGTTTTGCAGTTATATCTTAAAATATCATCGGACCTTCTAATACTAAATGTGCCAGGAACTTTTCCACTCCATTGACCTCTTTTATTTGTAAGAGTACAGCTTCCATTGCTACCATCACTGAATGATAATGCTACAGGTACATTTGGATCGTTTACAATTGTTGCGCATGAAAATAATAAAAAGGATGAAACTATAAGATATAAAATTTTTTTCATGATTACACTTTAACTAGATTTAAGTAAAATAGACAAGATAAAAACCCAATCAAAAAATTGATACTAATATCGATTATTTAAAGCTTTCATAAGATAACTATCGTCTAAATTGCAATTTTTATAACCTTTTTTAACAACATTTAAATAGCGTTCGGTTGGAAACTTAAATTGAGTTTTATTAACCATAGTATAAGTCATAACTCTTTTCCCATAATAGTAAAAATAATATTTCTTATAAAGTATTGGATAATCCTCATATACATCTAATTTCTTTTCATCACTTTTCGAAATTTCAAATAGTCCACCTGGTACAATTGAATTTTTTTTAAATTCAATATCAGCGGCTCTATATTTGCTTCTAAAGGTAAGTTTAAAGTTTTTTAAATTAATTTTTTTTATAAAAATACTGTCTTTACACCTACGTTTCATTTGAAAATGATGAAGGTTACTACCGTAGGCAAAGTAAAGCATTATCTTTCAACTACTTTTATTTTTTTGGCATTAACAAATTTTAAAATTTGAGAATTACATAAATCTATTTTTGATTGGTCTTCAGATCTTATTACAATTGAAACACCTAATTTCCCAGCATGAAAAAAAGGGTAGCTTCCTATCTCAACATCTTGATTATCATTTTGTACTTTAGTTAACGAATTTGCTATTTCACTTTCGACTGTACTTAAACTTATTGTGTGACTTTTAATTGGTTCACCCCCAACTATAGTATTTGTTAAGCCTCCTAGCATAGATTTTAGAATAGACGGTACACCCGGTAAGCAAAAAACATTTTCAACATTAAATCCAGGAGCACCACTTGTTGGGTTTAAAATTAGATTCGCGTTTTCAGGCATCCAGCACATTTTCTGTCGCCCATCGTTAAATTCACCTGGTTTGTAGTATGCTTCTAAAATTTTAAAAGCTTCTTTATGAATTTCATATTTTATCCCAAAAGTTTTTGAAACAGATTGGGCAGTAATATCATCATGAGTAGGACCTATACCGCCAGTTGTAAAAACATAATCATAAGTTGTTTTCAAGAAAGATAATGTATCTACAATTGTTTTTTCAATATCAGGTATTACTCTGACCTCTTCTACTTTTACTCCAATTGAATTGAGCCAAACTGCAATTGTTGACGTATTAGTATCTTGTGTTCTACCTGATAATATTTCGTTACCGATTATAAGTATAGCGGCATTAACTTTTGTTTTTTTACTCATTTTATATGTATAATTTAGAGATGGAATTTACCAAGTCTTTAATAAAAGGCAAACTAATCAAACGATATAAAAGATTTTTTACTGATGTAAAGTTACAAAATGAAACTGTGACAGCACATTGTCCGAACACTGGATCTATGAAAGGATTATTAGAGGAGGGTAACGATGTTTTTTTACTTCCAAATAATGATCCTAAAAGGAAGCTTAAATATGGACTTGAAATTATAAAGTCTCGGAAAAATTTAGTTGGTATAAATACCCACATGGCAAATAAAATTGCTAAACATGCGTTAGAAAATAACCTTATAAATGAACTTAAAGATATAAATTTAATAAAGCCAGAGGTATTTTTTAATAAGGAAACGCGTTTTGACTTTTTGGTTGAGAAAGGTGACCAAAAAAGCTTCGTTGAAGTTAAAAATGTAACATTATTTAGGAATATGGATACGTCAGAATTTCCAGATTCTGTCACATCACGGGGATCAAAACATTTATTAACCCTTATTGATGCCATAAAAAAAGGTTATAAAACATATCTATTATTTTTAGTTCAAATTCAAAATATGAAATATTTTAAAATAGCTAAAGATATAGATGAAGAGTATTATAAAAACTATATTTTAGCTAAAAAAGCTGGAGTAAATTTTTTAGCTTACAGATGTGATATTAGTCCAAAAAAAATTTTTATAGATAAAAAACTTAAAATAATTGATGAATAATTATAAAGAAAAATTTGAAAAAATGAGAATTGCTGGAAACCTTGCAGCAAGAACTTTGGATATGTTAACTGAAAATATAAAAGAAGGAATTTCTACAGACTACATTGATAAATTAGGTTATGAATACATAAAAGATAATGGTGGTCATTCTGCTCCACTTTATTATAGAGGCTTTACAAAATCTTTATGCACGTCTTTAAATCATGTTGTTTGCCACGGGATACCTTCAGATAGAATTTTAAAAGAAGGCGATGCAGTAAATGTAGATGTAACTGCAATAGTCGATGAACACTACGGTGATACAAGTAGAATGTTTTGCATTGGTAAAACACCAATTAAGTTAAACAATCTTATAGACACTACTTATGAGTCAATGATGAGAGCTATTAAAATATTAAAACCAGGAATTAAATTAGGAGATATTGGATATACAATTCAATCATTTGTTGAAGAGAAAGGTTTTTCTGTAGTGAGAGATTTTTGTGGACATGGAATTAGTACAACATTTCATGAATCTCCTAATATTTTACATTATGGCAGTAAAAATACAGGTATGGAACTTAGGCCTGGAATGACATTTACTATTGAGCCTATGATCAACTCAGGAAAATATGATGTAAAGATGTTAAATGATGGTTGGACAGCTGTCACAAAAGATAAATCTTTATCTGCACAATTTGAACATACATTAGGAATTACTGAAAATGGTTATGAAATCTTTACAGAATCTGCTAAAGGTTATTCAAAGCCCCCATACTTATAATTAATGATTAAAAGATATTCGCGTAAACAATTAACTGACATTTGGTCAGAGGAAAATAAATATAAAATTTGGCTAGATGTTGAAATTGCTGCAGCAGAAGCGATGGAAAAACTTGGCCAAATTCCAAAAGGTGTTGCTTCGGTTGTTAGAAAAAAAGCTAAAATTAATGTTTTAAGAATTCATAAAATAGAGTCAGAAGTTAAGCATGATGTAATAGCATTTTTAACCTCTGTCACAGAAAAAGCTGGAATTAAAGCTAGATATCTTCACCTAGGAATGACATCTTCTGATGTTTTAGATACATCTTTCAATATTCAGCTAGTTCAATCAGGAAAAATTATTCTAAATGATATTGATCAAATTTTAAAAGTTTTAAAAAGACAAGCTAAAAAATATAAACTAACTCCTTGCATGGGTCGAAGCCATGGAATTCATGCTGAACCTGTAACCTTTGGGTTAAAATTAGCTTCTTTTTATGAGGAGTTTAAAAGAAATAGAAAAAGATTAAACGACGCAATTACTGAAGTGTCAACTTGTGCAATTTCTGGAGCTGTTGGGACATTTGCAAATGTTGATCCAAAAGTTGAAAAGTATGTAGCAGAAAAATTAGGTTTACAAGTAGAACCAATTTCATCTCAGGTAATACCAAGGGATAGACATGCATTCTATTTTTCAGTTTTAGGAATTATTGCTGGCTCAATAGAAAGAGTTGCAATAGAAATTAGACACCTTCAGAGAACAGAGGTTTATGAATTGCAGGAATTTTTTTCAAAAAATCAAAAAGGATCATCAGCTATGCCTCATAAAAAAAATCCTATTTTAAGTGAAAATTTGACAGGACTTGCAAGAATGGTAAGAAGTGCCGTTATACCAGCTTTGGAAAATATTGCTCTTTGGCACGAAAGAGATATTTCTCATTCAAGTGTAGAAAGAAATATCGGTCCAGATGCCAACATCACAACAGATTTTGCTTTAGCAAGGCTTACGAACATTTTAGATAACATGATTGTATATCCAAAAAGAATGCTAGAAAATTTAAACATAACTAAAGGATTAATTTTTTCTCAAGAAGTCATGTTAGAACTAACAAAATCAGGGTTGAGCAGAGAAAAATCTTATAAAATGGTACAGAGTTATGCAAAAAAATGTTTTGCAGAAAATTTAAATTTATATGATGTTCTTTTAGAGGATAAATTGATCATGAATAAAATTTCTCAAAGAAAACTAAAGTCTATTTTTAGTTATTCTAAACATTTTAAAAATATAAATTTAATCTTTAGAAGAGTTTTTAAATAATGAAAAAAGGAAAAAAAATATACGAAGGAAAAGCTAAAATTATTTATTCAACAAATGATAAAGATTTAGTAATTCAATATTTTAAAGACGATGCAACAGCTTTTAATAATCAAAAAAAATCTACCATTGAAGGAAAAGGAGTTTTAAATAATAGAATTTCTGAACACATACTTTCAAAGCTCTCACAAATTGGTATCAAAAATCACTTAGTTAAGAGATTAAATATGCGTGAACAAGTAGTTAAACTTGTTGAGATTATACCCATCGAATTTATTGTGAGAAATGTTGCGACAGGATCGTTAACGAAAAGGCTAGGAATTGAAGATGGTACTATATTAAAGGAGCCTTTAATTGAATATTGTTTAAAAGATGACAAGCTTGGTGATCCATTAATTGCTGAGGAACATATTCTTGCTTTTGATTGGGCATCTAAAACAGAAATAGAAAAAGTTAAAAAAATGATTTTAAGAATTAATGATTTTATGATTGGTATGTTTGGAGGTGTTGGAATTAAACTAATAGACTTCAAGTTAGAATTTGGAAGACTAACTTCCAATGGAAAGAAAGAAGTAATTTTAGCTGATGAAATTAGTCCAGATACTTGTAGATTATGGGATAGTGTCACAGATAAAAAATTAGACAAAGACAGGTTTAGAAAGGATTTGGGAGACTTAATCCCGGCTTATACAGAAGTTGCTAAAAGACTTGGTATCCTTCACGAACAATCCAACTTAAGTGTAGTTAATGTAACAAAATTATCCTCAATTAAAAGAAAACATAAATGAAAATATCGGTAATTATTACATTAAAAAAAGATGTGTTGGATCCTCAGGGTAAAGTTATTCATCAAGCTCTTGATGGAATGGGCTTTAATGATGTTAATGAAGTAAGACAAGGTAAATATTTCGAAATCGATACTAAAGAAACTAATCCTAAAAAAGCGAAAGATAAAGTTGAAGAAATGTGCAAAAAACTTCTAGCTAATCTTGTAATTGAAAATTACAAGATTATCGATGCACAATAATTAATGAAATCAGCAGTCATTACATTTCCAGGATCTAATTGTGATAGAGATATGGATGTAGCTTTAAAAAAATTTGGCTTCAATAATAAGATGGTTTGGCATCAAGATGTCGAATTGCCCAAAAGTGATTTGGTAGTTTTGCCTGGTGGTTTTTCTTATGGAGATTATCTTAGATGTGGAAGTATGGCCTCTAAATCAAAAATTATGCAATCAGTTATAAATTTTGCAAATTCTGGTGGAATGGTAATGGGCATTTGTAATGGTTTTCAAATTTTAGTTGAAACAGGATTGGTGCCCGGAGTGTTATTGAGAAATAAATACTTAGAGTTTATTTGCAAAAATGTCTTTGTTAAAATAAGGAGCAAAGATAATTCTTATTTTAAAAATATTAGTAATAACGTATTAGAACTTCATATAGCTCATAATGAGGGAAATTACTTTTGTACAAAAGATCAATTAAAGGAAATTGAGGATAACGCTCAAATTGCAATTAATTACTGCGACCAAGAAGGTAAAATTGAGGAGCCATTCAATCCGAATGGATCGATAAAAAATATTGCTGGAATTTTTAACAAAGAGAAAAATGTTTTGGGTATGATGCCTCATCCTGAAAGAATGATTGACCCTTCTCTATCAGGTGATGATGGATCTATTTTTTTTAAAAACCTAATTAATAATTTAAAATGATTGTAAACGAAAAAATAGCTGTCGATCATGGATTGAAAAAAGAAGAATATCAAAAAATCTGTGAACTTTTAAAAAGAACGCCCAATATTACCGAACTAGGAATTTTTTCAGCAATGTGGAATGAACATTGTTCCTACAAATCTTCAAGACTTCATTTAAAAAAATTACCAACCAAAGGCAAACAAGTCATTCAAGGACCTGGAGAAAATGCTGGAGTAGTAGATATTGGAGATAATGATGCAATAGTCTTTAAAATTGAAAGTCATAACCACCCCTCATTCATTGAACCTTATCAAGGTGCTGCTACAGGTGTAGGTGGAATAATGCGAGATGTATTTACAATGGGTGCAAGACCAATAGCTAATTTAAATTCAATACACTTTGGTTCATCGCAACATAAAAAAACAAAAAATCTATTAAGAGGTGTTGTTCATGGAATAGGAGGTTATGGAAACTGCATGGGTGTTCCAACCATTGCGGGACAAACCAGTTTTGACAGCTCGTATAACGGAAATATTTTAGTTAACGCAATGACTTTAGGATTAGTCAAGAAAGATAAGATTTTTTACTCAAAAGCAGCAGGTCTAAATAAACCTGTAATATATGTGGGATCTAAAACAGGTCGTGATGGTATCCATGGAGCAAGCATGGCTTCAGCTAGTTTTGATGACAAAATTGAGGAAAAAAAAACCAACGGTACAAGTCGGTGATCCATTTACAGAAAAACTTTTACTTGAGGCATGTTTAGAATTAATGGAAGGTGATTCAATTATTGCCATCCAAGATATGGGAGCAGCCGGTCTTACTTCATCAAGTATTGAAATGGCTTCAAAAGGAAATCTTGGAATAGAAATTAATTTAAACAAGGTTCCATGTAGAGAGTCAAAAATGACTCCTTACGAAATTATGCTTTCAGAAAGTCAAGAAAGAATGTTGATTGTTTTAGAAAACGGGAAAGAAGAAATGGCCAAAAAGATATTTGATAAGTGGAACTTAGATTTTGCTGTAATTGGAAAAACAACAAAATCTAAAAAAATTGAACTATATTTTGATAATAAGAGAGTTACTGACATTCCTGTAAATACCCTTGTTGAAAATTCACCTATGTATGATCGTAAATGGAAAAAAGCAAAACTCCCAAAAAAAAATAAAATTAAAAAAGAAGATATAAATAATTTAAAAATAATAGATGTATTAAAAAAAATTTTAGCTAATCCAAATATTTGTAGTAAAGAGTGGATTTGGAGTCAGTATGATCATACTGTGATGGGAGATACTATTCAAAAACCTGGAGGGGACTCTGGTGTAGTAAGAGTTCATGGTACCAACAAAGCAGTTGCAGCTTCAGTAGACTCGTCAGCAGTTTATTGTTGGGCTCATCCTCTAACTGGAGGAAAACAAGTGGTATGTGAAAGTTTTAGAAATTTAATTTCTGTTGGAGCAAAACCAATTGCTATTACAAATTGTCTAAATTTTGGTAGTCCTGAAAATGAAGAAAACATGGGAGAGTTTGTTGAATGTGTTCAGGGAATTGGAGAAGCAAGCTCTTATTTGAAATTTCCTGTGGTTTCTGGAAATGTTTCTTTTTATAATCAAACAAAAGATCAAGGCATCAAACCCACTCCATCTATAGGTGGAGTTGGACTTATAAAAGATTATAAAAAAATGATTACTATGGATTTTAAAGAAGTTAATAATATTGTTTTAGTTATTGGTAAAACAGAGGGGCACATTGATCAAAGTTTATTTGCAAGGGTTATATTGGATGAAAAAAATGGTCCCCCACCAGAAATAAATTTATTTAACGAAAGAAATAATGGCGAAACGTTATTGAAGTTAATTGATGGCAATTTAATTAAGAGCGCACATGATGTTTCTCTAGGTGGAATAATTACTGCAGTATCAAAAATGTGTATTAAGGGTAATAAAGGTATAAATCTTAAAAAACCAAAATATTTAATTAACGAAATAGAATACTTTTTTGCAGAAGATCAGGGAAGATACATCATCGAAATTTCTAAAAAAGATCAAAAAAAGGTATTGGATATATTAGATAAAAACGCTGTTCATTATGATGAGCTGGGAACAATTAATGAAAATATGCTATTTTTAAGCCAAAAGTCAAAAGTTACAATTGACGAATTAAAAAGTTCAAATACAAATTGGTTAATTGAATATATGAGCAAATAATGGCAATGGATTTAAAAGAAATTGAAACAATGATAAAAGAAAGTTTACCTGACGCAGTAGTTGAGATTCAAGATTTAGCTGGTGATGGAAATCACTATTCTGCTACCGTTACTTCTTCAAAGTTTTCTGGAAAAAGTAAGATCGAACAACATAAAATGGTTTATAATTCATTAAAAGGAAGAATGGGAAATGAGTTACATGCTTTAGCAATCAAAACAAAGGAAAATTAAAATGGACCAACAAATAAATGATTTTATTAAAAACGAAATCGAAAATAACGAAGTTTGCTTATTTATGAAAGGTACACCAGATGCTCCACAATGTGGTTTCTCAATGGCTACCTCTAACATTTTAAAAGTACTAGAGGTTAATTTCAAAGGTATAAATGTTTTAGAGGATCAAAAACTTAGAGAAGGTATCAAAGTTTTTAGTGATTGGCCTACAATCCCCCAACTATATGTTAAAAATGAATTTATTGGTGGTTGTGACATCATAAAGGAGATGTTTGAGAATGGTGAGCTTGCTCAACTGCTCGAAAGTAAAAATATTAATTTTAAAGCTAAAAACTAATTATCTTGAATAATATTCAATAACTAGATTAGGTTCCATTACTATTGGATAAGGAACTTCATCGAATTTTGGTGTTCTTACAAACTTGAACTTTTTATTTTTTTCATCCATCTGAATATACTCTGGAGTTTCTCTCTCCTTATTTGCTAAGGCAATATCAATAATTGCTAATTGTTTAGACTTATCTCTGATCTCTATAGAATCTTCTTCTTTAACTAGATAACTTCCAATGTTAACTTTTTTTCCGTTCACTTTAACATGACCATGATTAATTAGTTGTCTAGCTGAAAATATTGTCGTTGCAAATTTTGCTCTGTAAATCACTGCATCCAATCTTCTTTCAAGTAAACCTATTAAGTTTTCACCTGTATCACCTTTAAGCATTACAGCTTTTTTATAAATATTTCTAAATTGCCTCTCATTAATATTACCATAGTATGCTTTTAGTTTTTGCTTGGCTTGTAACTGAATTCCGTAGTCTGAAGGCTTTGAAGATCTAGTTTGGCCATGCTGTCCTGGTCCATAAGCTCTAGTATTAAATGGACTTTTTGGTCTTCCCCAAAGGTTAACCTTTAGTCTTCTATCTACTTTATGTTTAGAGTTTAATCTTTTTGTCATGTAATAATGGGGGTTATAAACCTACTCTTTGTTTTGTCAATCAACGTTTTTTTCCTAAACTCGCAAATACGCTTGATAAAATACGTGTTTCCTTTGAAGATAATTCCATTCTATAAAAAATATTTCTCAAGTTCTCGAGCATTATAGGTTTTTTTTCTTTAGGTTTGAAAAACCCTATGTCCTCTAAATTTTTAATACATAAATTAGTCATTGATAATATGTCTTTTTTAGAGGCTGCCTTAACTTTTTTAGACTTTTTAAAGCTAGAAATTTTTGAATTAATGCTGCCGTGCACTGCATGAGCAATTACTATAAGACTATGAGACAAATTAAGAGATTTAAAATCAGGATTTGTTGGAATTTGAAGTGTATAATTTGCATAACTGATCTCATTATTAGACAAACCAGATGCTTCGGATCCAAATAAAAAAGCTACTTTTTTTTTATAATCAATTTTTTTTAAATCTTCTAATTGAATATGTTTAATATTTTTATTTCTAAATCTAGCTGAGGTAGCAATTACAACATCTATATTTTTTAAAGCACGTTCTAAATTATCAAAATTTTTACTTTTAGTAATAATATTTTTTGCTCCAACAGATGTTGCTAAAATTTTGTCATTTGGATAAGTTGGTTTAGGATCTATTACAATCATTTTTTGAAAATTAAAATTTTTCATTGCCCGTGCGCAAGCACCTATATTTTCTGACAGCTGAGGTTTATGTAAAATAAATGAAATATTTTTGTTTGACATAATTATTTAATGCCGTGACTTCTATCATAATTTGAAATCTCAGATTTATCTAAATCTTTTAAATATTTTTTTTCTGCTTGCCATAAACTTACTTTTAGTGGATAACATTTTGCAACATCAGAGGAGTGCTCTGATCCACAATCTCCTCCTGGGCAAGCTGAAAGAACTCCTAACAAATCTGTTTCTGCAAAAAATTCTAAATAATCACCTGGTCTTACAGGACTTGCTTTCATAAAGTATTGTTTAGTATCATTGGTAAATCCGGTTAGCATAAAAACATTTAAAACGTCATGAACTATTTTTTCAGCCTCATCAATTTTAAGTTTTTTTTCATTTACTAAAGCTCTAGTTAAATTTGAATGACAACAATAATGATAATCATTACCTGAAAGAAGCTTAGAAGTATATGGGTCACACCGTGTTCCAATTACATCGTGTACTGATCCACCATCTTCATCATAATCATACCAATCTAGTGAGTCCCATGTAATAGTAGCTAAAGATCTTAGATAAGGAAAGCTACTAAACATTTTATCACCTACGGAAAGATGTGTTCCATAAAGAGCTCTTGTTTTTCCAGAATAAAATTTTTCATTTAAATTACTGAGATTGAAAAGATTTAAGTCACCAACTTGTGGACCTTCTATGCTTTCAATTCTAAAAAATTCACCTTTTTTTACTTCGAAAGTTTTGGCATCTCTAGGGGGAATTATAATTTCATTTTTTTTAGTCATATCTTTTCTTGCTAAATGTAAAAAATTTAAATTTTTTTCATCAATATTATTGTTAGGGTAGCAGACAACTGGTTTTGCGCCAATTCTCTCATTAATATCTTTTGGTTTGATTGAAAACTTTTTGATCTTCATCCCTAAAGACTAGCAGGAGCGTTATCTTTATAAAGTTTATAATCTAAACTATCGATAAGTGCTTTAAAGGAAGCATCAATAATATTAGGAGAAACACCTATAGTAAACCAATTTAACCCTTTAGAGTCTGTACTTTCAATACTAACTCTAGTTACGGCCTCCGTTCCTGTGTTTAAAATTCTAACTTTATAGTCTAACAACTTAAGATCTTTTAAATATTCAGAATATTTCGCTAGTTTATTTACATTTTTTCTGATTGCATTATCTAATGCATGGACTGGGCCATTACCCTCTCCCTCACATAAAATTTTTTGACCGTCAACTTCTAAATGAGCTTTAGCAACAGAAATTATCTTTCCAGTAGAATCTTTTTTAACAGAAACATCATACTCATTGATTGAAATATATCTTGGTATTTCGCCCATAAGTCTTCTTGCTAATAACTCAAATGATGCATCGGCTCCATCATAACTAAAGCCAGTAAACTCCCTGTCTTTTACTTCTTCTAAAAGTTTTTTAATTTTAGGATCATGTTTTTCTATTTTAATTCCAATAGAATTAAGTCTAGACATAATATTTGATTGACCCGATTGATCTGAAACAACTATATTTCTATTATTACCTACTTCTTCAGGATTTATATGCTCATAGGTTTTTGGATCCTTTTGAACTGCAGAAACATGCATTCCACCTTTATGTGAAAATGCAGATGCTCCAACATATGGTAAATGCTTATTTGGTTTTCTATTAAGTAATTCATCTAGCAATCTGGAGCATTGTGTTAACTTTTTTAAGTTTTCAGGTTTGATATTTATCTGGTATTTATCATAAAAATCTTTTTTTAAAAAAAAGGTAGGGATTAGTGATGTTAAGTTTGCATTACCACATCTTTCTCCTAGTCCATTTATTGTTCCTTGAACCTGTCTTACACCTGCTTGAACTGCCATTAAACTATTCGCAACGGCATTTTCTGTGTCGTTGTGAGCGTGAATTCCCAGGTTTTTTCCAGGTATATGTTTTGTAACATCTGAGACAATTTTTTCTACTTCATGAGGAAGTGTTCCTCCATTTGTATCACATAATACAATCCATCTTGCTCCATTATCGTAAGCAGATTTTAAACAAGCTAGTGCATAATCGGCATTAGCCTTATATCCATCAAAAAAATGTTCTGCATCAAACATAAATTCTTTTCCTGATTTAACAACATGCTTTGTGCTTTCGCTAATATTGTTGAGATTTTCTTCATTCGAGATGCCGAGTGCTACATCAACTTGAAAATCCCATGATTTACCAAAGAGACAAACAGATTTACTTTTTGAATTAATTAATGAGGATAACATAGGATCGTTTTCAGCACTATGCTCAGACTTTTTAGTCATACCAAATGCGGTTAATTTGGCTGATTTGAAATTGTGATCTTTATTAAAAAATTCTGTATCGGTTGGATTTGCTCCTGGCCAACCTCCCTCTATATAATCAATACCTAATTGATCTAACGTAGTAGATATTTTTTCTTTATCATCTAAAGAAAAATCAACACCTTGAGTTTGCGCCCCATCTCGTAGTGTTGTGTCAAATATATATAATTGTTCTTTACTCATTTAAATTTCCACGTCGTTTTACCATCTTTATCTTCTATTAAAACACCTTTGTCTAAAAGGTTGTCTCTTATTTTGTCAGCTTCTTCATAGTTTTTATCTTCTCTAGCTTTATCTCTAAGTTTAATTTTATTTAAAATCTCAGCTTCGTTTATCAAAATATTATTTTTCTTAAATTCAAGCCATTGACTTTCTGTTTCATTTAATAATCCAATAAAATTACATGCAGAATTAAATAATATTTTATCAGATGAATTACCTTTCTGAGCTTTTTCATACAATTTATGAAGATTAGCAATGTATCCAGGAGTATTTAAGTCGTCATATAGTGGTTTTAAAATTTCTTCATCAATTTCTACAGCTTGATGATCAGATAAATAGACATTATACCATTTATTAATTGTATTATGACAATCACTTAAAAGTTTATCATTCCAGTCTAATGGCTGTTTATAATGGGCACTCATTAAAGCTAATCTCAATACTTGACCACTTACTTTTTTTCTAAAATTCTTAATTTTTAAAATATTACCTTGCGATTTAGCCATTTTTTCATTCGACATGGTTATAAACGCATTATGTAACCAGTAGTTTGCAAAAACTTTTGTATCATTTGCACATCTTGATTGAGCAATTTCGTTTTCATGATGTGGAAATAATAAGTCTATACCACCTCCATGAATATCAAATTCGTTCCCGAGAAATTTTTTTGACATTGCTGAACACTCTAAATGCCAACCAGGTCTACCATTGCCCCAAGGAGAGTCCCAAGAGGGTTCGTCATTTTTAGATGGTTTCCATAATACAAAATCTTCTGAATTTTTTTTATTGTCACTTATTTCAACCCTTGATCCAGCAATTAATTCTTTTATATTTTTATTAGAAAGTTTTCCATAATCTTTGAATTTATTTACTTCAAAATAAACATGTTCATTAACTGCATAAGCGAAACCTTTTTTAATTAAGACAGAAATCATTTCCACCATTAAATCAATATGTTCGGTAGCTTTTGGTTGGTGTGTAGGGTTGTCACAATTTAAATACTCACAATCCATCTCAAAACTATTAATAACTGTATTTGTTAATTCAGATATTGAAATATTATTCTCTTTTGAAAAATTTATTATTTTGTCATCAACATCAGTTATATTTCTGACATAGGTAACTTTAGAATATTTTTTTTTAAAAATTTTATAAAGGACATCAAAAACTACAATAGGTCTTGCGTTGCCAATATGTGGATCATCGTAGACTGTTGGACCACAAACGTACATTCTGATATTTTTTTCATCAATAGGGACAAACTTTTCTTTTTTGTTATTTAGATTATTAGTTAAAAAAATATCATTACTCATGATTTTAGGAATATACTTAAAAAATAGATTTGTGAATCTATTTGATTAATTTGGAATTATGCATACTGGAATTGGCTCCATTTTATGCATATTTTGTTTTCTAATTGTTTCGTATTTCGATCGATTCGCAGATTTTGGATTGGTCATTGCTTCTTCTAATTCTTCATATTTTAAACCTAACTGACCTTCGTCTGTTCTTCCATCGTCCCACAATCCATCAGTAGGAGCTGCATCAATGATTTCTTTTAAAATTCCGAGTTCTTTTCCAAGTTCCCAAATTTGTGTCTTATTGCAATCTGCTATTGGCGAAATATCAACTCCACCATCACCATATTTTGTATAAAAACCGACTCCAAAATCTTCTACTTTATTACCTGTTCCGACAACAATTCCTTTATTTGCTGCTGCAACTTGATAAAGAGTTGTCATTCTTAATCTTGCTCTAGAATTTGCCATTCCATGCTCATCACCAAATTTTGATAAGCTTGCATTAAAAGCTAAAAATAATTCATCTAAATTAATTGTGTGTGCCTCTACATTTTCGAAGTTCTTAGTAAGCCATTCCTGATGTTTAAGGCTTAAATCATGTTGATGTGATTTTTGTCTTATGGGCATTGATAAAACAATTGTTTTTAATCCAGTCATTGCACTTAAAGTACTAGAAACAGAAGAGTCAATTCCTCCTGAAATTCCAATAACCAAAGCCTCTGCTCTTTTAGGCATGTTGTGTGCATAATCTTTTATCCAATTTGAGATAAATTTTACTTTTTTTGAAGTATTCATAATTTTCTTTTAATAAAAATTTTTATTAAAACAAGTTTTAAGATGCCGCTTGAATTGTATTTTTGGAATAAGTGCTATTCTTTTTAATCTCATCTGAAATTAAAAAGGCTAATTCCAAAGCTTGATCCGAGTTCAATCTTGGATCGCAATGCGTATGATATCTGCTAGATAAATCTGCATCTGAAATTTTTCTTGCACCACCAGTACATTCTGTCACATCTTGTCCAGTCATTTCAACATGTAGACCACCTGCATACGTTCCCTCTGATTGATGTATGCCAAAAACATTTTTAACTTCATTGACTACATTGTTGAAAGGTCTGGTTTTAAAGCCAGTAGTTGATACAATGGTGTTTCCATGCATTGGATCACAGGACCAAATAACATTTAGTCCCTCTTTTTTTATTCCTCTAATCAACTTCGGTAAAAATTTTTCAACATTTTGATGTCCAAATCTTGATATCAAAGTTATTTTACCTTTTTCATTTTTTGGATTTAGCACTTCACAAATTTTTGCAATTTCATCAGGTTTTGAAGTTGGACCACATTTAATTCCAATTGGATTTTCAATTCCTTTACAAAATTCAATATGACCACCATCTAATTGTCTTGTTCTATCTCCAATCCAAACAAAATGAGCTGATGTATCATGATATTCACCAGTGGTTGAGTCAACTCTAGTCATGCTCTCTTCAAACGGTAAATGTAAAGCTTCGTGAGATGTCCAGAAATTTACTGTATATAATCTATTATTGAAATCAGATGTAATTCCACATGCTTCCATAAATGCTAAAGCATCAGCTATTTTATCTTCTAAATCTTTAAATTTTTTAGCTTGTGGACTTTTTTTAATATAGTCTAAATTCCATAAATGCACTTTATTTAAATCAGCAAAACCTCCTTTAGAGAATGCTCTTAATAAATTTAATGTAGATGCCGACTGTGAGTAGGCTTTATACATTCTCTTTGGGTCTGGTCTTCTTGCTTTTTCTGTAAATTCAATTGAATTAATATTGTCACCTAAATAACTTGGTAATTCTTTTTCTCCCTGTTTCTCTGTAGGCGCACTTCTAGGTTTTGAGAACTGACCTGCAATTCTTCCAAGTTTTACAACAGGTAGTGATGCAGAATAAGTAAGGATTAAGGACATTTGAAGTATTACTTTAAATGTATCTCGGATATTGTCTGGATGAAATTCTGCAAAACTTTCAGCACAATCTCCTCCTTGAAGAAGAAAAGCTTTACCCTCTGAGACTTTAGCAAGTTGATCTTTCAGGTGTCTCGTCTCTCCAGCAAATACTAGTGGAGGAAAAGTTTTTAATTTATTTAATACAGAGCTTAGCTCCTGCTCATCATCATAAGTAGGTATGTGCTTTACAGGATACTTCCTCCAACTATTAATTTTCCAATTTTTCATATTCAACCTGAAAGTGTTTTAACAGAGTTTTAACATTATTCAACAGTGACAGATTTAGCCAAATTTCTGGGCTTATCTATATCATATCCTTTTTTAAGTGCAGAATAGTAAGCTAATTTTTGAAGAGGTATCGTCAAAAGGAAGGGTAGTAAATCCTCGTTCGTATTTTCAACCTCAATAGTTTCCCAAATATTTTCAGATACAATTTCATCTGTACTTTTGTTTGTAATCAGTAAAACTTTTGCGCCTCTTGCTATCACTTCCTGCATATTTGAAATAGTTTTTTTATAATAATTATCTCTTGGTGCCAAAACTACTACTGGCATTCCATCCTCTATTAATGCGAGAGGTCCGTGCTTCATTTCACCTGCTGGGTAGCCCTCAGCGTGAACATATGATAATTCTTTTAATTTCAAGGCTCCCTCGAGTGCTATTGGAAATGAAAAACCTCTTCCTAAAAACATCGAACCTTTTGCCTCATTAAATGTTGACGATATTGCTTGAATTTCATTATCTATTAATAGTGATTTTTCAATCAAACTTGGTAAATTTTGTAAATCTTTAATTTTTTCCTTGTAAATTTCTTTGTTAATTTCATTTCTTAAATATCCTAACTTCAAAGCTAAAATATATAAGATAAGTATTTGTCCTAAAAAAGCTTTAGTAGAAGCTACACCAATTTCTGGGCCACAGTGTATTGGTAAAACAAAATTAGAGTCTCTCGCAATTGAACTTTCAATAACATTTACTACAGCACAAGTTTTCATTTTATTTTTATTACATAAATCTAGTGCCGCATAAGTGTCAGCAGTTTCTCCGGATTGTGAGACGAACACATATAAGGTATCTTGTTTAAATCTATTTTTTCGGTATCTAAATTCAGATGCAATATCAATATTAACATCCAGCATTGTTAGCTCCTCAAACCAATATTTAGCCATAAGACAAGAATGGTATGCAGTACCACAACCTATTAGAGTTATTGAATTGATTTCTTTTATTTCCCAAGGAAAATTCATGATATTGATATCCAAATTTGTTTTATCGGTATATTCTTTTATTCCTGTCTTTATTGTAGTTGGCTGTTCTTCTATTTCCTTAGCCATAAAATGTTTAAAGTCTCCTTTATCATAACTAGCCTCATCCGATGATAGTTCTAAGATTTTTTTATTTATTTTTTTTCCCTCAACATTAAAAAAATTGACTTGATCATTTTTGATAATGCAAAATTCACCATCATCAAGATAGGTAATTTTATTTGTCATTGATTTTAACGCGTATGAGTCTGATCCAAGATAATTTTCGTTTGGTCCATAACCAACAGCTAAAGGCGATCCTCTTCGAGCACCAACTATCAAGTCAGGAATGTCTCTAAAAATAATTCCAAGTGCAAAGCTACCGTGTAGCTGTTTTAAAGTATTTGTAATCGCTTCTTCTAAATCATAAGTTTTTAAATTTTCAGTAATAAGATGAACGATTACCTCTGTGTCAGTTTGTGATTTAAACTTATGACCTTTGTTAATTAAATACTTTTTTAGTATAGTTGAGTTTTCAATTATTCCATTATGAACAACTGAAACGTTATGAGATGAGTGAGGATGAGCATTAACACTATTTGGAACACCATGAGTTGCCCATCTCACATGTCCTATACCTATATTTCCTTTTAAATTTTTTAAATCAAAAATTTTTTCTAAACTATTTACACGACCTTCAGATTTAACCTCATTAATTTGACCCCCAAAAAGAGTGGCAATGCCCGCAGAATCATATCCTCTATACTCAAGTTTCTTTAGAGAATTTATAATACTGACAGATACAGGTTTGTTACTTGAAATTCCAACAATACCACACATAATTTATTTCTTTCTTTTGTAATTTTTAATTTCAGTTTGTAATGATCTGGTAAGTGCTAAGGATTTTTTTGATACATTTTTTGTGATTACTGACCCTGCTCCAACTATACTTTCACTATTTATTGTTAAGGGTGCAACTAATGCAGAATTTGATCCTATAAATACTTTATCTTTGATTATTGTTTTGCTTTTTCTAATGCCATCGTAGTTACAGGTAATCGTACCTGCGCCAATATTTACAGCTTTTCCAATTTTACTATCACCAATATAAGATAAGTGATTAACCTTAGATTTTTTTCCTACAATACTTTTTTTTACTTCAACAAAATTTCCTATTTTAGATCCTTCCTTTAAAACTGATTCAGGTCTTATTCTTGCATATGGACCTATCTCAACTTTATTCTCAATTTTACATTCCTCTAGATGTGAAAATGATTTAATTAAAACATTATTTCCGATTTTGACCTTTGGTCCAAAAACAACATAAGGTTCAATTGATACATTTTTTCCAATTTTAGTATCTTTAGAAAAAAAAATTGTCTCAGGTCCTGACATTTTGACACCCAATTTCAGGAACTTATTTCTCAGTTTAGTTTGAAATTTGTATGTATTTAATTGTTTCATTTAAATTTTGTTTACATTAAGTATATATCTTTATTAATTCACAAAATATTTCTTTAAAATACTTTTATAATGAAACAAAAATTTACCGTTTTATTTGATTTAGATGGAACTTTGGTAGACACAGCTCCTGACCTTATGAGAGCTCACAATCATGTAATGCAAAAATTTGGTTATCCAACTAAATCAACTGAAGAAATTAGAAATTTAGTTGGCAAAGGTGCTGGTGCGATGATTGGAAGATCTATTTGGGGTCAAGCCAAAAAGGAATTTGGAAAAGTAAATGATGAAAATATCAAAAAAGAAATGGTTAAAGAATTTGTGAAATTCTATAGTAAAAATATTATCAACGAGAGTACTTTGATAAATGGGGTAAAAGAATTTCTCAAATGGTGTAAAGACAATAATATTTCAATGGCTGTATGTACTAATAAACAAGAGCACCTATCTAATGATCTTTTGAAAAAAATTGGAATTTATAATTATTTTGAGTATGTAGCAGGTTCAGATACATTTGATTATTGTAAACCTGACCCTAGACACCTTACTTCTGTTGTAGAAATTTTAGATGGAGATATTAAAAAAACAATTATGATTGGAGATAGTGAGACAGATGCAAATGCTGCAAAAGCTGCAGAAATTCCAATTATTTTATTAAAGGATGGATATACAGAAAAAAATATTGATGAAATTTACCACAATCACTTGATAAATGACTTCATTGGTATTGAAAAAATAGTATCCAAATATCTTTAAGATTGATTAATTTTATTTAACTATTAAAACAAAAATCACTATTAAGGAGTTATTTTGTTTTTACATAAAGTTAAGGTTTATCCATCAAAAATTAATCTACCTAAAAAAAAACAACTCGCATGGAAAATTGCGGAGATTGCAAGTGATAATTCAAAATTAAACAATGAAGCAATAGAAATGGTTATTAATCGGATAATAGACAATGCTTCAGTTGCCATTGCATCATTAAATAGAAGGCCAGTAATCTCTTCACGAGAAATGGCTTTAAAACACTCTAGAAAAAATGGTGCAACACTTTTTGGAGTTAATTCAAAATCTAAATTTGATTGTGAATGGGCAGCATGGTCTAACGGAACAGCAGTAAGAGAATTAGATTTCCATGATACTTTTTTAGCAGCTGATTATAGTCATCCAGGTGACAATATCCCTCCTCTACTAGCTGTAGCTCAACAAAATAAAAAAAGTGGAATGGATCTCTTGAGAGGCGTCATTACAGCTTATGAAGTGCAGGTAAATTTAGTAAAAGGCATTTGTTTACACAAACATAAAGTTGATCATATCGCACATCTTGGACCAAGTGTTGCTGCAGGTCTCGGCTCAATGCTAAAACTTAATACAGAAACAATTTATCAAGCAGTCCAACAAGCTTTACACACAACAATATCTACAAGACAATCTAGAAAAGGTGAAATATCAAGCTGGAAAGCATATGCACCAGCACATGCTGGTAAACTTGCTATTGAGGCAGTTGATAGAGTGATGAGAGGTGAAGGGGCACCAAGCCCTATTTATGAAGGAGAGGATAGTGTAATTGCAAGAATATTAGATGGTAAAAAAGCAAATTATAAAGTTCCTCTTCCAAAAAAAGGAGAGAGTAAAAAAGCTATTCTTGAAACTTACACAAAAGAATATTCTGCAGAGTATCAATCTCAAGCCCTAATTGATTTAGCAAAAAAATTAAAAACTAAAATACCAAATCTAAATCAAATAAAAAAAATAGATATATTTACCAGCCATCACACTCATTATGTTATTGGTACTGGTGCGAATGATCCACAAAAAATGGATCCAAATGCAAGTAGAGAAACACTTGATCATTCAATCATGTATATATTTGCAGTTGCTTTAGAAGATGGTGATTGGCACCATGTTAAATCTTATACTAAATCGCGAGCAAATAGAAAAAGTACTATTAAAATATGGAGGTCTATTAAAACCTACGAAGATAAAAAATGGACTAAGAAATACCACGATCCAAATCCAAAGAAAAAATCTTTTGGAGCCAAAGTTATTGTTACACTAATCAGTGGTAAAAAAATTAAAGAAGAACTCGATAGAGCCGATGCACACCCCTACGGTAAAAGGCCATTCAAAAGACAAAATTATATAAAAAAATTTATAACTCTAACTGAGGATATTCTCGATAAAAAGGAAAGTGATAGATTCCTGAAAACTGTACAAAAATTAAAAAATTTAAAATCAGGTCAGTTAGAGAAATTAAATATTGAGGTCAAAAAGAGTAAGTTGAAAAAAAATCTCAAAAAAGGAATTTTTTAATGCATTTTGTTGAAAAAGAGCCAAGTCAAAAAAGAATAGATTTTGATACTAAATTAAAATCAAATAAAATTTTAAGAATACCTGGTGCTTATAATCCCTTAACAGCTAAATTAATTGAAGAAATTGGGTACGATGCTGTATATGTTTCTGGAGGTGTAATGGCTAACGATCTAGGTTTTCCTGATATTGGGCTAACAACTTTACAAGATGTCAGTACAAGATCGTATTTAATTTCAAGAGTAACAAATCTTCCAACTATTGTTGATATTGATACAGGATTTAAATCTTGCAAAGAAACCATTGAAACATTCGAGGAATTTGGAATTACAGGAGTTCATATAGAAGACCAAATTGAAAGAAAAAGATGCGGTCACCTTGATAATAAAGAATTAATATCAACTGAGGAAATGGTTAAAAAAATAAAAGAGTGTGTAGCCTCTAAAAAAGATCAAAATTTTAAAATTATAGCTAGATCTGATGCAAAAGGTGTTGAAGGAATTGATAAGATGATTGAAAGATGTAAAGCATATATTGATGCTGGTGCAGAAATTATTTTTCCAGAAGCTTTGCATGATGAGAAAGATTTTGAAAAAACTAGGAAAGAATTATCATGTTACCTACTTGCAAATATGACTGAATTTGGAAAATCTAAGCTTTTTAATTACAAAGAATTAGAAAATTTTGGTTATAATATTGTAATTTATCCAGTAACCACACAAAGATTAGCAATGAAAAATGTAGAAGATGGTTTGAGAGACATTTATGCAAGTGGACACCAAAATAACATTATTGATAAAATGCAAACTAGAAAAAGATTATATGAGCTTGTTGATTATGAAAAATACAATAGTTTAGACGAAAAAATTTATAATTTTAGTACTAAAGGGCATGAATAATGAGTGATGAGATAAAAAAAGGTTTATTAGGAATTGTTGTAGACGAAACTGAGGTCTCGAAAGTAATGCCAGAAATAAATTCTCTTACCTACAGAGGTTATGCAGCCCAAGACCTATGTGAGTATTGCAGATTTGAAGAAGTCGCTTACCTTATTTTATATAAAGATTTACCAAATACTATTCAGCTAAGAAAATTTGAAAAAGAGGAAAAAAATAATAGAGAATTATCAAAAAATTTATATTCAATAATCAAAAAAATGCCAAAAAAATCCCATCCAATGGATGTAGCTAGAACTGCAGTAAGTGTAATGGGGTTAGAAGATAAAGAAACATCAGACTCTTCACTTGAAGCAAATATGCGGAAAGCAATAAGAATTCTAGCAAAAACTCCTACGGCATTGGCTGCATTCTATAGAGTAAGAAAAGGTCAAAAAATTTTAAAACCAAAAAAAAATTTGAATATGGCAGAAAACTTTTTCTATATGTGTTTTGGAAAAGTACCACAGAAAGAGATAGTTAAAGCTTTTGATGTATCTCTAATTTTATATGCTGAACACGGTTTTAATGTTTCAACTTTTACTGCAAGAACAATTACAAGTAGTTTATCTGATATTCATGGTGCAATTACCGGAGCTATTGCAAGTTTAAAAGGTCCTCTTCATGGAGGAGCTAATGAAGAAGTTATGCATATGATGAATAAAATTAAAAAACCTGAAAATGCACTAAAATGGATTAACAAAGCTCTAGATAATAAAGATGTTGTGATGGGATTTGGTCATAGAGTATACAAAAGTGGAGACTCGAGAGTTCCTACAATGAGAGAATATTTTGGAAAAGTAGCTAAAATTAAAAAAGATAAAAAATTTGAAAAAATCTACAATATCGTTGAAAAAGTAATGATTGAGAGAAAGAACATTCATCCAAACGTTGATTACCCTACTGGCCCGACTTATCACTTAATGGGTTTTGATACTGATTTTTTTACCCCTATATTTGTTATTTCTAGAATAACTGGTTGGTCCGCGCATGTAATGGAACAACATGCAGCAAATAAATTAATTAGACCTTTAGCGAGTTACAAAGGCAACAAAAATCGTAAAGTTTTAGAATTAAATCAGAGATAATTAACTAAATGCCTCTACCCACGTACCTTGTGTTGATGCTTTAGAATATTCGGTAGCTCTACCTTCAAAGAAGTTCATGTGTTCAACAGCATTAAGCATTGTATCTAGCCAACCAAGAGGATTTTTATCAACATCGTAAATAGCCTCTAAACCTAGTTGATCAAGTCTTCTGTTTGCAATAAATCGTATATAATCTTTAACATCTTTTGCAGTTAAGCCTTCCATTGGACCCATTTCAAAAGCTAAATCTATAAAAGCGTCTTCGTGCTCTATAATTGTTCTACAAGCTTCATAAAGTTCTTTTTTCAACTTAGGTGTCCATATTTCAGGGTTTTCTTTAATGAATTCTCTGAAAATTCTTATCATAGAATTACAGTGAAGAGTTTCATCTCTAACAGACCAAGTAACAATCTGACCCATACCTTTCATCTTGTTGTGTCTTGGAAAATTTAACAAAATTGCGAAACTTGCAAATAATTGCAGCCCTTCAGTAAATGCACTAAATACCGCAACTGTTTTAGCAATATCTTCTTTTGAATTTACATTAAAGTTTTGCATGTAATCATATTTATCTTTCATTTCTTTATATTTCATGAAAGCTGAATATTCAGACTCTGGCATTCCAATTGTATCTAAAAGATGTGAGTATGCAGCAACATGAACTGTTTCCATTGATGCAAATGCAGTCATCATCATTAATACTTCAGTTGGCTTAAAAACTGTAGTGTAGTGTCTCAAGTAACAGTTGTTTACTTCTACATCCGCTTGAGTAAAAAATCTAAAAATTTGTGTTAGTAGATTTTTTTCTGATTGTGATAAATTTTTTTGCCAATCTCTTACATCATCGCCAAGTGGTACTTCCTCAGGTAACCAATGAATTCTTTGTTGAGTTAACCAAGCATCATAACACCATGGATATCTAAACGGTTTGTAAACAGGATTCTCAACTAGTAGTCCCATTTTCTTAGGTTGAATAATTTCTTTTTTTTCTGGTTGAATAATTTCTGAATTAATTTTTTCTGCTACTGACATGATAGACACTCCTCGTATTCTGTTTCTTCAGTTTTGGTTGATTTATTTTTATAAACATTCGCCATAATATCAGTAGATTTTGCATCATTGATATTTTCAGCTCTTTGAATTGATTTTGATCTACAATAATAAAGGCTCTTTAAACCTTTTTTCCAAGCATCAAAATGAATTTTATGAAGTTCTCTTTTATGTACATCAGCAGGTAAAAATAAATTTACTGATTGAGCTTGAGATATAAATGGAGTTCTGTCTCCACTTAACTCAATAATCCAATTTTGATTAAGCTCAAATGCTGTCTTAAATACATCTTTCTCTAAATCTGTTAGAAAATCTAAATGTGATATAGAGCCTTGATTTGTTGTTATACTTGACCAGGTTTCATCATCATTTTTTCCATGGCTCTCTAATATCTCCTCTAAATATCTATTTTTAACATTAAATGAACCTGATAAAGTCTTGTGAGTGTAGCTGTTAGCTGCAATAGGTTCTACTCCTGGTGATGCACCACCACATATAATAGAAATTGAAGCTGTTGGTGCTATTGCAGTTTTGTTAGAAAATCTCTCTTGATAACCATATTCTGCAGCATCAGGGCATGCACCTCTCTCTTCTGCTAAATCTTTAGAAGCTTGATTTACTTTTGCATCGATGTCTTTAAATATTTTTTTGTTCCAAGACTTAGCCATCACAGACTCTAAAGGAATTCTATTTTTTTGTAAAAAAGAATGGAAACCCATTACACCTAATCCAACACTTCGTTCTCTTTCTGCTGAATACTTTGCATCTTTAAATTGATCAGGAGCTTTATTGATGAAATCAGATAAAACATTGTCTAAAAATCTCATAACATCATTAATCATGTTTGGATCGTCTTTCCATTCGTCGTATTTTTCCAAGTTTAAAGACGATAAACAACAAACTGCTGTTCTATCTCTGCCGTCTTTATCTATTCCTGTTGGCAAAGTAATTTCACTACACAAGTTAGAAGTTTTAACTGTCAGATTTGCTAGTTTATGATGCTGTGGAATTTGTCTATTAACAGTATCAATATAAATTATATATGGTTCACCAGTTTCTATTCTTGCAGTTAATAATCTTATCCACAAATTTCTTGCAGAAATAGTTTGTTGAACTGTTCCATCAGCAGGACTTTTTAATGCCCATTGTTCGTCAGTTTCTACAGCTCTCATGAATGCATCTGAAACTAAAACACCGTGATGTAAATTTAATGATTTTCTATTAGGATCACCACCTGTTGGTCTTCTCATTTCTATAAACTCTTCAATTTCAGGGTGATCAATTGGAAGATAACAGGCAGCAGATCCTCTTCTTAAAGAGCCTTGGCTAATTGCCATAGTTAACGAGTCCATAACTTTAATAAATGGAATTATTCCTGATGTCTTTCCAACTTTACCAATTTTTTCACCAATAGACCTTAGGTTGCCCCAATAACTTCCAATCCCACCACCTTTGGCTGCAAGCCAAACATTTTCACTCCACAAATCTAAAATACCACCCAAGCTATCTGAGGCTTCATTTAAAAAACAAGAAATTGGCAATCCTCTTTTGGTTCCACCATTAGATAACACAGGTGTAGCCGGCATAAACCAAAGATTGCTTATATAGTTATAAATTCTTTGAGCATGAAGATTGTCATCAGCATACGAGCTTGCAACTCTGGCAAATAAATCTTGAAAAGATTCGTTGTGACCAAGATATCTATCTTTTAAAGTTGCTTTACCAAAGTCAGTTAAATTTGCATCTTTTGAACGGTCAATCTTAATAATGATGCCTTTGTCATTTTGAAATAGTTCCGTTTCGTTATTTAATGAGAAAAGATCAGGTCTTTTATCTTTTGAAACTTCGTTAACTTGAGGGCTATATTCAGAGACAGCTTTCTTCAGGGCCTGCGATAAAATTTTGTTCATAACTTTTATTATATTTTGTTTATTATACGAAAACAACTACATGTTGTAGGCGTTTTGAGTTAATATACTATATAAACAGTAAATCAATAGAACATTTATAGAACATGGCGAATAAAATATCAATAAAAAAAATTAAAAAATTAGAGTTAATTAACATAAAAGAGATAAGAAATTAACAAATGTCACAAAATATTAGAATTGATCCATATGGTTTTAGAGAATATGACGCGCGATGGTTGTATGAAGAAAACATAAATAAAGCTGGGATAGAGAATCTCGGACAAGGCCTAGGTACACAAATAATTAATCATACAAAAAAAAATAACCCAAGAGTAATTGTTGGTCATGACTATCGTTCTTACAGTGAGGAAATTAAAACTGCACTTAAAAAAGGATTAAAGGCAACAGGTTGTAATGTTGAAGATATTGGATTGTCATTATCACCTATGGTTTATTTTGCACAATTTAAATTAAACTCTGACGCTGTTGCAATGGTGACTGCAAGCCATAATGAGAATGGATGGACCGGTGTTAAGATGGGTATTAAAAAAGGATTAACTCACGCTCCCGAAGAAATGAAGGAGTTAAAAGAAATAACTTTAAATGAAAAGTTTGTATCAGGTCAAGGAAATGAAAAACAAGTAGAAAATTTTAAACAAATTTATAAAGAAGATTTAATCAAAAATAATAAAATTGATAAAAAAATAAAAGCGGTTGTTGCCTGTGGTAACGGTACGGCAGGTATATTCGCTCCTGATATACTTAGAGGAATAGGTTGTGAGGTAATCGAACTAGATTGCAATCTTGACTGGACATTTCCTAAGTACAATCCAAATCCTGAGGATTTAGAAATGCTTCATGAAATAGCAAAATCTGTTAAAGAAAATAATGCTGATATTGGCTTTGGTTTTGATGGAGATGGTGACAGAGTTGGTGTAATTGACGACAAGGGGAATGAAATATTTTCAGATAAAATAGGTTTATTAATTGCTAGAAATTTATCTGCAAAACATCAAAATTCAAAATTTGTAGTTGATGTAAAATCTACTGGTTTATATTCAAAAGATGAGGTCTTATTAAAAAATAACTGTGATACGATATATTGGAAAACAGGTCACTCACATATTAAAAGAAAAGTTAATACTGAAAAAGCTCTAGCAGGATTTGAAAAAAGCGGTCATTTCTTTTTTAATCAACCTCTTGGGTATGGTTATGATGATGGTATAAATTCTGCAATTCAAGTTTGTCATTTACTAAATAATCAAAGTAAAAAAATGAGTGACATTATTAATGAATTACCAGTCACGTATCAATCTCCTACTATGGCTCCTTTTTGTAAAGATGAAGAAAAGTACCAAGTTGTTGAAGAATTAGTTAAACAAGTTGAGGAAATAAAAACAAATAAAACTAAAATTGATGAACAAGTAATAACAGAAGTTTTAACAGTAAATGGTGTGAGATTTTCTTTTGAAGATGGTTCATGGGGATTAATTAGAGCGTCTTCAAATAAACCCTCATTGGTAATTGTTACTGAAAGCCCGTCATCTGAAAAAAGGAAGAAAAAAATCTTTGATTTTATTGATGATTTGCTGCAAAAAACTGGAAAAATTGGTGATTATGATCAAAAAATTTAACCCTTAATAAGGTTAATTTTCAACTAATAAGTGTTCATTAAATTGTAAAGAATCGTTTAATTTTATCTAGTGAGGTGATGGAGGGAGACTGAAGTCACCTCTTTTTTTTATTTAATGATATGGCAGATAAAAAAGTTAGATCAATTGCTAAGGCATTTTCTTGGAGACTTTTCATTTTTATTTACTGGGTAATATTTGGATATATTTATACCGGAACATTTACTGGGGCAGGAATACTAGGTGTCGGCTCAATAATTCCTCTTTTCTTCTATTATTTTCACGAAAGAATTTGGAATAAGGTTAAATGGGGAATTAATTAAAATTAAATAAGCTTTTTAACTTTATCAGAAACTATTACTTTCTTATTGTTAATATACTCTTCGTGATTTTTTTCTATACTTTTTAATTCATATAAATAATTTACCATAATACCAAATGATCTATTCAAACCAACTTCTGAAACATTTGCGTTAATAATTATATCATCAATTATTGCTCCATTACCTAAATGAAATCTACACACATCATTGACAGGTAATTTTTTATGGTTCTTTTCATTTATCAAATAATGTGAAACTAATTTTAATAATGCGTCTTTATTTGAAACAATTCGAGGATCTCCAGGTTTTAAATCGGGTGATTTCAAAAATTTAATATTCTCTATAGGAATGTTACCTATAATATTTTTAATTTTGTTATCTTCCAAATAAGAGAACCAATCTCTAAAACCAGGTATAGGAGACAATGTTCCAAAATTTTTTATATTTGGTAACTCTTCTTGTATCTCAAACACAACTCTTTTAATTAAAAAATTACCAAGTGTAACTCTCGATAAACCTTCTTGACAGTTACTGATGGAATAAAAAGTTGCAGAGTCATAATTTTTATCCCCTTCTGTTCTAGGTTTGGTAATTTCTTGAATTGATTTACCTAAACCGTTTGTAAGTGCTACTTGAACAAATATTATTGGCTCATCTTCAAGTGCTGGATGAAAATAAGAAAAAAATCTTCTGTCTTCCCCTAGTCTTCTTTTAAGTTCATCCATATCTTTAATTTCATGAACTCTTTCATATTTCATAATTTTTTCTAAAACAGCCGCTTTAGTATCCCAAGTTATTTTTGCAAGTTTAAGAAATCCTGGGTTAAACCAAGATTTAAATAATTCTCTTAAATCGTCATCTAAGGGTTTAAGATCTTTATGTTCACCAAGAACTTTTAACAAATCCTCTCTCAACGAAACAATTGTTGAAATACCATTAGGAGCCATGTTCATTCTCTTAAAAAGTTCTCTTCTCTTTCCTTCAGAAGTAATGAACAGCTTGTATAAATTTTTATCATTTTGAGTTTTTTGATAAGTTTCAATAGCTTCGGCAACTTTAGTATGGTTGGGCTTGTATTTTTCATTGATTTTTTGAAAAAAAAGAAGCTTATTTTCTAATGTAAGTTCTTGATATAAATCAGTTATGTCTCTTGCAACAGTAATACCAAATGCAGCGCCTTTGTTAGAAATCAAATCATCACATAAGGAAAGTATTGTATTTAGATCGTTTTTTTTAAGCTCAGTCTTTTTAAATAACTTTTGACCTACATCTGCTATTGAAGAGATTATTTGCTTTAAATTAAACTTCATTTTTTATTTATTTTTTTTATTAAGTTAAATTTAAATATTCAATAAAAGATCTTATAGAAACAGCAATTAAAAATGTTCCAAAAATCTTGCTCAGCAGCTTTTTATCTAATTTATACACCGCTTTTGCACCTATGCGCGCCATTAACATCGTCACAGGCACAAATACAATAAAGCCAAGTAAATTAATATAACCAATACTAAAAGGTGTGTTTACGTTTCCAACTATTTTACCGCCTGTAATCATTGTAATAGTTCCACTTAATGCAATCAAAAAACCAATTGCAGATGCTGTTCCAATTGATTTTCTTATATCATAACCAAAAGTTCTCATGAATGGGACCATTAAAGATCCACCACCAATTCCAAGAAGGACAGAAATAAAACCAACGATAATTCCAGAAATATTTTTAATTGAATCTTTAATTTGTTTTGGATTTTCTACAACTTTTTCTCTAAAAAAAATAAAAAATAAACCAACGATGAAAGCCATAACTGAAAAAAACAAAACAAAAGTTGGAGTTTTTAAATTTACTGCTAAAAATGTTCCTCCAATAACTCCAATTACAATAAAAATACCAAATGATTTTACCAATTTAAAATCAACTGCATTATATTCCATATGAGTTTTAGCTGAAATAATTGAAGTTGGAATTATTATTGCTAGAGAAGTTCCAACAGAGAGGTGCATTCTTGTTGCAATATCAAAATCTAAAACTGTAAAAGCATAATAGAGAGCTGGTACCATTATAATTCCACCGCCAACTCCTAATAAACCAGCCATGAAACCTGCAACCGATGCAGCTATTGATAAAACAACTAATAAATTAATTATTTCACTAAAATCTAAAATTTCCATTAAGAATTAGCCTGAATAGCTTTCTCATTATTTTGAACAATTGTCATAATATGTTTTGTTTTCTGAAAATCAGACTCTCGGGCCATTAAATTATCACTTAAATATCTTTTCCAATCTTTTGAGCCAACTTGACCATGATACAGACCCACCGTATGTCTCATTATATGATTAACTTTTGTTCCTAATTTTATCTCTTTATCTACATATTCAAAAAGTTTTTCTACAACCTGCTCTCTTGTTGGGTTTTTGACGTTTTTAAATATATCTCTTTCAATTTCTATTAAAGAATATGGATTTTGATAAATTGACCTACCAATCATGACCCCGTCACAATAATTTAAATGATTATTAATCTCACTTATCTTTGAAATTCCTCCATTAATAATTATTTCTAATTCGGGGTTTTGTTTTTTTATTTCATAAACCATATTGTAATTTAATTTTGGAATATTAAGATTTTGTTTTGGAGATAGACCAGTCAACATTGCTTTTCTTGCATGTAAAATGAATGTTTTGGTTCCAGCATCACGTATTTTATGAATAAAGTTATTTAAATAATCGAATTCTTCAGTTTGATCAAAACCAATTCTTGTTTTGGCAGTTACAGGAATATTGCACGAATTAACCATTGAATTAATACACTCTGCAACAAGATCAGGCTCTTTCATTAAGCATGCTCCAAACATATTTTTTTGAACCTTTTTACTTGGACATCCTAGGTTTATGTTTATTTCATCGTATCCCATATCTTCGGCAATCTTAGCAACTTCTGCCAACTCTTCTTTATCTGATCCACCAACTTGTAATGCTAATGGTTTTTCTTCAGGACTATAAGATAAGATTTTTTTTCTATCCCCATGTATTGCAGACTTTGTAGCAACCATTTCAGAATAAAGCATGACGTTTTTACTCATTAATCTTAAGAAAAAACGATCATGTCTATCTGTACAATCCATCATTGGAGCAACAGATATTTTTCGATTAATTTTATTATTAGTATCCAAGAGGTTTACCCATTATTTTGTCAGGGAGCCATGTCACTATTTCTGGAAAGATACATAAAATTAAAATAGCTAAAGCCATTATAATCATAAATGGTATAGAACCTTTTAAAATTTCTGACAAACTAACATCTGGGGTAATTCCTTTAATTATATAAAGATTTAATCCAACAGGTGGAGTTATCAATCCTATTTCCATATTTATAGTAAATACAATTGCAAACCAATATGGATCAAACCCTAAAGTTGTTATAACGGGTAACAATATTGCTGATGTCATTACTATCACAGCAACTGGAGGTAAGAAGAAACCGGCTATTAAAAGAAAAACATTTATTAAAAGAAAGACAACCCATTTATTAGAACTTAGTTCAACCATACTCTGAGCTAAAGACTGAGTTACATAAAGCTGGGAAAGAGTAAATGCAAAAAGATAAGAAGCTGCAATAATGAACATAATCATTACACTCTCTTTCATTGATACTTTAACTATGTTCCATATTTTTTTTGGTTGATAAATTTTGTAGACTACGGCTATCAATACAAATACTAAAAATGCTCCAACACCAGAAGCTTCAGAAGGAGTTGCTACACCACCATACAAAACATATAGAACTCCAGCTATAATTGCTAAGAACGGGAGTATTCTTGGTAACACCTCTAGTTTTTCTTTTAATGTTGGTCTTACTCTATTACTTAAAGCTTTTGCTGCTTCTTTATCAATGAAGTAACTATGTATTAATGCCCAAATAGCAAACATGCCAGCCAACATAAAGCCTGGAACCAAACCACATAAAAATAACCTTCCAATTGATGTTCCAGTTGCAATTCCGTAAACAATTAAAACTATGCTTGGAGGAATCAAGACTCCTAATGTTCCACCTGCTGCAATCGTGCCAGTAGCAATTTGGTCAGAGTAACCTCTCTTTCTCATTTCTGGTATACCCATTGTTCCAATGGCTGCACATGTAGCTGGACTAGATCCACTTAAAGCAGCGAATATAGAACAAGCACCTATATTAGAAATAACTAACCCCCCTGGCACTCGCCAAAGCCATCTATCTAAACCAGTATAAAGATCCTTTCCCGCAGGAGAATTTGCTACAGCCATTCCCATTAAAATAAACATTGGAATTGAGAGAAGTACGAAAGAATTTAGTCCCGCATAAAATGTTTCTGCAAAAACATCGAGCATTTGAATACCTTCAAATGCAACCAATAAAACTATAGATACAAAACTAAGACCAAAGGCTATCGGTATTCCAGAAAATAAAACTATCAATGTAAAAACAGCAACTATAACTGCTATTATTAGAGGATCCATTAATTTTGCTTAGCCTCATCCGTTAATTTAATAATTTCGGCAATATATTGAAGAATCATTAAAATAGCTCCTAGCATCATTGATGAGTAAGGTATCCATAATGGAGGGTCCCAAACTGTACCTGTAGAATAGTTTTTAGTAAATGCTTCCTCTACCATTAAAAAACCAAAATAAAACAAAATTAAAAAAAATAATAAACTTAAAAATGAAGTAAATATTTTGAGACGTAAAACACTTTTTTTTGACATAAAATCATAAATCCACTCCATACTAACATGAGCTTTTTCGCTTAAAACATAAGCACTACCTATAAAAGTGGAAGCAACCAGTAACATTGTTACAAGTTCAGTTTGCCAAGTAATTGCTCTTTGAAAAAAATATCTTTCAAATACTAGTTCCACAATAACTAATATAGATAAAAGTAAGGCCAAAACAGCAAAAGCTCCACAAGCTCTTGCTGTAAAATCGCAAAATTTCAAATATTTATTTTTCATAAAAAAAACCCCTATTTAAAATCAATAAATAGGGGTTCTTTATATAGTATTTTTATTTAACTGCCAAAGCCATTTCCATTAATTTATCTCCACCTGGAACTTTCTCAGCGAAAGCTTTGTGAGAAGATTTTTTTGCTATCTCAACCCAAGCAGCGTGATCTTTCTCATCCATATAAACTAATTTAACACCAGCAGCTTTATATGCGTCCTCAAACTTTTTATCTAAGTTTTCAACTTGAGCAGTCATATATTTTTCAGCAACTTTTCCAGCGTCCATAAGTGCATTTTGTTGTTTTGAGTTTAAAGCATCAAAAGACTTTTTAGACATAAGAATTGGCTCATACATAAACCATAAACCAAATTTTCCTGGAGGTGTTGCACAACTAACTTGTTCGTAAATTTTATAACTTACAAAACTTCCTGAACTAGTGTTTGCACCTGTTAATACACCTGTTTGTAATCCAGTGTAGATTTCTGAAGAAGGCATACTTTGAATACCAGCTCCTGCTGCTTCTAACATTTGGTTAAAAGCTTTTCCAGCAGCTCGCATTACTTGACCTTTTGCATCACTAGGATTTTTTATACATTTAGATTTTGATGCAAATCCTCCACCTAACCATGCATCGGACAGAACTACTACACCAGCGTCAGTAATAATTCTTTTTATTTCCGTCATCATTGGACCTTTATTAAATCTCAATGCATGATCATGATTTTTTACAGTTCCAGGCATTAATGTTGCATCAAATTCCGGGTGAAACTTTGAAGCATATGCTAAAGGGAATGCTGATATATCCAATTGTCCAGTAGTCATTGGTTTCCACTGTTCTTTTGGTTTATATAAAGATTTTGCTGGATAGATTCTTATATCTATTCCAACGTTAGCTTTTTTTACTTCATCGGCAATTATTTGAACCATTTCATGACGCGGATCATATGATCCATCAGCTCTTGGTGTTCCAGGCCATTGGTGACTTGCTTTTAACGTAACAGCATAAGCAGAACCAATCATTGTGAACGCCAAAACTAATGAAGTAAAATATAAAGATAATTTTTTAAACATTATTTTTTCCTCTCAATTGTTATTTAATTCGTGCATTAAAATGAAGATGTTGATAAGAGTCAAGGCTTCAAAATAACTGCAAAATTTTATGGATGGGCCTTTAAAAAACTTATTAGTTGTTGATTTAACAAGGGTATTAGTTGGTCCATATTGCACTATGATATTATCTGATCTTGGTGCAAGAGTAATAAAGATTGAAGCACCTGAAATTGGTGACGACTCTCGTAAATTTGGACCGTTTGTTCAAGATTATTCTGCTTATTTTATGTCACTAAATAGAGGAAAAGAAAGTATCGCTCTTAATTTAAAAAATGAAGATGATAAAAAAATTTTTGATAAAATTTTATCTAAGGCAGATATTTTAGTAGAAAATTTTAAACCAGGTACTTTAAAAAAATGGGGTTATGGTTGGGAAGAAGTAAGTAAAAAATATCCTAAACTAATTTACGCATCTGCTTCTGGCTTTGGACAAACAGGTCCTTTAAAAGAATTGCCAGCATACGACATGGTAGTTCAAGGTATGGGAGGATTAATGAGTGTTACTGGTCAACCAAACTCAGAACCAACAAGAGTCGGTACATCCATTGGTGATATCACGGCTGGATTGTTTACAGCTATTGGTATTAACGCAGCTTTATATGACAGACAAAAAACTGGAAAAGGAATGTTCATAGATGTCTCCATGCTTGATTGTCAAATAGCTATACTTGAAAATGCAATTGCTAGATATTTATCAAAAAATGAAATTCCCGAACCAATGGGTTCAAGACATCCTTCTATTGCACCTTTTGAAGCTTTTAAAACAAAAGATAGCTACATTATAGTTGCTGCCGGTAATGACAAATTATTTGAAAAATTATGTAATGTTTTAAAAATTCCAGAAGTTAGCATAGATGAAAATTTTAATTCCAATTCTGCTAGAGCAAAAAATATAGATAAACTGAAAATAATTTTAGAAGATAAGTTGTCGACAAAATCAACAATTGATTGGGTAAATGAAATGGAAAAAGAAAGAATTCCTTGTGGCCCTATATACAACATTAAAGAAGCAGTTGAGAACCCACAGGTAGAAGCAAGAAATATGATCGTTAAGGCTTACCATAAAGTTATTGGAGATTTTAAATTAGCAGGTAACCCAATAAAGATGTCAACTTATGAAGATCCAAAAAAAAGAGGCGACATACCTGATTTAGATGAACACCGAGAAAAAATACTTAAGGAATTTAACTAAATATATTATAAGGAGATAAGATTATGTTAGACAAAAGAAAATTTTATATAGATGGAAAATGGGTTTCTCCAAGTAAACCAAATGATCTTGAGGTAATTAATCCATCTACAGAAGAAGCTTTTGCAACTATATCGCTTGGTTCAAAAGAGGATACAAACTCAGCAGTTAGTGCTGCTAAAAAAGCACTAGTCACATGGAGTGAAAGCTCTAAGGAAGAAAGAATTAATCTTCTAGAAAAATTATTAGATATTTATAAAAAAAGATATTCTGAGATGACAGAAGCCATATCTATGGAAATGGGAGCTCCAATGGATTGGTCAAATGATGCTCAAACTTCAAGTGGTCAATCGCACCTAGAAGATTTCATATTCAGATTAAAAGAATTTAAATTTGACGAACAATTCAGTCCAGAATCAAACAATCGAATTTGTTACGAGCCTATAGGAGTATGTGGTTTAATTACACCATGGAACTGGCCAATCAATCAAATAGCATTAAAAGTTGTTCCTGCATTCGCAACTGGATGCACAATGATACATAAACCATCAGAAATTGCACCTATGTCAGCCATGTTGTTTGCTGAAATGATTGATGAAGCGGGCTTTCCAGCAGGTGTTTTTAACCTAGTTAACGGAGATGGTGTTGGTGTCGGTACAGATATTTCAACTCATCCTGATATTGATTTAGTATCATTTACAGGTTCGACACGTGCCGGAAAATTGATTTTAAAAAATGGAGCAGACACAATCAAAAGAGTTTGTCTTGAGTTAGGTGGTAAAGGTGGAAATATTGTTTTTGCAGATTCCCACCCTAATGCAGTACGTGATGGTATTAGAAATGTAATGAGTAATTCAGGCCAATCTTGTGATGCACCAACAAGAATGCTTGTTGAAAAATCAATTTATGAAAGAGCTGTAAAAGAAGCTGCTGAAGAAGCTAATTTGATAAAAGTTGATCACGCTTCTAAAAAAGGAGATCACATTGGTCCAGTTGTTTCAAAAGTTCAATACGATAAGATCATTAGCTTAATACAAAGTGGTATTGATGAAGGTGCTACTTTAGCTGCCGGTGGTCCTGAGCTACCTAACGGTATGAATAAAGGTTACTTTATTAAACCAACTATTTTTACAGATGTGACTAATGATATGAGAGTAGCTAAAGAAGAAATATTTGGCCCTGTTCTCTCAATTATTCCATTTGAAACTGAAGAAGAAGCTATCAAAATTGTAAATGAGACAGAGTATGGTCTTGGAAACTATTTGCAAACTGAAGACAAAGAAAAAGCAAAAAGAGTTTCAAAAAAACTTAAAGCAGGAACAATTTATGTTAACGGTAATGGCGCTGACCCAGGTGCTCCTTTCGGTGGCTATAAACAATCAGGTAATGGACGTGAAGGTGGAACATGGGGATTGCATGAATTCTTAGAAGTAAAAACAATTACACACTGGCCAAAATAGTATGATCGGTTACGTCATGGTTGGAACTAACGACTTGGATCGCTCAATAAAATTTTATGATGAATTGTTTAAAATTTTAGATTTAGAAAGAATTGAAACTGATAATGTTTGTGCAGGCTATTCTCAAAAAGGTGGTGATGGAAAAGTTGAGTTTTATGTTACAAAACCTGTAAATAAAAAAGAAGCAACTATAGGAAATGGTTCTCAAGTTTCATTTATAACAAGTTCAAGAAGTATTGTAGACAAATTTCATGAACTTGGTTTGCAACTTGGTGGAACAAGTGAAGGTTCAGGTGGTGAAAGACCTGAAGGTTCTGGGGTTTATTATTCTTATATTCGTGATCTAGACGGAAATAAAATCTGTGCGTTTACAAATAACAAATAGGTAATGTCTTACCAATTCATAAAAGAAAAATTAGATAAGAATAGTATCGTAATACTTGATGGTGGCAATGGCGGTGAATTAGAGCAAATTGGGGCTAAGATGGATAAAGATTTGTGGGCTGGAAAAAGTGCTATAGATGATCCAGATAAACTTTTTCAGGTTCACGAAAATTACATTAAATCTGGAGCAGATGTAATTACATCAAACACTTATGCTATCACACCTATATCCATGAAAGAATATGGATATGAGGAATTTATAAAAGTATGGAATAAAAAAACTGTTGATATAGCACTTAAAGCTGCGGCATCGACAGACAAAGAAATTGCAGTTGCAGGATCTGTATCTACATCTGGAAGTTGGGATAAGTTAGCTAAAGAGGAAATAAAACCTGGATTTACCGATCAGTTAAACATTTTATCAGATGCAGGTGTTGATTTGATTATTTTAGAAGCAATGACTTCTAAAGATGAAACAGTTGAGACTATGATCGAATGCTCTTCTAAAATTAATTTACCAATATGGCTTTCAATATCTTGTGCAATGAATAATGAAGATAGAAAGTTAATGCATGGCTATCAAGAAAGTGTGACAAATTCCAAAGCTAAGTTTTATGATTATTTGGAAAACTCTTTAACAAAATTTAGTCAACTTCATAAAGGGCCAATTTTAGTTGCTCACTCTGATATAAAGGTAACTAAAGAAGCAATTAAAATTTTAAAAAGAATTCATAAAGGAACGGTTGGTGCTTATCCCAATGATGGTTATTTCGAAAAACCAAATTGGAAATTAGTTGATAATATTTCACCATCTAACTATCTTGAGGAAGCAAAATCATGGGTGGCAAATGGTGCTCAAATTATTGGTGGATGTTGTGGTGTTGGGCCAGATAAAATTAAAGCTATATCAGTTTTAAAATAATTTATGTATTTTAAATTTAATGGATAAAAAAAAAATTAATAGTGAACCAAACCCCTCTCTCAAAATTATAAGAGATAATAAACCAAAATGGTATCTACCTGAGACAAGGAGAGAAGGATACAGAAATTTACATAAAATAAATAGGTATGGTTTGTTATTTAGATCTGATCAAGTTTTAACTTTAAATAAAAAATATAACTCAGAAATCGAAAAAATAACATCTGTTCAAAAAATGATAAATCATAAATACTTCTGCTCATTATTAGTTGGTAAAGATCAAGATATTCTTTATGAGAAATACGCAGATGATTTTAGTGAATATACTCCTCAAACTATTATGTCTATTACTAAAATGTTTGTAAATTTATTTATAGGAGAACTTGTCGAAAAAAATATAATTGATTTAAACAAAACTGTTTCAGAATATTTACCAAATATTAATTCTGGATATGCTTCAGCAAAAATTCAGGATGTATTAGATATGAATATACAAAACTCTTATAGTGAAGATTATACTGATCCTTATACATCATCTTTTTTACATGAGCCTGTTTGTGGATGGAGACTTCCTAACGACTCAAATTATAAAATTGTTCAAGAAGAGTTTATAAATTCAATTGAGTCTATTAAGGGAGAAACATTGGAAAATAAGAGTGACTTGTCTCACTATAAGTCAGCAAATACAGATGTCTTAGGTGTTGTAATTGAGAAAGTTAGTGGAAAGAAATTAAAAGACTGGTTATTAGAAGCCGTTGAAGCTGCGGGCTTTGAAGATGCCATGTATATGGCAACTGATAGAGACAGTATGCCGTGGATTTCGGGTGGTGGATGCCTGATTTCAAGAGATTTTTTAAGGTATGGACTTTTATTCTCAAGGAGGGGCCATGGTGTAGAAAATAGAAAAGTTGGTTCAGAAAAATTTTTAAGTCAAACCCTTGCAAATAAGGGTACTAAATATATGGAGTTATCTCCTAATAAATACTTATACTATTCTAATTCATCTATGAAATGTGGTGATTGGATTGGTCATTCTGGTCTTGGTGGTCAATTTTTAGCAATAAATTTAAAGAATGGAATTGTTGCATCATACTTCTCTGTCATTGACACAGATTCTGGCACTGATGAAAGTTATAAACGAGATATGATCAATATGTTAGATGAAATTGTTAACAAAAATTTCTAGAAATTAACTTTGATTAATTTTATCTGCTATTAAAATTTTTCTCTGCATTTCTCGAAGAACAGGTTTTTCAATAAGTTTACCATCAATTACTACTAATCCTGTATCCGATTCATTGAATTGGTCTACAATTTTTTTGGCTTTGATAATTTCCTCTTTAGAAGGCGTAAAAATTTCATTTAGCATGTTTATTTGTTTTGGGTGAATAGAACCTTTTCCTGTAAATCCTAAATCTCTTACAAGCTCTGCTTCTTTTTTCATTCCATCCATATCCTCTAGATCCAAATAAGGTACGTCTATAACATCTACTCCAACACTTGCACCTGCATGTACTAATCTAGATCTTGCGTATATCAAATTTTTATATTCATTTGGAACTCTAAGCTCTGCAGCCATATCTACGCCTCCAAAATATAGTGCAACTATTCTTTTGCTTGCATGAGCAATGTCATAAATACTTTCAAGTGCTTCATTAGTCTCCATTATAACATGAAGATCGGTGTCTAAACCACAATCAGTCAACATATCATCAATAAAAGTGATTTCATCAGGTGTTTTAACTTTAGGTAACATTATTGCCTTAACATTTGTTTTGCTTGAAACAACAGCTTCAAGATCCATAAGACCAAATTTTGTTCGTTGACAATTTACTCTAACAACTAACTCAACACCACTTTTAACTTCAAGAGTCTCAAGTGCTTTAAATGTGTTTTTTCTTGCTTCATCTTTATCTTTAATTGCTATTCCATCTTCTAGTTCAATACAAACCATATCTGCACCTGACGAGATAGCTTTTGGAAACATTTCTGGTTTAAGACCTGGAGTAAATATAAAACTACGTCTTACGCTTATTTTATGTGAATTCATTTAATTACTATATCTCATTATTTAAAATGTTATAAATTTTTTTTAACTCGATATTATTTACTGACATCTTCTTTTGGAGATAAGACTACAGCCACTATTCCACCAATAACTATTAGTGAGCACCCGGTAATCTGACGCCATCCAAATGGTTCATCAGTAAGAATACTTGAGCTTATTGCACCAACTATTATTTCTGACAAAAATAGAATTGAACATATTCCAGCTCCTATTTGAGTTGGGGCCCAAAGAATTACAATACCGGTTGGTATAAAATAAAAAACTGAAATTAAAATAAGGAATGTTGTCATTGAAACAAATGCTTCAGTGGATGGCATTGGTCCAAGAAAGTCGACAAGTAAAAAACCAGCTCCTATATTAAATAATGTGCCATAAAAGAAAAAACCAAAAATTATTGGAAATACTCCATCAGTTTTAATAACTTCAAGTCTAATCATTCCTCCTGCAAACATAATTCCACCTATAAGTGCTAACCAGTCTCCAGCATTTTCTGGTAAAGGAATATTACCACCTTGACCAAAAACTACCCATAATCCACCAAGTGCTAAACCTAAACTGACAACTCTTTGCCAACCATGTTTTTTCTTTAAAAAAATAATTTCGAAAATAGTTGTCCAAACAGGTGTCATATAAAACATAATTAAAGCTCTTACTACGTCAGTTAAAAGAAAGCTTAATGCATAGCATATAAAACCTCCTCCTATTAAAATTCCCATTGCAGGGAGCTCTAATCCGGTACCTTTTTTTTTACTCATTCTCCAAAGAGCAATAGGCATTAATATTAGAGTTCCAATTATCATCTGGGAAATTGTACCCCAGCCACCAGTTAAACCACCTTCCTCAAGAATTCTTTGTGGCAACCAGTATATCCCCCAAGCACCAGCGGATATCGCAAGAGCAATTGAAATTTTATAATGGTGAGGGTGTCTCATATTAATTAATCTAATTTAGGTTTAATTTTACTAAAATTGAAAATATCTTCATATTTACTTGCAAAAGAAAATAATTTCAAATCATCTTTATTTTTTCCAATAATTTGCATGCCCATCGGCATACCATCCTTATTAAAACCAGCTGGGATTGTAATTGTAGGTAATTCTAAAAGACTAGATAGTATAAAAACTTCTAACCAACGATGATATGTATCTAATTCTTTATCATTAATATATTTTGGAAATTGTAAGTTCTTATCAAAAGGATAAATTTGAGCTGATGGTAATACTAAAAAATCAAAATTTTCAAAAATTAAATTTATTTGATTTAAACATTGTTGTTTTTGATCTAGGGCCAGTTTTAAATCTTGTAGTTTAATTTCTTTGCCTTTGTTATACTCCCAAATTGCTTGATATGTCATTGAATTTATATCTAAGATATTCATAGATAAAGTATCTTCGTAAATACTTTTAGCTCTTAACGTTGTCCAACTATTCCACAAAACATCAGTATTTATTTTTGATTTAAGATATTCTACTTTTAGGTTTATTTTTTCTAAATCTTTTAATTTATTTTCACAAACTTCTAATATATTTTTTTCTATAACGTAACTCTCGTTCATGTCAGAAATCCATCCAATTTTAAAAGATGAAAACTCTTTTTCATTTATATTTTGACTTTTAAACGAACTATCTAAATCAAATGAAAATTTGTCTGCTGAATTGCTTCCCACAATTACATCTAATAAAATCGACATATCTTTTGGATTTCTAGCAAAACATCCTGGTGTTGTAAGTATTGGTAAATCTAAATTTTGTCCTGAACGATCTACTGAGATTAAACCTGGTGTAGGTCTATAACCATAAATATTTGCATAAGCTGCAGGTCCACGACAGGATCCCATTTGATCTGTGCCATCAGCAAAAGGTAACAACCCAGTAGCAACAGCTGAACTTGCGCCTCCACTTGAACCTGCTGCAGATTTTGATAGATCGTAAGCGTTTGAAGTTGGTCCAAAAAGTCTATTAATAGTATGTCCGCCTACACCAAGTTCGGCAGTGTTCGTTTTTCCAATAATGATTGCTCCTTTGTCAATTAATCGATTTACAAATAATGAATTTTTTTTAGGTTGGTTATTTTTTGAGCCTGGAAAGCCATATGTGGTTTTAAAACCCTCGACATCTGTCAGGTCTTTAATTGCTAAAGGCAATCCATTTAAAGGTTTATCCAATTCCTTAGCATTATCCTTTTTGATTGCCTCTTTTATTATTGATTCTCTATCTTTTTGAAGAACAATTGCATTTAAATCAGGATTAATTTTTTCAATTCTATTGAGATAATATTCAATGACTTCTTTAATTGAGATTTGTCGACTTTTAATGTTGTTTTGTATTTCTTCAACTGATTGATTTTCAATCATAAAAGCTTATCTAGCTTTTTTAATACTTTGCAAAACCATTTCTTTCATATCAGCTAGTGAAGCTACTTTTGGATTAGTTGCATAAGCTTGATCTTTCATTGCTTTTTCAGCAATTCTTCCAGCACAATCCTCTGGAACATTAATTTCACCTAAACTATTTGGAATTTTAATTCTGTCTAAAAGATTTTCTAAATTTTTTATAAATGCATCTACCGAGTGATCTTTATATTGCATTGCTTCCGACATTCTTTGAACTTTTTCTTCCATTCCAGGCAAATTATATTTCATGACTACTGGTAAAACTATTGCGTTAGTTAATCCATGATGAGTATTATATTCTGCTCCTACCATATGTGAAATAGAATGAACATTTCCTAACCCTTTCAAAAACGATATTCCTGCTAAACAAGAACCTACATGCATACCACCTCTTGCTAATATATTATCAGGTTCCTCAACTGCTTTAATTAATGATTTTGAAATTAAGGAAAGTCCCTCTAATGCAGCCCCATCGCACATTGGATTAAATCCAGGAACACAATATCCCTCAATAGCATGTATCAAAGCATCAGCGCCTGTCCATGCAGTTAAATTAGATGGCAATCCTATAGTTAACTCAGGATCAATTAATGCTAATGACGGTCTTACATCTGGGTGCCACATGCAAAATTTCATTCCCTCCTTTAAGTATGTAACCATAGCTGTAATTTCCGTTTCAGCTCCTGTGCCTGCAGTGGTGGGAATGGTTATAATTTTTGGAAAAGGATTATCTTTACTTATTTTTGGAGGCGTAAGTTCAAATTCAAAATCTCTTAATGGTACATCGTTATTTGCTGTAAGACATATTAATTTACCACCATCCATTGCGCTTCCACCACCAATGGCAATTATGGCATCGTGATTTCCGTCATTGTATTTTTTGCAGCCGACAGATACTTCATCTTCACGAGGGTTTGGAGAGATGTCAAAAAATAAATCAGATTTTACATTTGAGCTAGCTAAATAACTTTGCAAATTTTTGATAAATGGTAATTTTGGACTTCCTTTATCAGTAACTATTAATGGGTTCTTGATATGCAAATTATTACAAATTGAACCTATTTCTTTTAGACGTCCTGGACCATATGCAATGTTGGTCGGGAATGTCCAATCTTGATTAGACAAGATATCAGATTCATTTAGTTTAAAGTTACTCATTTTATTTGTAAAGTTTATACAATTTTTAAAAAAAAATTATACATGAAAATTTCATCAGAAAAAATTGATATTAAAAAAACTTATCTTGCAGTGACCACTATGCTGATGGCAATTCTATGTGTTGATTTATATATGGTGGTAATAAAGTTCCTTGGTAATGAATACTCTGTAATTCAGCTAGCGGTGTTTAGAAATATTGCAGGTGTTATACCTTTAATTTTATTGATTTTATTAACGAAAGAGTATTTTACGATCTTTAAAAATCTTAATAAAACCTTCATCACACTTAGTTTTTTTAGAGGTTTGGGATTTTTAGCAATGAATATTTTTATATTTATCTCTGTGATAAATCTTGAATTTGCAACTGCGATGACGCTAACTTTTTCATCTCCTTTTTTTATAGTTATTTTTTCAATATTTTTTTTAAAAGATAAAATCGGAATTTATAGATGGTCAGCAATTTTTATAGGTTTTTTGGGTGTGGTGCTAATTATGAAACCTACCAGCGAGATATTCAACTTCTATTCAATCTTTCCTATTTTAACTGCTATCGCATGGGCTATGACAGTTATAATTTTAAAATTTATTCCTGAGGGTCACTCAACTGCAAAGATACAACTATTCACTCTAATTTTTAACGTTATAGGTGGTGTAATTTTATACTTCATTACAAGTGGACATGTTGAGATAAAAAGTATTGAAGATTTCTTTTTAATGACTTTGACGGGTATATTGGGCGGAACTGCTGCAATTTTATTTATTTATTCATATAGATTAATCTCAGCGAGTAAAATGGCTTCATTTGAATATTTAGGTATACCCTCTTCTTTTGTTCTTGGATGGATTTTTTTTAAAGAAGCCCCATGGGAACAACTTTTTCCAGGTGTACTAGCAATAGTTTTGGCAGGTATGATAATTATATGGAGAGATAAAGTTAAACAAAAAAGTATTAAAGGTAATAATCAGTTTAACTAGCTGACTTCATTGATTTCATAACTATTGCTCGATCTATCTCTCCTAACAAGTCGCCTGTGTCGCTACAAACAACTGGAAATGATTTATCAGAATCAACAAGCTTATCTATCAATGTCTCAATTTTAGAATTATCAGGTATGCAATGTGATTTATCTCCATATAACTTTTTGGTATCATCACAACATTCTTTTCTCATAACTTTTCCGGCACTTAAAACTTTGTATTTTGGGACATCCTCACAAAAGTCTTTTACATATTGATCTTTTGGATTAGCAACAATCTCTTCAGGTGTTCCAACTTGTGAAACCTCACCATCTTTCATGATTGCAATATGATCACCCATCTTAATAGCTTCTAAAAAATCATGTGTAATAAAAACCATAGTCTTTTGAAGTTTTTCTTGTAATTTTAATAGTTCATCTTGCATTTCTCTTCTTATTAAAGGATCTAAGGCTGAAAATGGTTCATCAAAAATTAATATTTCAGGATCTACAGCTAATGCTCTTGCCAATCCAACTCTTTGTTGCATTCCTCCAGATAATTCTCTTGGGTAATTATTTTGCCACCCATCTAGTCCGACCATTTTTAAAACTTCCATAGCTTTATCTGTTCTGTCTTGCTTTTTATTGCCTCTAATTTCTAAACCATAAGCAATGTTTTCAACAACTGTCCTATGAGGGAATAATCCAAAATGCTGGAAAACCATGCTCATTTTATTTCTTCTTAAATCTAACAATTCTCCACCACTCATTTTAGTAACATCAATATCATCCATTTTAACTGTACCTGAAGTTGGTTCAATTAATCTAGATATACATCTTACCAATGTTGATTTCCCACTTCCTGACAACCCCATCACAACGAATGTTTCACCTTTTTGAATTGAAAAACTAACATTTTTAACAGCTACAACATGACCAGTTTTTTCCTGAACTTCTTTAATAGAGAGATTTGGATCTAAATTTTCTTTTACTCTTTTTTCATCTGGTCCAAACAATTTCCAGATATTTGAGCAAACTATTTTATTATTATCATCCATAATAATTCAAAAACTAAAGGTAAGATAAGACAATATTTTACTTTAAAAGTAAAATAGTTTATTTAAATTAATATATTTTATGTCTGCTGAAGGTCACGTTCTAGAAAAATCATACTCTTCAAAGAGCTTAATTAAATATATTCTTGTGCTAGCTGTATTTGTTGGTGCCCTATGGCTTTCTTTCCAAAACGATGGTCCATCAAAATTCCCAAAGCAAATAACAGATGAATTTACTTTTACTGCATGGGTTAACGATGGTGAAGATTATTTAAAAAAAAATTATAGATGGATCACTAAAATAATCGCTAGCTATATTAAAGAAGGATATTATGTTTTAGAAGATTTTCTAATTGACTCTCCTTGGTTATTGATTGCTGCAATTCTCTTTTTACCTTGTTTAATTGCTGGGGGTCTTAGATTAGGCTTGTACTCAATGTTTGTAGTTTATTTTTGGGGTGCTGTAGGGATGTGGGACGAGTCGATGCAAACCTTAGCGTTGATGGGATTATCAGTTTTTTTGTGTGTATTTTTTGGAGTTATTCTCGGAATTTTATGTTCTCAAAGCAACCGGTTTGATAATTTCATGAAACCAGTTTTAGATACAATGCAGGTCATGCCAGCATTTGTCTATCTCTTTCCAGCTTTATTCTTTTTTGGAATTGGTGGAGCACCCGCGATATTGGCAACAATGATTTATGCGATGCCACCAGTGATAAGGTTAACTAATTCCGGAATAAGACAAGTATCAAAAGAAACAATTGAGTCCGCAACTTCATTTGGTTCAAGTAAACTTCAGCTTCTGTATAAAATTAAAATTCCACTTTCATTACCAAGTATCATGATGGGTATTAATCAGGTAATTATGATGGCTTTAGCACTAGTAGTATTAGCGTGTTTTATTGGTGCTGAAGGCATAGGTGGTCAGGTATGGTTAGCTATTCGAAATCTTGACGTAGGTTGGGCGATGGAAGGTGGATTGTGTATTCTTTTTATGGCTATTCTATTTGATAGGTTTAGCATGTCATTTAGTAAACAAAAGGAAACACTCCCGTCGGATGTTCAAGAATTTTACTTACTTCCTCAATCTTGGGAAAAATATCAAATAGCGAGACTCCTAGAAAAACCTTTATCTTTAATTCAT
>CACEBA010000002.1 GCA_902557585.1 uncultured Pelagibacteraceae bacterium
TCCAGTTCTAGCATGAGCTTCCATTCCCTCATATCTAGAAATTCTTGCAGCAGCAGCTCCCACTAATTCTGTAGATTCTTTTGTCATTCTTTGAAAACTTAAAGTCTTAATAAATTTTCCAACAAATAAACCACCCGTATATCTGCCCGCACCTTTGGTAGGTAAAATATGATTTGTACCTGAGCATTTGTCTCCGTAAGCAACAGTAGTTTCCTCACCAACAAATAATGATCCGTAATTTGTTAGTCTTTCATGAAACCATTTTAAATTTTCTGTTTGAACTTCTAGGTGCTCTGGTGCATATTCATCGCTAATTTTCACCATTTCTTCATCAGTATCACATAAAATTACTTCACCATAATCTCTCCAAGCAGCTTCTGCACTTTGCCTTGGAACTTCAGGAAGTTCTGAAATTAATTCTGGAACTCTTTTCATTACTTTTTCTGCTAGTTCTTTACTTGTTGTATACAACCAACATGGTGAATTATAACCATGCTCAGCTTGACCAACTAAATCCACAGCAACAATTTCTGGATCTGCTTTTTGATCAGCAATAATTCCAATTTCTGTTGGTCCTGCAAACAAATCAATACCCACTTTTCCAAATAAAATTCTTTTTGCCTCAGCAACAAATTGATTTCCTGGTCCAACAATAATATCAGCAGGTGGGTTATTGAATAATCCATTTGTCATTGCTGCAATAGCCGGCACTCCACCAAGGTTCAAAATTACATCTGCTCCACATAAATCAGCAGTATAAACAATAGTTGGATGAGCACCCACGTTTTCTTTTGGTGGGCTGCATGCAACAATATTTTTTACTCCAGCAACTTTAGCTGTGGTAACACTCATCACAGCAGAGGCTATATGAGCATATCTTCCACCTGGAATGTAACAACCGGCAGTATTTACAGGCACTAGTTTTTGTCCAGCAAACAAACCATCTGATAACTCAACTTCAAAATTCTGACCATAATTTTTTAATTGAGCTTCAGCAAATTTTCGAACTCGATCGAATGAAAATTGAATATCATCTTTAGTTTTTTGATCCAATGATTTTTTAATTTCTTCAATTCTTTCTTTTGAAACAATTATTTCTCCATCATATTTGTCAAATTTTTTGGTTAGATCAATACATCCTTGTTCTTTGGTATTATCTAAATCTTTTAAAAGATCCTGAACAATACCAGTAGTTTTGGTGTCATCTGTTGAGGAGGTTTTTGGAGATTTCTTAAGATATTGAATTGCCATTTCTTGTCCCTTTTTTTAAATTGCTTTTAATTTATAAGATCCTTTAATTCAATCAATTAATCTAATGCAACAATAGCAGCAGCAATTGAAGCTAATCTTGCTGGAGCTTCGTCCGATCTACTTGTGATCACAACTGGAACTTTACCTCCAATTACAACACCAGCTGCACATGCACCCATAAAGTAAATCATCATTTTTACTAAAGCATTTCCAGCTTCAACATTAGGAACTAATAATACATCTGCTTCACCTGCTACCGCATTTTTTATTCCCTTAATACCTGCAGATTTTTTTGAAATACTATTATCAAAAGCTAATGGTCCAAATACATCAGCATTTAAATTTTCTTTTTCTGCCAATTTTGTGAGTTCTGCCGCCTCTAATGAAGAAGGTACACTCTCAATTACTTCTTCTGTTGCTGATAATATAGATACTTTAGGTCGAGAAATGCCAATTCTGTGTGAGAAGTCTACGACGTTCTTAAGAATGTGCATTTTTGTTTTGATATTAGGCAATACATTTAAGGCACCATCAGTAATAATTAATGGCGCATCTTCTTTCTCAATAGTCATATGCCATATATGACTTAATCGACTTTTACCCATTAAGTTATATTCACGCTTTAGCACTTCTTTCATTAAAATGTCAGTATGAATATGACCTTTAACAATAATCTTTACTTTATCTTCACTTGCTAGTTTAGCTGCTATAGAGGCTGTATTGTTTTCTACAGCTTCATCAATAATTTCATATTGAGAAATATCCCATTTTAAATCTTCAGCACATTTTTGAATTTCTTTTTTGTCTCCAATAAAAATTGGCTCGATTAAATTTTCTTTAACTGCATCTTGAACAGATAGCATTGGCAAGGGCATTCCTGCATTTACAACTGCTGCTTTAACACCTTTTTTCTTATGTGCAACATCAAGCAGATTATTGGGACATATGATTTCTTTATTTGAGAGCATTTGCTACAAATATGTGAAAATAATGTTCATGTACATAGAAAAATATTTTAATATCTTTAAGTTATAATCCTGTATGGTTACTAGGAATGGAAATAGTTACTAAAATCGCACCGATAGTTTTAGCTCTAATCATGTTAGGATTGGGTCTTGGTCTTTCAATTAAAGATTTCACAAGAATATTAAAAGCACCGAGAGATTTTATCGTAGGTTTTTTATCTCAATTAATTTTGTTACCAATTGTTGCTTTAATCATTGCACTAAGTCTTGATATTCCTTCAGCTATCGCGGTAGGTTTAATGATAATTGCAGCTGCACCTGGTGGTGTTACTTCAAATGTTTTAACTAAATTTGCTAATGGAGATGTAGCTTTATCCATTTCTTTAACAGCGGTAACTAGTTTAATTTGTATTATTACAATTCCAATAATTGTAATCAGTTCTGCAGATATCTTAGGGGTTACCATTGCAAAAGAAATTTCAGTAATTGGCATTGCTTTGAAAATGGCATTAGTGGTTACAGTCCCTGTAATTATTGGAATGATTATAAGAGGTTTTGCTGAAAATTTTATTTTATCTAAAATCAATTTAATTAATAAACTAACAGGGTGGTTATTTGTAATCGTATTTATTGCAATATGGATTGAAGAAAAAGATAATATTTTTACTTATCTTGCTCAGGCAGGTTTAGCTGTTTTAATTTTAAATGTTGTGATGATGGTATTAGCATATTTTATTTCTAAAAAGTTTGTATCAGGAGTAGCACAACAAAAATGTATTGCATTAGAGTGTGGTTTGCAGAACGGAACTTTAGCAGTATTTGTTGCAACACTAATTTTTGATGATGTAGCTTATATAGTGCCAACAGGCGCATATGCTTTATTAATGTATATAACTGGATTTATTTTTATTTATATCTTAAGAAAAAATAATTAATCTCTCAAGTATCCAGGAATGAAATCATCATCTTTATCTTTACTAGAGTCAATAATTTTAATTTGGTTAAATACTTTATAAATAAAATTACTTAGGCTTTTAATATTTGCATTTTGTAATTCAGAACTTCGTTTTAAATTTGAACCTTGAATATTGATAAAAAGAAGTTTTTTTTCATTAATAGTTATGTAGTTATTATTAATTAAAAAATTTAATTTTCTAACAACAGTTGGTCTTGGAATTCCTGTTATATCAGATAAAGACATTGCATTAATACCTCTTTCATCAGAACCCATAACTTTTTTTTGATATGTTTTTAAGTTTAAGTCCTTTACCTTGAAGCTCTTATTGTGAGATGCATTAAGCATTACTAAAATTCCAATACACATTGTTTCCAGATCCTTTACTTCTTTTCTCCACCTGTTGGTATAAATAAATATAAATTTATAAAACTGATACCAGCAAAAAGAAAAATTTTGTTTCATAGAGGATGAAATCTCATCAACAGTAAAAATTTTTTTTTCATTTTTTAATAATTTATTAAATTCGAATAACAAAGAACTCATATCTTTTAGTGTGTCTATAGCTTGCGTTGCAACAAGAGCATTCCTGTTAACAAACATTTTTTTTCCAAATTTTTTAATTATATCTTCTTTTTCTAATTCTAAGATTTTCCTTCTTACACTTTCTTTAGGTATTTCTAAGTCTTTTGAAATATCGCTTAAATTTATTTTCTCAATTTCTATTGATCTATCTCTGTAAAATGTATCATAATCAACAATCAACCCGTTTCTTCTAAAAACGATCAAATCTTTATTAATGAGATAAATGACAATTATATATTTATCTATATCTTTATGAACACTATATGCTCGTATTAACCAATTGCTGATCAAGAAATAATAGGCTGGAGCTAATTTGCTAAAATTATTAGTAATAACATTGAAAATTTCTTTCTGGTCAATTTGAGCTGAAACGCTAGGTATTAATGTCATTGTTATCTCCTAACCCATTTTGAACTATTAAATAATTAATAGCAACCCAAATTGGACTCTTGACTTATATCAAATTTAATCACCACATGGTTTAATAAGATAATGAATAATGAAGGCTTAAATAGAACATACCACGTTGTTGAAGACCCCACTCAAGAAAATGAGACTCCTCTTAGAGTGAACGTGGATGTTCTTAAGCAAAGACTAATTGAACAAAAGAGAAAAGACAGAGTTAAGAGGACAATTATTTTATCTACAGTGGTGGTATCTATAGGTGCTTTGACAGTGTTAACTTATTAAAGTTTTCAAGTCATTTTTAATTATATCTGGAATAAAAATTTCTTTTTTAAAATTCTTTTTGTATCTGTAATACTTATTTTGTCCTGGATACATTATTTCTTTTACTCCTTTAATTTTTGGAAGTTTTTTAATTGTTCGAATATTGTCTTTTATTCTTTGATTATAATTTTTTTGAAATAAATTAGCTTTAAAGGTGATAAATAAATGCCCAATGTTTTGTGGACCAGAAAAATCATCAAATGGATCTTTAACTCTCCCAGCATGATTTCCACCTGTTATTACTCCACTTAAAATATCTACCATCCAAGCAAGACCAGATCCTCTAAATCCTGCAATTGGTAACTGAACACCCTCTAGCGCTTTTTTTGCATCATTGGTTGGTTTGCCAAACTTATCTAAAGCAACACCTTTAGGAATTTTTTGATTTTTTCTCGCAGCCACTCTTATTTTACCTCTATTAATCATAGAGATTGAGGTATCCAATATAAAAGGAATTTTGGAACAAGTTGGTGTTCCAAAACATATTGGGTTTGTTCCAAATAAACTTTTTAATGCACCATATGGTGCAACAGCTGGTGGAGCATTAGTATAGATCATAGTAACTAAATTTTTTTTAACCGCTTGTTCTGCGTAATAACCAGATAAACCATAGTGACCACTACCTTTAACTGCTACCATTCCTATACCAGTTTTTTGTGCATGTTTAATTGCAATTTTAATTCCAAGATCAGCAGCAACAAAACCTATACTATTATTTGCATCTATATGGGAGACAGATTGAGAAATTTTTTTTATTTTTATTTTTGGTTTGGCATTAATCATTTTCTTTGAAATTCGGTCACAGTACATCTTAAGTCTTGATATACCATGTCCATATGCACCAACTAATTCTGCATTAATTAATGCATTAGAAGAAATTAAAGCATGATCTTTACTAAGACCAAATTTTTGGAATATTTTAATGACTTGTTTTTTTAGAATTTGTGTCTTCACTTACCCTTTACCACGCCAAGGAATAGTTTTTTCAATAATTTTTCTTAAAGTAATATCAAATAAAAGGCCTAGTAGACCCATAATAAATATAGTTATCCAAATAACTTCATATTGAAAGTATTTTTTAGCAACGTTTTCGACGAAACCAATACCAGTTGTACCTGCTAAAAATTCTGCAGCAACAAGTGTTCCCCAACACATACCAACAGCCACTCTAATGCCAGTAAGAATTTCAGGAAGTGAATTTGGAAAAATCACATGTCTTAATATCTGTTTTTTTGTGGCCCCCAAAGAGTGTGCAGCATGTATTTTTGAAAGCTGTGTTCCTGATGCACCAGCTCTTGCAGAAATAATCATAATTGAAAGAGAGACCATGAATAATAAAAATATTTTACCCGTATTATCTATTCCAAGAACTGAAATAATCAATGGCGCCCAAGCTAATGGAGGAACAGGTCTGTATAATTCGATTAAAGGATCAAAGAAGCCTTTAGCAAATCGATTTAGACCCATAAATAATCCTAATGGCACTCCAATAAGAATTCCAAAAACTAAACCTAAAAATACCCTTAAGAATGAGTCCCATATGTGTCCGTATGGAACAGGCACTTTAAATAATTTAAAGTCACCAGTAACAACTTTTAAAACTTTACTTTTAAAGTTTTCTTTTACAATTCCATCTTTTGTATGCACTGGATATTCACCAGGCAACATATCTGCTATCCAATCAGGTAAAATAAATCCAATCATTTTACTTACATCAACCATCTCAATCCATAAAAGAGGAATATTTTTGTATCCAACACTTGGTTTAGACATCAACATAAACTTATTAAATGTATCTGATGGTTTAGGTAACCATCTACCTGAACCTTGCTCAGAACATGTTGGTCCACTTGCTACAATTGTTCCTGCTGGAAATAGGAGAATATCAATTAATCTTAATCCAGCTTGCTCTTTATTTTGTAATTCATCAAACTCTATTATTGCTGTTTGCATTTCATTTAATGCATTGGGAGGAAAGATGCTTGCAAACTCTATTCTTCTTGCAATTTTAACAATATTTTTTGCATAGTCAGATGCTATTTCCTCACTATCATCTAATCCTTTTCTGTAAGCTTTAATATCATCTTTAAGTTGTTTTATTGAGCTTTTGAACTGTGGGTTATGGTTTTTTAATTTAAAAAATTTGTCGTCAATTTTTTTTAGTTCAGCTGCTGCTGCATTAAATTTTAAACCTTTATTAGTTTGAGGTGCAGTTGGTATCTCAATAGTATTTTCGATTGTACCTGTTCCAGAGTCTATTGTTGTAATTCCCCAGCCACCTTGTTCATCAATAAGTTTTTGTCTCTCAGTTTTTTGAGAGTCTGTCTCAAATGGATAACCTTTCTTTTGGAAATTAGAACTTAGAATTTTTATTTCTTCCGTCATTTCCTGAATTTTAATTTTGGTATCCATTTCCATTAGCTCTTCACTTGTTAAAAATGGAATTAATTTAGAAGTTCTATCAATGTAACTTACTAGGATTGTCTTTTGCTGATCATTTAGATCTGGAGATCCATTTATTTCATTAGCAATTTTTATAAGATTTTTATTTTCAATTTTAATAATGGACGTGCTTTTGAATTCTCTTTCCTCAATAGGGAACTGATATTTTAGACCTAATAAAGACTCATTAATTTTAGCAACCTGACATAATTCATTCGCTGATTTTGGATAAAAACCTTTTGCAATATCCCATGAATAATAAAGCCACAGCATCAGGATAGCACTAGTGCCAACAATTACCCAGTGAGTTCCACCTTTGGCTCTTTCTGGATTTCCAAAAACAGCATCTACTTTTTCAGTTCTAATTAATCTTCTTCCATAAAGAATACAGCCAATAACAGATACGATAATTAGTATTGTTATAAATTGCGTTAACATTAATTTTCTTTCCCCATTATTTCTTCTTCCATATTCCAGATCATGGATAAAATTTCTTCTCTAGTTGATGAAAATTCTTTATTTTTTTTAATTTCTCTTAAATCTTGAGTAAGCCCCATTTCAGCAAATGGGAGATTGTACTCTTTATGTATTCTTCCAGGTCTTGGTGCCATTACATATAATCTTTCACCAAGCAAAAGAGCTTCTTCAACAGAGTGAGTAATTAAAATAATTGTTTTTCCAGTTTCTTTCCAAATTTTTAAAACTAATGACTGCATCTTTTCTCTTGTTAATGCATCCAATGCACCTAATGGTTCATCCATTAAAATTAAATCGGGATCATTAATTAGACATCTTGCAAGAGCAACTCTTTGCTGCATACCACCCGATAGCTGATAAGTAGGTGTATTTCCAAAACCTTTTAAACCAACAATCTCTAGCCATTCTTCAACTCTTTTTTCTGTAACTCCAGGATCTTCTTTTTTCATTCTAAGTCCAAAATTTACGTTCTCAGCAACTGTTAACCATTCAAACAAAGCACCTTGTTGAAATACCATTCCTCTTTCAACTCCAGGGCCATCTATCTCTTTATTATTAAGAGTAATTATTCCAGAAGTAGGTCTTAAAAAACCAGCAGTAATATTTAATAAAGTTGTTTTTCCACAACCAGAAGGTCCAAGAACTGTAAGTAGTTCACCCTTTTTAAGTGTAAAGCTTACATCTTTTAATGCGTGAACAGTTTCTCCTTTGGGAGTTTTAAAAATCATATTTAGATTTTCAGAAATAAGATCACTCATTGACTACCTTATATTAGAAATTTTATAAAAAAAATAGGCACCAATCATTATAATTGGTACCTATTTAAATTTTAAACCTTTAAAAATTATAAAGGTAGGAAACTTGTATCTACAGCTCCATCTGGTGTTCCCATTCCTTTTAGGAAACCATCAAGATTACCGCTTTCCATAGATTGCTTAGTTTCTTCTGGAGTTAAGAATTTAAATCCATCTAAAGTTTCTTTCATATCAGCAACTTTCATTTCAGAAGCTTTTGACATAGAGTTCATATCGCTTTTACCAGCTCTATATCTATCATTTGCTTCATGAGTTACTTCAATAAAAGTTCTCAACATTCCTGGATTTTCCTTCATAAACTTATCTGTTACTGAAGTAATATCTATTCCTAAGATACCCGCATCTCTAGCTTCTTGAACTGTCAATAATCTAGAACCAACAGCAACTGCAGCTTTGATAGAGTTACCACCAAATAAACATGCCATTACAACATCACCACTAACTAATGCAGCAGCACCTTCTTCAGGATCCATTTGAATTATATCCATTTTACTTCTATCAGCTCCAACAACCTTCATACTTTCATCGAAAACATATTCAGCCATTGTTCCAAGTGGTACAGCAACTTTTTTACCTTCTAACTCTGAACCGTTTGCTTTAGTAATTCCAGAAGCATTAGATGTAACACAAGTTGTTCCACCCATTCCGTATTCCATAGCAATATCAACTAGTTTGATTGGCGCATTAGATTTTACAGCGTTGATGAAAGGCACTAAACCCTGTGAGTAAGAAATATCTATATCTCCTGCTAACATTGCATCAGTCATAGCTCCACCATTTGTGAAGTTTGTCCATTTAACTGGAACACCTAGAGCTTTTGCAAAATTTTTCTTCTGCATGTCCTCTAAATTTGGACTTGGCCATTCTAGAAAATATGCAACTCTAACCTCATTTGCTGCCGAATTAGCAACCGAAATTGATAGGTTAAGCGCAAATATAGATCCTAGAATAAAACTTAATATTTTTTTCATTTATTCCCCTATGTTTAATTAATTAAATTAATCATATTTAAATTCAATTTTAGATAGAAGTAAAACACTTTATAATGAAGATCTGGATTGCAAATAAATCAATTGTGCAATTTAAAGTTGTATATTAATATTGTTCATTATAGGTCAAAATAAATGTAGTAAACAAAACATTTTAGTCTACATATTTTGCTATAACTAAAATTTAAAATTATGAGCTCAGAAAATAGAACTTCAGTTCCAAATTCTTTAAATGAACATTGGATGCCGTTTACTTCCAATAAAGATTTTAAATCAAATCCAAGATTAATTACTGAAGCAAAAGGAGTTTATTTAAAAACTCATCATGGAAAAACCCAAATTGATGCAAGCTCTGGGCTGTTTTGTAATCCGTTAGGTCATGGCAGAAAAGAAATTACTGAAGCTGTAACAAAACAATTAGAAACTTTAGATTATGCCCAACCATTCCAACAAGGATTTGGTGGATCTTTTGAGCTAGCTACAAGAATCTCAAAACATACTCCAGGTAATTTAAACAAAATGTTCTACACAATTTGTGGATCAACAGCAGTAGAAACAGCAATTAAAATTGCAGTTGCTTATCATAGAGCAAAAGGAAATGCTCATAGATTTAGATTTGTAGGTAGAGAGCGTGGATATCATGGAATGAACATTGGATGTGTATCTGTTGGTGGAATGATCAACAATGTTAAAACTTTTGCAAGTATATTAATGCCTGGTGTTCAGCATATGAGACACACGCATTTACCCGAGCATAAATTTATAAGTGGTCAACCTGAAACAGGTGCAGATTTAGCTGATGATTTAGAAAGAATAGCAACTAATTTTGGTCCTGAAAATATTGCAGCATGCATTGTTGAGCCAATTGCTGGATCAACAGGAACTTTAGTGCCACCAAAAGGATACTTACAAAAATTAAGGGAGACATGTGATAAGCACGGTATACTTTTAATTTTCGATGAGGTGATTACAGGATGGGGAAGAACAGGATCTTCATTTGCTAGTCATGAGTTTGGAGTAACACCTGATATTATGACAATGGCAAAAGCAACAACAAATGGAGTAGTTCCAATGGGTGTAGTTGCGTGTAAAGATGAAATTTATGATGGAGTAATGGATGCTTCTCCAATGGGTTCCGTAGAATTATTTCATGGATATACTTATTCAGGAATTCCTGTTGCAGTAGCTGCAGCTTTAGCAGTACAAGATATTTTTGAAAAAGAAGATATATTTGAAAGAGCAAAAAACTTAGCTCCATATTTTCAAAAGGGATTATTTTCACTCCAAGATTTAGAGGCTGTAGATAACATTAGGGGATATGGAATGATGGGTGGAATAGATATGAAATTAAACACCAAGCCAGGCAAAGCAGGTTATGAAACTTTTAAAGCTTGTTATGAAGCAGGAGTAAACTTCAAAGCAACTGGAGACTGTTTAATTATAGCACCACAATTTATATGTGAAAAAAAACATATAGATGAAATTATCGATAAACTTAGAACTGGTATAACTAATTATCAAAAAAACCAAAAAAATTAGTTAACTTTAACTTTAATAAAGAAAGCTTATGAAGATAGGCGTACCCAAAGAGATTAAACCTCAAGAGAACAGGATAGGGCTTACACCCGAAAGTGTAAAAACCTTAGTTTCAGAAGGACATGATGTTGTTATTGAAAATAATGGTGGTTTTGAAGCTGGTTTTGAAAATGATCAATACATAAAGGCCGGAGCTAAAATAGCAAACAGTGCTGCAGATATTTTTGATGATGCTGAAATAATTGTTAAAGTTAAAGAGCCACAAAAAGTTGAAGTAGAAATGATAAGAGAAAATCAAATTGTTTATACTTACTTACACTTAGCAGCAGCTAAAGAATTAACTGAGGGTTTAATAAAATCAAAAAGTATAAATATCGCTTACGAAACTGTAACCGATAATAACGGGAGATTACCATTGCTTGCACCAATGAGTGCGGTTGCGGGAAGAATGTCTGTACAAGCTGGAGCACATTGTTTGGAGAAAAACCAAAATGGTAGAGGATTATTATTAGGAGGCGCACCAGGAGTTGCTGGAGCTACAGTTGTAATTTTAGGAGGAGGAGTTGTAGGTGAAAACGCTGCAGTTATTGCTACTGGCATGCAAGCTAAAGTACACATAGTTGATAAATCAGAAACCAGATTACAAGAACTTAAGAAAATATTTGGAGATAAAATTATTCCTGAACAAAGTGATAAAATTGATTTAACTAAATTGGTCTCAGAAGCAGATCTTTTAGTTGGTGGCGTTTTAATACCTGGAGCTGAAGCGCCTAAATTGATAACTAAAGAAATGATTAAAAAGATGAAGAGAGGGTCAGTTATAGTTGATGTTGCTATAGATCAAGGAGGCTGTGTTGAAACAAGTAAACCTACAACACATGGTGATCCAACTTATATGGTTGATGATGTAGTACATTATTGTGTTGCCAACATGCCAGGTGGAGTGCCAAGAACTTCAACAATCGCATTGAATAACGCGACTTTGCCTTTCTTAGCAAAACTTGCAAATAAAGGTTATGAAAAAGCTTTAAGCGAAGATAAAAACTTTTTAGCAGGTTTAAATGTTTATAAAGGTCATGTGACCTATAAAGCTGTTGCAGATGTATTCGGACACACATATGTTGATCCAGGAGAAGCAATTAAAAACTAATAAATGGAAAAAAAACTACCAACTAGCACAAAAGTAGTTGTTGTTGGTGGAGGGGTAGTTGGCTGCTCAGTTGCTTATCATCTAGCTAAATTTGGATGGAAAGATACAATTCTTTTAGAAAGAGATCAATTAACATCAGGTACAACATGGCATGCTGCAGGTCTTGTAAGTCAGTTAGGGCCATCAGCAGCAATTACTAAAATAAGAAAGTATACTCTAGATCTTTATAAAGAACTTGAAAAAAAAGTAGATCATTCTGCAGGACTAAGGTTGAACGGAGCACTTTCAATTGCCCAACACAAAGGTAGGTGGCAAGAACTTCTAAGACAAGCCACAACCGCTCAACTTTATAATGTCGATGTAAGAATTTTAAATAAAGAACAAATTAAAAACGAGTATCCAATTGTTAATACTAACGAGGTTTTAGGGGGAATTTTGATGCCCGGAGATGGAGCAGCGGATCCATCTGGTGTTACACATATGTTAGCAAAGGCAGCAAGATTGGAAGGAGCTAGAATTTTTGAAAATTCCCCAGTAGAGGAAATTCTGACGAAAAATGGAAAAATAAGAGGTGTTAAAGTTAATGATCAAGAGATTGAATGTGAGTATATTGTTTTAGCATCTGGAATGTGGTCTAGACAGATTGGTGAAAAAGCTGGTGTAAGTATTCCACTTTATCCGGCTGAACATTTTTATGTAATTACAGAGCCCATAAAAAACCTTTCTAAAACATTACCAGTAATTAGAGACTTTGATAACAGAACTTATATTAAGGAGGATGCGGGAAAAATATTGGTTGGAATTTTTGAGGGAAAATCAATACCAGCTTTTAACAACACCAATAAAGTTCCAGAAAACTTTTCTTTTGGAGAATTTCCAGAAAATTTTGAGCATTTTGAACCTTATTTAAATTCGGCTTTAAAAAGATTTCCAGTTTTAGAAACCGCAGGAATAAGAAAGTTTTTTTCAGGACCAGAGTCTTTTACACCTGATACAAATACATTATTAGGAGAAGTGCCTGAAGTTAAAAACTTTTTTGTTTGCTGTGGTTTGAATAGTATTGGAATAGGAAGTGGGGGAGGTGTTGGTAAAGTTACAGCAGAATGGTTGATGACTGGTCATATTAATGAAGATATCTTTTGTTACGATATTAAAAGATTTCAAAAATTTCATTCAGAGTTAGGTTTTATTAAAAAAAGAATTACAGAGTCATTAGGTGATTTATATGGAATGCACTGGCCATTTAAACAACATAAAACTTCTAGAAATATTAAAACCTTACCTCATCACGACAATTTAAAAAGTTTTGGAGCATGTTTTGGTGTTTCCGCTGGTTATGAAAGACCAATGTGGTTTGCTCTTGATGGTGAAAAATCAGAGTATCAATACAGTTATAATTTTCAAAATTGGTATCCTGCTGTGGAGTACGAAACAAGTAATACAGTAAATAATGTAGGTTTATTTGATTTAACTCCATTTTCAAAATTCGAAATTAAATCAGATCAAGCTCACGAAAATTTACAAAGAATTTGCACAGCAAATATTAAACATGAAGTTGGAAAGTGCACTTATACTCACATGTTAAATGAAGATGGTGGAATCGAAACTGATTTGACAGTAATCTGCATTGATTATAATCATTTTAGAATTATCAGTTCAGCAGCCACAAGAGAAAGAGATAAATTTCATATTAAAAAACATTTGTCAGATAAGATTAATCTTAAAGATGTAACCGATGATTATTGTGTATTTGGTATATTTGGCCCAAAGAGTAGATCTTTAATGCAAGAAATAAGTAAAGAAGATTTTACAAACGAAAATTTTAAGTTTGGTTATGCAAAATATATTAAAATCGACGATACAAAAATTTGGGCTCAACGATTATCATACGTTGGAGAACTTGGTTACGAATTGTATATAAAAATAACTGAAGCTAAAAAAATTTATGAACTAATTGTCGATAAGGGTAAAAAATTCAATCTTTCTAATTGTGGAATGCATGCTTTAGATACCATGAGAATGGAAAGTGGTTTTTTGCACTGGGGTCATGATATTTCTCCAGAAGAAAATCAATATCAATCAGGTCTTACATTTACCATTAGTAATAAAAAAGAAATAAATTTTATTGGTAAAGAGGCCCTTAAAAAAATTGAGAGTAAAAAAATTGATAAAAGATTTATTATGCTTACACTTAAAGACAATAAACCAGGATCACCATTGTTACTTCATGATGAACCTATTTATTTTAAAGATAGAATTATTGGAAGAACTACTTCAGGTAACTACTCTTTTAATTTTAAAAAGAATTTAGCTTTTGGATACATAGATAATAATTATTCAACTGAGGAGTTGCTAAGTAATGATATTTTTGTAGAGGTTGAGAAACAAAAATATCAGGCATACTTATTAGAAAAACCATTAAAACAAAGTAATTTTAAAAAAATATAATTTAAAATTATTAAAATATTAATTGTATTATTTTTTCTTAAGTGGTTAAATTTGGACTTACAAATGCCACGAAACTACTCAGATTTAAGTAAAGATATTTCTTCAGTTAAAGACACATCGAGCAATCAATCAAAAACTACCGACGTAAATATTTTGCTTAACAGGGTTAGATTAGATAAACAAAAAACTTTTAAAAAAAAAATATTAGTTTCTCTTTTGACTGTTAGTTTAGTATGTGCGATCACCATTTTTTTGATTATTTAGGGTATAAAACTAACTTAAAAGTATATTGAAACAATAAAGATTTATATTATAAGACTCCAATACTTATGGCGGGGTAGCTCAGTTGGTTAGAGCGCAGGACTCATAAGCCTGAGGTCAGTGGTTCGATCCCACTTCCCGCTACCAATTAATGACCTGGAAAATTAATTAAATTTTCTACTTTATAATTTTTTTTTATTAAGTTTTTTGATCCACCTAAATCAAATAAATTAATAACAAATATAAATCCAGCTACTTTTCCATTTGAAATTTCAATTAGTTTTGCTGCAGCTTCTGCCGTACCACCAGTTGCGATTAAATCATCTACAATTAAAACAGAATCATTTTTTTCTATAGAATCTTTATGCACTTCTATTGTTGCTTTTCCATATTCAAGTTCAAAATCAACTGAATGCACTTCTGCTGGTAGTTTATTTTTTTTTCTTAGCATGATAAAAGGTTTTTTTAAGAGATAAGAAACTGCAGATGCAAATACAAATCCCCTAGATTCAATAGCTGCTATTTTATTAAAATTAATTTTTTTAGAACGTTCTAAAATTTGATTAATTGTTTCCCTAAAAGCATTTTCATCTTTAATAAGGGTTGTAATATCTCTAAAAAGAATTCCTTTTTTTGGATAATCTGGTATGGATCTAATAAAATTTTTTAAATTCATATCTCATGAATAAATTATTTGTTGCAGCTTTAAAAGAAGAAACTCCAGGTTTAGATTATTTTCATCATATTGGTGTTGGAAAAATTAATGCCACATATAATGTTTTAAAATTAATCAATAAATATAAACCTGATCAAATAATTAATTATGGAAGTGCTGGCGCAATTAAAAAAGGCCTGTCTGGTATAGTTGAGTGTACAAGTTTTTATCAAAGAGATATGGATGCAAGGGGACTACTTGACTTAAAATTAGGCCAAACACCTTTTGATAACATTAAGGAGATAATAATATCGAATAAAGGCTTCTCCTGTGGAAGTGGAGATAATTTTGTAAAAAATAAAGTTGAAATGGATATAGATCTCGTAGATATGGAGGCTTATGCTTTAGCAAAGGTATGTAAATTAGAAAATATTAAATTTAGATGTTTTAAATACATATCTGATAATGCAGATGAGAACGCCACAAACGACTGGATAGAAAATTGCAAAAAAGGTGCAAAACTCTTTCAAAATAAATTAAAAGAATTTGAATAATTATTTTTTAATTGAAAATAAAGGCAATATCTATATCAAGGAAATTAGGTTTAAAAGATAAATGACTAAAGTTGGAGAACATATAACTCTAGATATTATAGGGACTACAAAAGAATATGATCCCTCTTTTTTTGAAAAGGTAATTTACGACATAGCGAAAGCTGCTGAAGTTACTATACTTAATATTTCTAAATATAAATTTGAACCACAAGGTTTTACAATTTTAGCCTTATTAGCAGAGAGCCATATTAGTTTTCATACATTTCCTGAAAAAGGAATAATTAGCTTTGATTTTTTTACGTGTGGAAAAGTAAATCCATCTGTTGCTATTGATATAATTAAAAAAAATTTTGAACATAAAAGAATTGTTAAAAAAGAGTTCAATAGAGACACAAAATCTCTTTATCATGATATTTATAGCTCACCAGGACTACAAAAATCGTACGTAGTAAATGATGTTTTGGAAGACTTTAAATCAAAAGTTGGTCAACATATTGAAATTCTAGAGTTAGAGCAATTTGGAAAATCTCTATTTATTGATGGTGAAATCCAAGTAGCAACTACAGATGAACATTTTTATAGCTCAACATTTGTGGGTGCAGGTTTAAGTTTAAACAAAAATAATGAAAGAGCTGCCATCATTGGTGGAGGCGATGGAGGGGTTGCAAGAGAATGTATCTCTAAAGATTTTAATTTTGTAGATTGGTTTGAGTTGGATCCAGAAGTTGTTGATGTTTGTAATAAACATCTTGGAGATATAGGAAAAAAAGCTACTGAAAAAAATTCTGTAAAATGTGTTTGGGGGGATGCTTTTGAAAGTATTAAATCAATTGATGATGATACTTATGATCATATTTTCGTTGACCTTAATGATGATCAATTTTGTATAGATCTTGCAGCTAAAAATATGGACTCTATGATTAGAATTTTAAAACCAAAAGGTGTGATTACTGCCCAAGTTGGTAGTCAAGATAAGAAACCTAAACAAGTTGATAACTGGCTTAATGTATTTAACCATCACTTTGGAAATACTAAATTATCTAGAGTTTATATCCCAAGTTTCGATTGTTCTTGGAATTTTTCTTCCTCAATAAATCATTAATTTTTCTTTTTAATTACTTAAATTTATGAAATAATTATCTCTAAATTAAGGAGAAAATAATGAATATATTTAAAAAGACTATTTTAACAGTTCTTGCTTCTCTTTTTGTTATCGGAAATGTTTACGCTGACAAAATTAAAATAGGAACTGAAGGAGCTTATCCTCCATGGAACTCTAAAGATGCCTCAGGAAATCTTATAGGTTTTGAGGTAGAGTTAGCTCAAGAACTTTGTGCAATCATGAAACATGAGTGTACTATAGTTGAACAAGATTGGGATGGAATGATTCCAGCTTTATTAATGAGAAAGTTTGATGCGATAATGGCTGGAATGTCAATTACAGCTGAAAGACAAAAAACAATTACGTTTTCGCAGGGGTATGCAGATGAAGTAGCATCTCTTGCAGTAATGAAAGGTTCAAGCTTAGAGGGCATGGATACTCCAGAAGGTATAAATTTATCGTTAGGTGGATCTGATGTTAAAAAAGCTCTTAAAACTTTAACAGGTGCACTTGCTGGTAAAACAGTTTGTACTCAAACTGGAACTATTCACCAAAACTTTTTAGAGTCTGGTGATGTGGGTAGCGTAAATGTAAGGACTTATAAAACTCAAGATGAAGTTAATCTTGATCTAACTTCTGGTAGATGTGATGTTGCTTTAGCTGCAGCAGTGGCGTTTACAGACTATGCTGACAAATCAGGTGAAGCAGTTACTCTAGTTGGGCCAACTTTTTCAGGTGGCGCATTTGGTAATGGTGTTGGTGTTGGAATTAGACAGGGTGGAGATGATGCAATCGGAAAACGAGATGCAAAACTTCTAAAAGACTTCAATAAAGCAATTGATAAGGCTAGAAAAAAAGGAATTATTAGCGAACTAGCTATTAAACACTTTGGTTTCGACGCCTCTATGTAATTAATTTCAGATTTGGCGACTATAATATATAGTCGCCAGTCTATATGGAACTTCTCGCATTTGGTAAAACTGGTTGGGGTGATGAATTATTTTATGCTACCCTGATGACCATTGCTGTCTCAGTTACAGCAATGCTAATTGGTTTTATATTTGCAGCAATATTTACCCCACTTAAATTATCCAAATATAAGCCATTAAATGTAATTGGTAACTTATACACAACTGTTATTCGTGGTGTTCCAGAATTATTAGTTATTTATCTCTTCTTTTTTGGTGGAAGTGGAGCAATTATGTATGTTGCCTCCATATTTGGTTATTATGAGTATATTGAAATTAATGCTTTTGTAACTGGATCAATGGCAATTGGAATAATTTCAGGTGCATATTCTACAGAAGTTTTTAGAGGTGCAATTCAATCTATAGACAAAGGACAGTTTGAAGCTGCAAAGGTTTTAGGAATAAGTAAATTTGCTCAGTTTTATAAAATAATCTTACCTCAAATGTTAAGACTAGCTATTCCAAACTTAAGTAATGTTTGGCAAATAACTTTAAAAGATACTTCTCTGATTTCAGTAACAGGGTTGGTTGAAATAATGAGACAGTCTTATATTGCAGCAGGATCTACAAGAGACCCTTTATTCTTCTATTCTTTTGCAGCAGTCTTATATTTGTTGCTTACTTACGTAAGTATGAAATTAATTAACAAGTTAGAAGTTAAGTATAGCAGGGGGTATTAATGGATTTTGATTTAATGGTCACTAGTTTCCCCAAACTCTTAGGAGCAACAGTAGTTACTTTAAAATTATTATCTGCATCATTATTTTTTGGATTATTCCTAGGTCTTTTATTTGCAATTTTAAGATTAAATAAAAATTTATTTATTAATAAATTTGCTTACGGGTATTCTTATGTTTTTAGAGGAACACCATTATTAGTTCAAATTTTCATAATTTATTTTGGATTAGGCCAAATTGAATATTTAAGATCAACATTTTTATGGATTATTTTAAAAGAACCTTATTGGTGCGCAATTATAGCTTTTACTTTAAATACAGGCGCTTATACATCTGAGATATTAAGATCTGCCTTTCAAACAATAAAACCTGGAATTATCGAAGCAGGTAAAAGCTTAGGTATATCAAATAAAATAATTTTTTATAAAATACAAATTCCAATAGCTATTAGACAATCACTTCCAGCCTATGGAAATGAAATTATATTAATGATGAAGGGAACGTCATTAGCTAGCACAGTAACATTAATGGATTTAACAGGTGTTGCTAAATATATTATTTCAACAACATTTAAACCAATAGAAGTATTTATCGTTGCTGGTGGAATTTATTTATTCATGACTTTTATCATTCATAACGTTATTAAATACTTAGAAAAAAAATATAGTTTTCAACAATAAATATGTTTTTATCTAACAAACAAATCAAAGATTATCAAAATGATGGCGCGATAATTATTAAAGATATCTTTAAAGATTGGATTGAGCCTTTGAGAACTGGATTTGAAAAAGTATTAAATAACCCAAGCAAGCATGGAAGAGAGAACGTAAATGATAATACTGGAAGATTTTTTGAAGATTATTGTAACTGGAAAAGAATTAAAGAGTTTAAAGATTGTATTTTTAATTCACCTGCAGCACAGATTTTCAGTGAAGCAACTAATTCTAAATTAGCTCAAATTTTTCATGAACATATTTTTATTAAGGATCCAGGCACCAATAAAGAAACACCGTGGCATCAAGATATGCCTTATTATTGTGTTGATGGTAATGATACAGGAAGTTTTTGGATACCATTAGACGAAGTTGATAAGCAAAATAATCTTAAATTAATTTTAGGCTCTCATAAATGGCCAAAGTTAATTAGACCCACAAAATGGTCAAATAACCAATCTTGGTATGATGATGATAGTTCTTTTATGGATTTACCATCATTAAAAGAATTTAAAAAAAATATTTTAATTCCAGAATTAAGTTTGGGAGATGCTGTTTTGTTTAATTTTAAAATTGTACATGGTTCAACTGGAAACAATTCCTCTAAATCTCGAAGAGCTTTTTCAATAAGATTTATAGGTGATGATGTTAAATATATTGATAGAGGAGGGCCAACGTCACCCCCATTTGATGGAATCAATTTAAAAACTGGAGACTTAATGAGAGATGATTGGTTTCCTAAAGTTTTTAGTAGCTAGTATATTCTTTAATTTCTTTTATACCTGATCCAGTGTGATTATTAATTTCTAATTTAATCTTCGCTCGATCATCGTTTAAAAAATGAACATCCCTAGATAATTTTATAAATTTTTCACCAAAGTCCTTATTTTTTTCACAACCTCTTTTATCGTCCTCTATAATCCAAAGTTTGGCATTAATTTCTTTTAATTCTTGGAATAGTTTATTTAGTTTGTCGTCAGATTTAACATTTTTTTCTAACTGATCTTTAAGAATCGAATGTTCATTTGATATAAATTTTAGTTTTTCAGGATCTTTAATTTTTTCTTGTTTAATTTCTAGGATTGTAATTTTGTCTAAAAGTTCACCTACTGATACTTCTACTATAATTTTATTCATTAAATTTCATACTATGTTAAATTGTTATAAATATGTCTAATATTTTAATCATTAAGCATGGTTCTTTGGGAGATATAGCTCAAGCATGTGGAGCAATTCAAGATATTTCTGAAAATCACAAAGATGATGAAGTTCATTTGTTAACAACCAAACCATATTTTGATTTATTTAAAAAAAATCCACATATTACCAATGTTATTTTGGATAAAAGACTACCAAGATTCAATCTGATCTATTTATATTTATTGATGAAAAATATTAAAAAATACAAATTCTCTAAAGTTTATGATTTACAAAATTCAAGCAGAACATCATTTTACAAAAAAATATTATTCCCTAAAGCAACAAAATTTACATGGTCATCTACTGAAACCACATTACCTGAAGGAACTACCAAAGACGATTTTGATAAAGACTCGGTTTTATCTAGATTCGATCATCAACTAAAAAGTTCCGGTATTAATACCAATTATACTTTAAGCCCTGATTTTTCATGGAGTCAAACAGATATATCTAAAATAAAAAATTATCATCAATTGAACAAATATATTATCCTTTTTCCTTTTTGCTCGCCTCACTTAACGTCTAAGAAGTGGCCTTATTATAATGATTTAATTTCTATAATTAATGAAAAATTAGAAAATAAATTTAAAGTAGTTATAGCTCCTGGACCTGGTGAAATTAAAGAAGCATCAAGTATTAATGCGCTTTGTGTTTTAGATAATGGTAAATCATTAGATATTTCACAGCTAGCGGCATTGATTAAAGATAGTTCATTTGTAGTTGCCAATGATACTGGACCTGCTCATATGGCAGCTCACCTGGGATCAAAAGGAATTGCTTTATTTGGCTCTCACACAACTCCTTTCAAAGTTAGTATTGAAAGAGAAAATTTTAAAGCTATTCAAGTGGAAGATTTAACAAAACTTTCAGTAAATAAAGTTTTAGAAAAAATGATATTATCACTAAAACTGTGACACAATACTCTTCTTTGTAATAAAATTTGACACAAATCTTAGTTTAATATTAACTTTACCATTAAATAATTAACAAGAGGATAATAATGATAAAAAAAATACAAAGCTTATTTCTTAGTTTTGCATTAATAATAACTTCTTTTGTAGGTCTTGGACAAGTTGCAACTATAGCTGTTGCTGACGATTTTCCTTCAAAACCGATTGAAGTAGTTACACACGCTGGTCTAGGTGGTGGAACTGATACTACAGCTAGAATGTTATTAATTAGAACAAGAAAAAATCTTAAGAATAATGCTTACATCACACCAAAAAAAGGTGATGGTGGAAACAAAGCTATGTCTTATGTTAAATCTAAACCACGAGATGGTCACACTGTATTAGCAATTACACCTACACATTTATTTAGAATGGCTAGAGGTGGTGCAGCACTTAATATTGATGACTTCGTTGGAGTTGCACGAACAACTGTTGACCCAATTGTAATTTTTGTGAATGCTAAAAGCCCGTACAAAACAATTGAGGATCTTATTAAAGCAGGAAATAAAAAACCTATTAAATATGGTGGAACTAATGTTGGAAGTGTAGATCATATTTCAGGTTTAATTTTTGCAAGGGAAGCAAAAACTAAGATAGCTTTTGTACCTTTCGAAGGTGGTGGAGCAATTATGACTAACTTAGTAGGTGCTCAAATTGATGCTGCTGGATTAAATTTAGATGAAGGTAAAGATCAGTTAGAAAGTGGAGAATTGAGAGTACTAGCCGTAATGGCTGATGAAAGACTTTCTGCTTTACCAGATACACCAACTTTAAAAGAAAAAGGCATTAATGCATCATTTGCAACTGTTAGAGGTGTGGTTGTTCTTAAAGGAACTCCAGCTGACACAATTGCAAAACTTGAAAAAGGCTTTTTGAAAGCAATGGCTCACCCAGTTTATCAAAATTACTTGACTGGAGCAGGCCTAGATGCATCAAGTGTTGCTGGTTCAGCTGCATGGGATGCTGAAATCAAGAAAATTTACAAGGAAGCAAGAGCAGCCTTGGTAAGTTTAGGTTTAGCAAAATAATAAATATCTAATAGATTAAAAAGGGGGAATAATATAATTTCCCCTTTTTTAATATTTAAAAATTCTTTTAATGATCAAAGATTTGAAAATTTTATCAGCAATAATTTTAATTACTGTATTGCTATATATTAACACTTTTTCTTTTGATGAAGTTCCAGAAATTTTAGCTCAGGGTATGCAACCAACCATGATGCCTAGATTGATATTTACTTTAATAATATTTTTAAGTTTATTTCAAATTTATCAAAATAAGAATTTGATAGAGGATAAAAAAGAATTAATTAAAAGTAACGCTTTTATAACATTTGGATTTATATTATTTATAATTCTAATAGCTGATAAATTAGGTTTCTTTTTAACAATTTTATTATTTACTTTTGTAACTCCATTACTATGGCAAAGAAAAGATAAATTTTATGTTCTTTTATATTCAATTGGAATGACTGTATTTGTGTTTGTCTTTTTTACACTTGTATTACAACTTAAGTTTCCTCAAGGAATATTAGAGAATTTTATAGTCAGGACTTTTTACTAATGGAATTAATTAGCAAGATAACTTTAATACTGGATTTAACTACGTTTCTTCTAATTTTAGGGTCTACAATAGTTGGAGTTTTAATTGGAGCATTACCAGGATTAAGCTCAGGGATGGCGATCGCTTTATTACTACCATTTACAATTTATTTAGAACCTAACCAAGCAATTGCTGCAATGGCAGCTTTATATTGTGGAGGAACATTTGGTGGTTCGATAACTGCAATTTTAATAAATGCTCCAGGAGCCCCTCCAGCCGCGGCAACAGCATTTGATGGATTTCCAATGGCTCAAAATGGTCAAGCAGGCAAGGCGTTAGGAATGGCAGCAGTTTCCAGTGTCATTGGAGGTATTATTTCCTTAATAGTCCTAATTATTTTTGCACCAACTTTAGCAAAGATTGCATATAAATTTGGCCCCCCCGAATATTTTGCACTAGCAATATTTGGTTTATCAATGCTCGCATCTATTAGCTCTAAATCCCCGGTAAAAAATCTAATTGGTGGTTTGATTGGTTTATTTGTTGCAACAATTGGTGTTCATTTAACTACTGGAATATCAAGATTTACATTTAATATTGATGAATTATTTGAAGGTGTAAGCTTCGTACCAGTTTTAATTGGCTTGTTTGCAATGTCCGAAATTTTTGTTCAAGCTTCAAAAAGTGAACTTTTATTAGAAAGAATAAAATTTTCTGCAATAAAATTACCATCCTTAACAGAATTTAAAAATTGTGGAAAAACAATATTAAGATCAACAGGTATAGGTACATTTATTGGAATACTTCCAGCTGAAGGAGGCACTGTAAGTGCAATGATAGGCTACAATGAAGCAAGAAGGTGGTCTAAAAATAAAGAAAATTTTGGCAAAGGTGAGATAGAAGGTGTAGCAGCGCCTGAAGCAGCTAATAATTCAGCAACAGGTGGAGCAATGATACCAACTCTTGCATTAGGAATTCCAGGATCTGCAACGACTGCAGTTATATTAGGAGGTTTCCAGATTCATGGTTTAAGAGCTGGACCTTATTTGTTTGAGCAACAACCTGATCTTCTCTACACTATTTTTTATGGAATGCTTTTAGCTAATTTTATATTTTTAGTATTTGGTTTATTAGGTGCAAAAATTTTCTCAAGAATTTCGTTAATTCCAAGAGGATTTTTGTGGCCATCTGTATTTGTTTTTTGTTTGGTTGGATCTTATGGATTATCTCAATCGATGGTAGATGTTTATATTATGCTAATTTCAGGTGTTGTTGGATTTTTTTTACGAAGAGCTGGATTTTCACCAGCTCCAATAATTATGGGTATAGTTCTTGGTCAATTAGTTGAAAATTCATTAGCGCAATCAATTATTATTTTTGATCAAAATTTATTTATGTTTTTTACAAGACCAATTGCAATGACATTTTTTATTCTCACATTTTTAAGTCTATTTTATAAACCAATAAAAAATCTTTTAACTGAAAGGAAAAGTACATGAAGAAAGCTTATACTCCAAATATAAATAGCTCTAAAGGTAAAGAGCTCACAAATTATGTTTCAAAGTTTGTTCATAAAACAAAATTTAAAAATATTCCTTCAAATGTAGTTGAGTTAGCTAAAAAACATATTTTAGATGGATTTGGTTTAGCTTTATCAGGTTCAGTTGCAAGAACTGGTGAGTACTTGTTCAAACAGATCAAAAAAAATTCAGCAAATGGAAGAGCAACTGTAATAGGTTCAAAAATGAAAGTGCCTAGTCAATTTGCAGCATTAGCAAATGGTGTAGGTATTCATTCAGATGATTATGATGATACTCAATTAGCAGTAGGTTCAGATAGAGTATATGGTTTATTAACTCATCCTACAGCACCATGTTTGCCAAGTGCTTTTGCAGAAGGAGAAATAAATAATATTAGTGGGAAAGATTTTCTTAATGCATACCTTATTGGTGTTGACGTAGAGTGTAAAATTTCTGAAGCAATGTCTCCTAGACACTACCAACACGGTTTTCATTCAACAGCAACTTGTGGAACACTTGCATCAGCAGCTGCTGCAGCAAAAATAAGAAAATTTAATGTTGAAAAAATTCAAAAGTCCCTAGGTGTTGCCGCCTCATTGAGCGCAGGTTTAAGAGAAAATTTTGGAACAATGACTAAACCTTTACATGCAGGACGAGCAGCGGAAAGTGGAGTAGTTGCTTGCGATTTGGTAGGTTACGGTTGGTCAGCAACTGATAAAATATTAGAGTCTCCAAGAGGTTTTTTTCAAGCTCACGGAGGTGGATATGATTTAAATTCAATAAAAGGAAAATTAGGTCGACCGTGGACTTTTAGTAAACCAGGGATATCAATTAAACCTCACCCATGTGGATCTTTAACTCATCCAGGTATGACAAAAATGTTAGAATTAATTAACAAATATGACATTAAACCAGAGCAAGTTGTTAAAGTTGATGTTGGAACAAATCATAATATGCAAAATGCATTAATTCATCATAGACCAAAAAACGAATTTCAAGCAAAATTTAGCATGGAATACTCTATGGCTATATTATTAATAGAAAGAAGAGCCTATATTCCAGAATATCAAGACAAAAGAATAAACAAGCAAGATGTTCAGACAATGCTAAGAAGAATTAATTTTTATAAAAATCAAAAAGCTGAAGCAGCTGGTTATGATAAAATGACTACAATTATTGATATTTATTTAAAAAATGGAAAAAAAATATCTGGAAGAGGTGATTTTGGAAAAGGAAGTCCAGCGATACCAATGACATATAATGAAGTAGCAGATAAATTTATGGGATGTGCTGAGTTTGCAAAATGGCCTTTAAATAAATCTAAAAAAATAATTAATTTAATTAAAAATTTAGATAAGGTTAAAAACATCAAAGTACTTAGTAAATTATTAAGTAAATAAATTTTTTTTGTTTACCTGCTTTTATGAAATTTTGATAGAAGCAGGGGTAAAAATATTACAATCAAAAATATTCTTAAAAAATGATGATAGCTTACAAAAATAGGATCAATCTTGTAGGCTACACTTATAACTACCATTTCATGAATTCCACCAGGAGCAAAACTTAAAAAAGTTGGAATAAAATCAAATCCTACATAAGTTAAAATATAAGCAGTTATCATTGCAACTGTTACTAAAATTGCACTCACAATTAATCCGTGAAAAATAAAGTAGAATAATTCCTTTAATTTAAGACCATTTAATCTAGTACCTAATGCAGTTCCTAAAAATACAAATGCAATATTAATAAACGTATCTGGAAATCTGGCATCAATTATTTCAAAAGTATAAAATAAACCTGATAATCCCATAGCACCAATTAATGCAGGCGAGGGAATGTTAAATTTTTTTAGTAAAGTTGCAAAAAAAAAACAAATTATAAGAAGAAATAAAATTTCTAAAAAGTATTTGTAATCATAAATATTAGAAAAATTATAACCTGCAATTTCTGAAAAACCTAAATTATTAATAAAAAATATGGGCACAAAGCTAACAATAAAAATTACTCTTGTTGCTTGTGGGATCAAAACTTTTTTATCTCTCTCATTTTTACCAAATTCTAATAATGCTGCTGATATTGGAACAAATGCTCCTGGAAGAGCAGCCAACACAGAAATAAATTTACTAAATTTACAAACTTTAAAAAAATAATATCCTGCCAATATAGTACTTATAATTGTACAAAGTATCATGGCAATTGAGGAAAATAACCATAGATGAATCTTGTAAAGCAAGGATACATTTAAAGTTCCACCTAATATAATACCTACTATCAGAAAAATTGGATTTAATAGTTTTGTTGGAAACTCTATTTTAAATTTTGTAAATGCAAAACAAAGATTTAAGCCTAATGAACCTAACAGCCAAGGAAGAGGTAGCCCAATTACAGTTCCTAAATATCCTCCAATTAGTCCTATAACTATAGCTTTGTAACTTTCGATAATTGAAACAAAATAATTTTTAATTATTTTGAGATTGATAAAATTAAACATTTATAATTTTAATTAGATTAAAAATTGAATTCTTGTTATTTAAAAAAAAAATTTTCTACTATTTACTAACACTTTTTATAAAAAGAAATAATTCAATCAAAAGTTGTGCTACTTAATTATAAGTTGCATAATTTATTTCAATGTAATCTAATTTGTTTTTAAATAAGAGAGGAAAATAATGACAAAAATAAAAAAATTAGTTTCAGTATTATTCTCAGCAATCTTATTATTTTCAGCAACTACAACAAGTTCAATTGCGATAGATAAAATTCACTTCGTAATTGGTGGTGGTGCTGGAGGTGGTTGGGATGGAACTGCTAGAGGTACTGGAGAAGCTTTAACAAAAGCTGGAATGTTAAAAAGTGCATCATTTGAAAATATGTCAGGTGGTGGTGGTGGTAAAGCATTAGCTTTTATGATTAATACTAAACCTGCAAATACAGTTTTAGTTCAATCTACACCATTAGTTTTAAGATCAATCACTAGACACAAAGGTTATGTAAGTGGAAGTGGTACTTTATCTTATAAAGATGTTGTGCCGATCGCTGGTGTTATAGGTGATTATGGTGCTATTGCAGTTGCAAAAAACTCGCCTTACAAAAACTTCAAAGACGTAGTTGATGCATATAAGAAGGATCCAAGCTCAATCAAAATGGCTGGAGGATCAGTAAGAGGAAGCATGGACCATTTAATTGGTGCTTTAGCTTTCCAAGCTGCTGGTGCTAATCCAAACGATGTAGCTTATATTCCATATGATGCAGGTGGAAAAGCATTAGCTGGACTTTTATCTGGAGAGACACAAATTATCTCTACAGGTTTAGGTGAACTTATGGGTGCAAGAGATCAAGTAACAATTATTGGTATCACTGCTCCTTCAAGAGTTTCTGATGCCCCAGATGCACCAACTCTTAAAGAACAAGGATACGATGTACAATTTGTTAACTGGAGAGGTTTCTTTGGTCCTCCAGGTATGAGTGATGCTGATAAATCAGCTATTGCAAAAATGCTTGGTGATGTACAAAAAACTCCTGAATGGGAAACTGTTAGAGCAAGAAATGCTTGGGTTAACATTTATAATCCAGAGGGAAAATTTGTTTCTTTTTTAGAAAAACAAACAGAGGAAATGACAGCTCTTATGAAAAAACTAGGAGTTATATAATCTTTAGGATTATTTAAAAAAAAGAGCAGTGAATATAAACACTACAAAAATTATATCACTGCTCTTTTTTATATTCTCAGCATTTTATTTATATACCGCTTACCAAATTCAAGTTTTTGCATTTGATGAAAATGCACCATTTAATGCTAGAACATTTCCAATTTATTTAGGTTATGCTGGTTTGTTTTTTTCAGGATTAAAACTTATTTTACCAGATACAAATACTATTAAAGTCGATCACAAAAATTTAGAGTACAAAAAAACTGGTATACTTATACTTATTGCAATTATTTATGGAGCTACAATTTTAAAAGTTGGTTATTTTCTAACAACATCTTTATTTTTATTTACTTCTTATTATTTCTTAGGGGAAAGAAGATGGATATTAATGTTCATACTATCTTTCCCTTTTGTGGCAGCTTTCATGTATCTACTTCATGGAGTTCTTAACATTTATTTAAGAGATCCATTCTTGCAATTAATCGGAGTTATGGGATGATTGAAGGAATATTAATTGGATTAACTACAGCGCTGACAATTCAAAATATATTAATGGTTATTGTCGGTTGTTTCTTTGGAACAATTATTGGAATGCTACCCGGTCTTGGTCCAATGACGGCAATTGCATTGATGATACCCATTACTTATGGGTTTGATCCAGCAACAGGATTAATTTTAATGGCCGGTGTTTACTATGGAGCAGTCTTTGGTGGATCAACTTCTTCCATATTGTTGAATGCACCAGGTGTTCCTGGCACTGTTGCAACTTCATTTGATGGTTATCCAATGGCTCAACAAGGTAAAGCAGGTAAAGCTTTAGCTATTGCTGCGTGGAGTTCTTTTGCCGGTGGTACATTGTCAGCAATTTATTTATTATTTATGGCACCAAGTTTATCAAAAGTAAGTTTATCTTTTCGTTCACCAGATTATTTTGCTTTGATGATTTTAGGATTAACAGCTATAGCTGCTTTTTCATCTAAAGGACAATTTTTAAAAGCAATGATGATGGTAGTTCTTGGATTAATGTTAGCATCTGTTGGTCAAGATAGTTTGTCAGATATTACAAGATTTACATTTAATAACATGAATTTAACCGATGGGATTAGTTTTGTACTTGTTGTCATGGCAACATTTGCAATGAGTGAAGCCTTAACAATTATTTTAAAAAGAAATGATCCAACAAGTGCTGCTAAACAAGTTTCACTAACAGAACTTGGTTCCATTAAAATCAATAAAGAAGAAAGAACAAAGATGTACAAAACAATACCAAGATCATCCATAATTGGTTTTTTGATAGGTGTTCTTCCTGGTGCTGGTGCAACAATAGCATCCTTCTTAGCGTACGGAATGGAAAGAAACGTTGTTAGTGATGAGGAAAAAGAAAAATTTGGCAAAGGAAGTGTGAATGGTTTATCTGCACCAGAGACTGCAAACAATGCTGCTTGCTCTGGATCCTTCGTACCAATGCTTACTTTAGGAATACCAGGAAGTGGAACAACAGCTGTAATGCTTGGAGCACTCCTAGGGTTTGGGGTTCAACCAGGACCAAGACTTTACATGACGAACCCAGAAATATTCTGGTCAATAATAATGTCTATGTATATTGGAATGGTTATTCTTCTTATATTAAATTTACCTCTCATTCCATATATCGCTAGAATTCTTGCTGTTCCTAAAAATTATTTAATTCCTTTAATTTTATTTTTTTCTGTTACAGGAATTTATGTGATGTCATTTAATAACTTTGATATTTATTTAATGATTGGGATAGCTGTGGTTGCAACATACCTTAGGTTATATGATTTTCCAATGCCACCTCTAATTCTTGCTTTTGTCCTAGGAGGATTAATGGAAGAAAATTTAAGAAGATCTTTATTATTAAGCAACGGGTCGTGGGAGTTCTTGTGGGACAGAACTTTAACAGCTTGTATACTTGCTACAACAATTTTAATTGTAGTTTGGCATATTTATAAAACTTTTAAGAAAAAAAATTAATTTAGAATTTTTTTATAATCCTCAATAATTTTAGACCATTGAAATTTATGAACAAATTCTTTTGCTTTTTTACCATAATCTAGATATTTTTTATTTTCTAACATCGAATTAATAGAAGAGTAAATTTCATCAAGATTATTACCATCACATATTAAGCCAGTTTTTTCATGATCAATTGCATCTGATGCGCCCCCATCTTTTCCTCCAAGAGAAGGTATTCCATATTGGGCAGCTTCAACATAGGCAATTCCAAAACCTTCAACAGATTTTTTATGAATTATTGACGGCATTACAAAAATATCTGATTTAGCAATTAGTGCATTTTTTAAATCGTCACTTATATCTTTAAAAAACATTACTTGTGCCTCTAAATCCAGTTCTTTAACAATATTTTTAATGTTTTCTTCCTCTTCTCCATAGCCAACGCAAATGTAGACAATACTAGGGTAAATTTGTTTTAAATTTCTAAGCGCCATAATTATTTTTTCATGATTTTTTCTCTTATCAAATCTTGAAACAGTAATTAATCTTGGTGTTTTAACTTTAAGCAAACTCTCAACTTTTTTTAAAGTTTTTTTATTAATTTCTTTGACTGGATCTACACCTGGATTAATTACAATAATCTTGGTTTCATTAACTCCATTTTCTATTGCTAACTTTTTTGTATATTCAGAATTTGCTATGACTTTTTCAACATTATTTAATACATTTATAATTCTCTTATTTTGGCTTGAAACTTTTGGATGATTAATTTCTTTACTATGAATTAAACAATATTTTTTTTTTGATGATTTAATAAGTTCTAAACTTTTCCAGTGATCAGCTATTATTCCATCTATTTTATTAACTTTAATGTATTCATTTATTAATTGTGCTTTTCTATATTTTCTCAATAGCTTAATTCCTCCAACTCTTTCAATTGAAAAGGATGCATTTTCATCAAAATCTTTATGACCATCAATATAATCCGCAAAGACTTTAATCATATAATTTTTAGATAATTCTCTAGAAAGACCCCACATTAAGCTTTGCATTCCACCAACTTGAGGTGGAAAAGATCTAGTAACGATTAAATACATTAATCATGTTTCCATTTAATGCCACAACCAGCACTTGGAATTTGTTCCATTGGACCTTTACCTGTTTCAGCTATTTGTTTCATTGCTTGAAATAGATCACTTTCACCACTTCTAACAGGAATAAGTTTTTTTAATTCTCTCATCCGACCTCGATACTGAAGTTCTAAATTTTTATTGTATCCAAAAAAATCTGGTGTACACACAGCGTCATAAGCTTTAGCAACTTTTTGTGTTTCATCTGTTAAATATGGAAAACCAAAATTATTTCCTTTTGCAAATTTTACCATATTTTCAAAAGAGTCCTCTGGATAGTTAACAGAATCATTTGAACAAATTGCAATCGAACTAATTCCAAAATTTTCTAAGTTTTTGCAGTCCTCAACAATATCTTTTGTAACCGCTTTAACGTAAGGACAATGATTACAAATGAACATTATTAAAGTTCCATTTTTGCCGGTAATATCCTCTAATTTAAGAATTTTATCATCAGTTGATTTCAGCTCAAATGGAATAGCTTTTTTACCGAAATCACATATTGGAGTTTGTATTGGCATAATGCTATAATATATAAATTATGTTTTATGATTTAAAAGATAAAAAACCAAAAAACTCTGGCGAAAATTGGGTAGCACCTAATGCCACAATAATTGGAGATGTTACATTAGAAAAAAATACAAGTATTTGGTTTAATGCAGTTTTAAGGGGAGATGTTGAAAATATTCTAATTGGAGAAGGTTCCAATGTTCAAGATGGAAGTGTTTTACATACTGACCCAGGTTATCCATTAAAAGTAGGTAAAAATGTAACTATAGGACATATGGTTATGTTGCATGGTTGCACTATAGGAAACAACAGTCTCATTGGAATTGGAGCAGTTATTCTTAATAATGCTAAAATTGGAAACAATTGTATAATTGGTGCAAAAGCATTAATTACTGAAAATAAAGATATACCTGACAATTCTTTGGTTATTGGTTCACCAGGTAAAATTATTAGAGAAGTGTCTGAAGAAGAAAAAAAAGATATATTAGAAAATACTAAGCACTATCAAGAAAACTGGAAAAAATATTCTAAATCAATCTTTTAGTTTATTAAAAATTATTTAAGAGAAAATAAAGCTATGAGAAATTTATCTAAGAAAGAAATTGAAAAATTTTCAAATAAAATTTTAGACGATTATGACAATAAAAATCCAGGATCTATTTTTAAAGTAACCGAAAGAATTAGTAACGTGGATGCTCTTCTTATTCAATCAAATGTCGCAAAATTAAGACTTAGCAGGGGAGAGGAGATTATTGGATATAAAATTGGATGTATTTCAAAAGATACTCAAAAAAAAATGGGATTTAACCAACCTGCTTGTGGCTATCTTTGGAAGAGTGAACTACATAACAGTGATGTGACATTGGATAAAAAAGACTTTACAAATCCAGCAATGGAAGCTGAATTTGGGGTTATTTTAAACCGTGATATTAATCCAGAACTTGCTTCATTTGAATATATTTTAGAATCTATAGACAGTATTTACCCACTAATAGAAATTCATAATCTAATTTTTTATGGAGATGAGCCTCATGGTGCTGAATTACTTGCAAATAACGCAATACATGCTGGTGTTATTTTGGGACCCAAAAATAAAGTTCCTAAAAATAAAATAGAAACTGATCTTAAGCTAATTTACGACCAAGAAATTGTTGATACATGGAATAACAAGAGTTGGCCTTCTGATATATTATCTCAAGTTCAATGGCTAATAAAAGAAAAGGGTAAAAATAATAATATTTTGAGAAAAGGAAATTTAATTTTGACAGGAGCTTATGGATTTCCAGTGCAAATAAATGAAAAAAAAATAATAGAAGTCACATCCTCAGCCTTTGGTGGCGTTAAAGCAACATTTAACTAAGGTATTAGCCAGGTATTCTTATTATTTTCTAAATTAAATCTTGCTCTTCGATGACCTTTAGCAGCCAAATAAAGCCATTCAATCAATTTCACTTTACATTGAATAACTGTAAAATTTCTATAACCCTCTTCACTTTGCTCTTTAGTGTAATCAAAATTATCAAGTTCAGGTTTTAACCCAGAAGTTGGAATTTCAGTTTCTGACCCTGGGCCATTATCAACTAAATAACATTTTCTACTTATATGCTGTGTTTTGGACCACGAGTCTTTTGCAACATCATTTTCATGATTAATAGTACAATCAACTTTTAACCTTACTTGTATTTTTTCTTCTTTATCGTAAAAAAGCATAGCTGCTTTAGAATTTTTTTTTAGTTTTTCAATTTTATCAGATCTAATATCACTATGAAATTGTAATAAGTTATTTTTTTGATCAGATTTTCGAAGAACTACAATTCTTCCATCAAAATCTAATTGATCTCCACATATAAATGTAGGTGTTCTGAATTGTGAACTTCTATTAGTTATTGCATCATCTAGCATTAACCATATCTTTTTAGTAATTTCGCTAAAGTCTTCGTAGTATGCTGGCTGCATACGTATCTACTTTCTAAATCTTTTGATTAGGCTTGAAGTATCCCATCTTTTTCCACCCATTTCTTGAACATCACCGTAATATTTATCTACTAGTTCAGTAACTGGTAAAAGCGAGCCATTATTTTTTGCTTCTTCCATGGCAATTTTAAGATCTTTTCTCATCCAGTCTACAGCGAAACCAAAATCAAATTTATCGTCTATCATTGTTTTATATCTATTTTCCATCTGCCACGATTGTGCAGCACCTTTTGAAATTACTTCAATTACATCTTCCATATTTAAACCAGCTTTCATTCCAAAATTTATACCTTCAGACAATCCTTGAACTAGACCTGCGATACAAATTTGGTTGACCATTTTAGCTAACTGTCCATTGCCTGGACCACCAAGTAATTTCATCTTTTTGCTGTAACATTCAATTTTGTCTTTAGCCTTTTCAAAATCTTCTCGATCACCACCAATCATTACTGTTAAGGCACCATTTTCTGCTCCAGCTTGACCTCCCGAAACAGGTGCGTCCAAAGATCCAAAACCATTTTTTTTTGCATACTCATGAATTTCTCTTGCAATTGTTGCTGAAGCTGTTGTGTTATCAATATAAACAGAACCCTTTTTAATTGTTTTAAATATACCGTTGTCACCAAATGTAACTTCTTTTAAATCATTATCATTTCCAACACAGGTAAATATGTATTCAGCATCTTTTGCAGCTTCAGCTGGAGTTCCAGCCATTTTACCCTTGTATTCACTAATCCACTTTTCAGCTTTAGATTTTGTTCGATTAAAAACAGTTACATTGTGTCCAGCTTTTGATATATAACCAGCCATTGGGTAGCCCATAACCCCAAGACCTATGAAAGCAACATTACAAGTCATAAATTTTTTATATGTTTAAGAGTTTAAGTTTAAAAGTACTTTTGTTTGGGTTTATTTTTACATTTTTTTCAAGTTTTGGACAGAGTTTTTTTTTAGGACTATTTAATTCCAGTATAAGAGATGCTTTATCTATCACCCATGGACAATTTGGCTCAATTTATGCTTCAGCAACTTTGCTTAGTAGTTTAATTTTAGTTTGGATAGGTAAAAAAATAGATGATATAAATATTTTAAAATTTGCATCTTATGTAATAATATTTTTATCAGCCTCATGTTTTATTTTTTCTAAAATTTCTTCAGTGATTTTTTTATTTATTGGAATTTTTTTAATGCGATTAGCAGGCCAAGGTTTATCTAGTCATACAGCCACAACAACTATTTCGCGTTTTTTTGAAAAAAATAGGGGTAGAGCATTAAGTACTTGCTGGCTAGGTTTATCTTTAGCTGAATTTACTTTACCAGTTTTAATTGTTTTTTTATTAACCTTTATTGAATGGAGAGATATTTGGCTTTCCATATCAATTTTGGTTATTATTGTTTTACCTATTGTGTCTTACTTTCTTGTTAAAGAAGTTAAGTTAGAAACTAGAGAAAAATCCAATAGTATTGAAGATCCTAAAGAAATAAGACAATGGAAAAGGATTGAAGTTTTAAAAGACTATAGATTTTATATAATATCTATGTCCATGCTAGCCATGCCATGGATAGCAACAGGTTCATTTGTTTATCAATCTTTTATAACTACTTCAAAAGAATGGGGCCCTTATATAATTGCACAATCATTTATGGCGTATTCAATATTTTCAGTCATTACACTATTTATTTCAGGATTTATTATAGACAAATTCTCTAGCAGGAGATTATTAATTTATATGAACATTCCATTATTATTTTCAACTATCATACTTTTTTCTTTTAATGCTCAAATCTCATCATTTTTTTTCTTTGGTTTATTGGGCATTACAAATGGTCTCGCTAATGTTTTAGGATCTTCCACTTGGGCTGAAATATATGGAGTTAAATATATAGGATCAATTAAGGCTTTAACTACAGCATTAATGGTTTTTGCTACAGCTTTTGGGACCGCTTTATTTGGAATTCTAATCGATTTTGGTTTTACTATTGAGCAGATTGCTGTTGTTTCCGGGCTATATATTTTGACCTCATTAATTCTTCTTTATCTTGTTAAGAATAAGCTTAATCCTGAATATTTATAAATTATCCTTGATTTTTTTGGACTCACTGTATAGATACTCCGCATGGCAAGAGTTACTGTAGAAGATTGTATCGATAAAGTAGATAGTCCTTATGAATTAGTATTAGTTGCAAAAGAGAGAGCAACTCAACTTAACGCTGGTATTGAACCAACAATTGATAGAGATGATGACAAAAATACAGTTATTTCTTTAAGAGAGATAGCAGACGAAAAAATAAAGGTTTCAGATTTAACTGAAAGCGCAGTCTATAAATTGAGAAAACATGTTGAACAAGTAGACGACACTGCTGAAGACGATGAAGACATAGGTGATGATTTTGAAAACATGTACAAAGGTGAAATATCAAAAAGCGGAACTCCTATTTTACCTTCAAAGAGAGCAAGAAAAACTCCAGAAAAAATTCAAGTTACAAAAGAGGACTTAGCTGAATTATCTGAAACAGCGAAACCAGATATTGAAGAAACAGTTAGTGAAGAGACAGTAAATGAACAAGGTGAGGTTTCATTAGATGAAGTATCAGATATGGAAAATCAAGAACCAGAAGTAAATTCTGAAGAACAAGATTCTTAAATTTTAATATATACTTTAAATTACTTATCTAATTGGGTTTTCGCTTACAATTAGCTGGTCCCTTATTTTTTCTCTTAAATATATATATACTCCCGCACTTATAATAATCGATACACCAATCAAAGTTTTAAAAGTAGGAACACTATCAAACAACACATAACCAGTAAGTATTGCCCAAACTATTAAAGAATATTCGTACAAAGAAACCACTGATGGAGAAGCAATACTGTAAGCATTTAAAATAAAGTAAAATGCCAAAACACTAATAAATCCCATGGCTATAATAAAAGGCCAAGAATATCCTGGATTAGAAAACCATTCTCTAAATATAAATTGAAATGTAGGATCACTAAAAGTATTAAATTGACCCTTGCCTGTAAAAATAAAAAATAAAATACTTATTATTATTGCCCCAAGGTACAAATGTAACATTTGAGTATAAACATTATCTTTATCAGAGGTTATTTTGGTAATTGTCATCGAAATAGCATAACAAAGAGCACAAGCAATGGGAGCAAGTTTCATATAGTCAAAGTTATTAAAATTTGGATCTAATACTATAAACACACCAACAAAACCTGTCGCAATAGCTAACCATCTTCTTATACCAACTTTTTCTCTTAGAAATATCACTGCCAATATTGATACAAAGAAAGGACAACAAAAAAATAACGCATTTGCCATTGCTAAAGACATATAAGTTAATGAAATATAAAAAAAACTAAATCCAAAAAAGAAACATATAACTCTTATAGAGGTTAAAAGAGGGTAATATGTTTTTAAATTAATTTTTTTATTGGAAAATTTTAAAAAACTAATTAATAGAAATAATGCAGCTATAGTTCTTCCAAAATATAATTCATATAAAGCTGCATCATTGTAAACAAATTTAATCAGTGCATCTTGAATTGAAAAAAAACCCATTCCGATAAGTATAAAAAGTATACCTTTTGGATTATTTTGTGCTTTATTCATTAATTGAGTATAAAATCTGCTGCTCGTTCAGCTATCATTAATGTTGGTGCATTTAGATTTCCACTTGTAATTTCTGGCATTACTGAAGCATCTGCAACTCTTAAATTTTGTAATCCATGAACTTTTAGTTTTTCATTAACCACAGCCATTTTATCAACTCCCATTTTTAAGGTACAAGAAGGATGATAAGCCGTCTCTGCTTTTGATCTGATATATTCTTTAATTTCTTCATCACTTTGTTTGCTATCACCAGGGCCAATTTCTTTACCAGCATATGGTCTCATTGAGTTTTGTTTTAAAATTTCTCTTGCAACATGAATACATTTTACGGTTTCATTAAGATCATACTCGTCTTCTAAATAATTAAATTGAATTTTTGGATGATCGTATGGATTTGAAGTATTTAATTTTATGTTTCCACGACTTTTTGGTTGGTTTAGACTTGCATGTAATTGATATCCATGCTTATCCGGATCAACTTTACCATGATCAATAACAAATGATGGAAAAAAATGAAATTGAATATTCGGATATTCTTTGTCAGGTGATGATTTGCAAAATCCACCAGCCTCTAAAAAGGATGTGGAGCATGGACCACTTTTATTTAAAAACCACTCAATACCTGCTTTAACCATATTAAATTTATTTATATATTTATATAAAGTATCGGGAGTTTTACATTCTTGCTGAATATACGTTTCAAGATGATCTTGTAGATTCCTTCCTACTCCAGGAATATCTTTAATTACCTCTATACCTTTTTCTTTGATATGATTAGCTGGCCCAACTCCTGAAACCATAAGTAATTGTGGTGAATTAATTGATCCACCGCTAAGTATAATCTCTTTATTAGCATAAATTTTAGTAATTTTACCTTTTATATTTACTTCGACACCTATTGCTTTTGATCCATCAAAGATTATTTTTTCGACAAATGACTCAGTAAATACTTTTAAGTTAGATTTTTTTCTTACAGGATTTAAATAATATTTTGATGCACTTGCTCTTTCACCTTTGTGAATGGTAACATCATACATACCAAATCCCTCTTGGTCTTCTCCATTCATATCTTCATTAATTTTATGACCAGCTTCCCCAGCAGAACTTAAAAATGCTTTAAATAATGGATTGGTATTTTTAGATTGATTTATAGGAAGTATACCATCACCACCTCTAAATTCATTTTCGCCTCCTGACCAAGTTTCTATTTTTTTAAAATATGGAAGAACATTTTCATAATCCCAATCCTTTAGTCCAAATGAGGCCCATCTTCTGTAATCCTCTTTATTCCCCCTCACATAGACCATTCCATTATGAGCTGAACAACCTCCAATCATTTTTCCTCGAGGACAAAATAATCTTCTATTGTTTAAATGTGGTTCAGGTTCTGAATAGTACTTAAAATTATATTTTGGATCATGCATTGTATAAAGCAATGCAAGGGGCATGTTTACTTTCCAAATATCACTATTTCCACCAGCCTCAAAAATTGCGACACTGTTTTGTGTGCTTGTTGAAAGTCTATTTGCAAGTACACATCCAGCAGTTCCTGCACCAATAATTAAATAATCGAATTTCAAAGCTTTAACCTAAAGAGGATGATCTCCTTCAATAGCAATACGATCCATTACTCTTTCATACCCTAAACCTCTTCCTGGAAAGAAATCTGTAAGACCCTGATGTAAAGTACTTCTATTATCCCATATCGCTACCGCGTTTTCTGTCCATTTAAATCTACATGTAAAATCTAGCCTTTCTTGATGTGCAAATATTTGTTTTAAAATATCCTCACTTTCTTGTGCGTCAGTATCTAAAATTTTTTTGGTATACATTGAATTTACGTATAATATTTTTTTACCTGTCTCAGGGTGCGTTCGTACTATAGGATGTGCATTAGAATATTCGTCTAAGTTTCCATTTCCTTCCATTGCTTTATAGGCTTCTGTGAAAGCTGCTGCACCCAGAGAGCTGTGAACAGCTTTTTTATCCCTAATTTTACTTTTAATTTTTTCATCTAAAGTTTCGTATGCTATTTCCATATTTGAAAACATTGTATCTCCACCTACAGGAGGAATTTTTAAAGATCTTAAAATAATTACTTTGGTAGGTTTAGGATTATAACTTACATCTGTATGCCAGGTTTCACCCCATTGACGCTTTTCATCTGGTTCTTTAATTATCCTTAAAATCTCAGGATAATTTTTTCTTCCCTTAACATAAATATGTCTCTCTAGTGGTCCAAATCTTTTAGCAAGATTAATTTGCTCCTCAGACGTAATATTTTGATCTCTAAAAAATAATGCTTTATGTTCTAACAAAAGATTATTTATTTTATTCCAATTTTCTAATGAGGAATCTTTTAAATCAATTCCCAATACCTCAGCTCCAAGAGCTCCTGAAAGCATTTTAATTTCCATTAAATTAACTTAATACTAGATCTTTATTTTGTCAAAATGTATAAGTATCAATGTCCTTAGCCCAAGCATATATACTTTTAGCAATTGCTATAGCTGGTGAAATTATTTCCACAGGAACTCTTAAAGCAACAGAGGGTTTCACAAAATTTATTCCTTCATTAGTGTGTGTAGTAGCTATAATAATTTGCATGTATACAATGTCTCATGTCATGAGAGTTTTACCTATTGGGATTACATATGCAACTTGGTCAGGAGTAGGTATTGTAGCCTTATCTTTGCTAGGTATTATTAAATATAAACAGATACCTAATATTCCAACTATTATAGGTTTAGCTTTAATTATAATTGGAGTTTTTATTGTAAATACAATGAATAGTAATCAATAAATTATTTTTTTAGTTTTGATAAAAATTTTAAATGATCTTTATTAAATTTTTCCCCATTTGCATTAATAAAACTTTGCATTAAATTTATTTTTTCTTCCTCGAATTCTGACACTTTTCTTTTTTTTAAATCTACATAAAGAGACAACAACTCTATAGTTGCAGATAGTTTCTTTGATGATTTTTCAATCATTTCCAATTTATAATGTAATCTTTTTTTATCATGATCAAAATAAGTCAAAAATACTTCAACCTCTTCACCTTCTTTGACTTCGTTATTATATGTTATGTAAGTTTCTACTACCATTGTACTCATACCGGTAGTTTTCGCTGAATCTTCACCCATTTTAAATTTTTGTAACATCACTTCCCAAGATTCATCAAATACCAACACATAGTAAGCTACATTCATATGTTTATTGTAATCGGTCCATTCCTTTTTGATAATTTGGTTAGTAATATGAAATGACATTTTTTTATTTCCCTTGAGATTTTAATATATTATATATTGTAATCAAAATGAGCAATAAGGTTTTCATATCGTGCGCAATTACAGGATCTGGTGATACTGCAAGCAAACATCCAGATTTACCTAAAACTCCTGAGCAAATTGCTACAGCATCAATAGAAGCTGCAAAAGCTGGTGCTGCTATTGCACACATTCATGTAAGAGAAGAAGATGGCACTCCAAGTCGAAGATTAGAATTATATAAAGAAGTTGTGGATAGAATCCGATCAAGTGACACAGATGTAATATTAAATTTAACAACCGGTATGGGTGGTGATCTTGATATTGGTCAAGGAAAAAACCCTTTAGATTTTGGACCTATGACTGATATGGCCAATGTAATGGAAAGAATTGCTAATGCAGAACAATTTTTGCCTGAAATATGTACTTTAGATGCAGGCACTCTAAATTTTGGAGACAGTTCAGTTATTACAGTTAACACTCCTAATGATTTAAGAAAAGCAGCAAAAAAATTAAAAGAAATAAATGTTAAGCCAGAAATCGAAGCTTTCGATTTAGGTAATATGTGGTTTGGTGCTCAACTTTATAAAGAAGGATTATTGAGCGATCCACCAATGTTCCAAATGTGTTTAGGAATACCTTGGGGTGCACCTGCAACTACTTTGGCTATGCAAGCTATGAAAGATATCATGCCTAAAGAGGGGATTTGGTCTGGTTTTGCGATATCTAAAAATGAAATGCCGTTTGTAGCTCAAACAGTTTTAATGGGAGGAAACCCAAGAGTTGGATTAGAGGATAATTTATATTTATCTAAAGGAAAATTAGCAACTAATGCGCAATTAGTTGAAAAAGCATCAAGAATAATCGATGAAATTGGTTATTCAACCATGACACCTGAAGAAACAAGAGAAAAATTAAAACTTGTTAAACACAAGTAATGTCTAAAATAAAAAAGGTTGCAGTCATAGGCACTGGTGTAATTGGAGCAGGTTGGATTATTCGGTGTTTAGCACATAATAAAATTGTTTATGCATTTGACAAAGATCTTAAATTAAAAAAAAATTTAGTAAAAGAAATTAAAAGATCTTGGCCATTTGTAAAAAAACTTTTTAATAAAAAAACATTAAATTTAAAAAATTTTAAATACTTCACCTCCATCGAGGATACCTTAAAAGATGCAGATTTTATCCAAGAATGTGCTACAGAAAATTATTCATTAAAAACTAAATTAATGAGTTCAATTAGTAAATATTCAAAAAAAAATGCTATTATTGCCTCAAGTTCATCAGGTTTGTTACCAACTAGAATTTATTCACATTGTAAATATCCAGAAAGAGCATTAATAGGCCACCCTTTCAACCCGGTGTATTTACTTCCGGCTGTAGAAATTGTGCCAGGAAAAAAAACTTCTAATAAGTTTATAAATCAAGCAAAAAAATTTTATCAATCTATTTCAATGAATCCCATAATGGTTAAAAGAGAGTTACCAGGATATTTGTCAGATAGATTGCAGGAGGCTCTATGGAGAGAGGGTCTTCATATAATTAGTGAGGGTTATGCAACAACCAAGGATCTTGATAGAGCTATTGAGGATGGACCTGGATTAAGATGGTCTTTAATGGGAACTTTTCTAACTTTTCATTTAGCTGGCGGTAAATCAGGGATGAAACATATGTTAGAGCAATTTGGTCCAGCATTAAAACTTCCATGGACAAAACTAAAAGCTCCAAATCTTTCAAGAAAATTAATTAATAGATTGGTTGAGGGAACAAAAAAACAATCTAAAGGTAAAACAGTTGAAAAAATTTCAAATATAAGAGATGAGTATTTAGTTGAACTTCAAAAACTTAGAAAAAAATACGAAAAAAAACTGAGATAATTTAATCATTTCTTTCTGTGTGACCATCTACAGAGATCACTTGTCCTGAAACTCTCATTGAATCATCTGAAATTAAAAAAGAACACATTTTTCCTATATCTTCCTCCAAGATCCATTGCTTCATTGAACTCATAGAAATAAAATCTTTTTCAATCACTTTAGGAAAAACTTTGGTAAATTTTGCCTTATCTTTTATAACTCTTTTCATCCTATCACCTTTTATAGTACCAGGACAAACAGCATTAACCCTAATATTGAACTTCCCAAGTTCCATTGCTAAGGTTTTTGTAATACCAATGATTGCCCATTTACTCGCTGCATAAGGAGATCGTAGTGGAAAACCAAGTATACCTGCTGTTGAGGATATATTTACAATAGAACCATTCTTAGATTTTTTAATTAGAGGTATAGCCTGTTTTATAAAATAAAAATGACTATTAACATCCACATGTAAAGTATTTTCCCAGTCTTTAGATTTTAGTTTTTCAATAGATCCAGTAGGTCCTGCTACACCCACATTATTGATTAAAGCGTCAATTTTTTTAATTTTCCTTTTAATAATTTTAAAAAATTTTAATACTTGATCTTCATTTG
>CACEBA010000003.1 GCA_902557585.1 uncultured Pelagibacteraceae bacterium
CAATGTTATATTCATGAATTTCTTTTATTTTTGAAAGTAATTTAGTAGTTTTATAATCTAAACCATGTCCTACATGAACTTCAATACCTAACAAATTTGCGAGTTTGGAACTTTTTTTAATTCTATGAAGCTCTTTATCGTGTTTACGATTTAATTTAACATTATTCGATAATTTTCCAGTATGAATTTCAACACAATCTACCCCGAGTAATCTAGAGAGCTTTATATCGTTTGTGGATGGATTAATAAATAAACTTGTTCTTATTTTAGCTTTTTTAAATTTAAAAATTATTTTTTTTAATTTATTAAAGTTTTTCTTTACATTTAATCCTCCTTCGGTTGTAATTTCTTTTCTATTTTCTGGAACTATACAAATATAATTTGGTTTTATCTTAAGAGCATTAGAGATAATACTGTCATTCATTGAAACTTCGAGATTAACTAATACATTTTTCAAATTGCAGATCTTTTTTGCATCTTTATCATTAATATGTCTTCGGTCTTCACGCAGATGTATTGTTACAGAGTCTGCACCACATTTTACCACATATAATGCAGCGCTAATTGGATCTGGATGTTTTTCGCCTCTTGCGTTTCTTAATGTTGCAACATGATCAATATTTACGCCTAATCGTTTCACTTAATAAATCTACTTCCTGGTGTTGTAATAGGGACAGATTTAAGTGTGTCAGGTAATTGATTAGAACTATATACGGGTACATCTATTTTTAAATGTGAAACTATTTTAGTTTTTATTTTTAAAGATTTTTTTGATGATCTATCAATGATAGATGCAAATCCTAACAACTTGGCATGTGCCTTTTTAACTAATTTAACACATTCTAAACTTGATTTTCCAGTTGTAATAACATCTTCGATAATCAGAACTCTGGCACCTTTATTAATACTAAAACCTCTTCTAAGAGTAAATTTCCCTTTGACCCTCTCACAAAAAATTGTTTCTTTTTTTAATAATTTACCTATTTCATAGCCTATTACTATTCCACCGATTGCAGGAGAAAGAATTAAATCAATTTTTTTGTATTTTTTTTTAATTTGGTTGGCTAATGATTTGCAAATTTTATCAGCTAAATGTGGGTAACTTAAAAGTTTTGCGCACTGTATATATTTAGAGGAATGTAAACCTGATGATAAGATAAAATGTCCTTCCAATAAAGCATTAGTTTTTTTTAAAATATTTAAGGATTTTTTGTGTGAAAGCATTTCTTTTTTCTTCGTGTCTAATTATCTTAAATTTTATACCTTTTTGCTTTAGCTCTGCAATAAAATTTGTGAAATTTTTAAGATTTCTTATAATTAGTTTAAATTTAAAATTTATATAATTAGGGTTTTTGCCTACCATTTCTAAACTAGAAATATTTAATTTATGACTTCCAATTAATGAACTTATATCGCCAAGTTGACCTGGTTTATCAGGTAGAGACATCCACAAAGTTGTATTATATTTTTTTGTTTTCTCTTCTTTTTTCTCACCTTTATCGTGCCAATATCGTCTAATTGCCGCCCTTGCTTTTCCTGTTTTTGTTGTAGGTATCCAGTGTAATGACGGTGAATGATTTTTTGATGTTATAATATTTATACGGTCACCATTATGAAGAATTGTTTGAAGATCTCTTTTATTTCCATTTATCTCACATCCTGTAGCAGAATTTCCAATTTTCGTATGAACTGCGTAAGCAAAATCAATGGCTGTAGCCTCTTTTGGTAATTTAATTACAGAACCTTTTGGAGTAAAACAAAAAACATTTTCCTGAAACATTTGTAGTTTAGTATATTCATAAGAATGTTCTGGATTTTCATTTTTTTCAATTATCTCAACTAAATCTTTTAACCAGTCATATTCTTTCCAGCTCAACGAACTAAATTTTTCAGATGATTTATATTTCCAATGAGATGCTATTCCTCTTTCAGCAAACTCGTGCATTTCTTTAGTTCTTATTTGTATTTCAATAGGTTTCTTATTCGAACCGATTACAGAAGTGTGTATTGATTCATATCCATTTATTTTTGGAGATGATATATAATCTTTAAATTTTCCAGGTATACAATTCCATTTTTTATGAAAAATTCCCAGTGTTTTGTAACAATCATCAATATTATTTAAAATTACTCTAAATCCAACGATATCCGTTACCTGCTCAAGGGATACTCTTTTTTTTTGTACTTTTCTCCAAATGGAAAAAGGAGTTTTTTCTCTTCCATATATTTCAGGATTTAAGTTATTTTCATTTAAGATTGAGCTAAGTTCAAAAGATAATTCTTCAAACAGGTTTTTTTTATCCAATTTAATTTCATCCAATCTTTTTTTTATTAATTTTCTTGCATCATTATTTAAAATTTCAAAAGATAAGTCCTCAAGTTCATCACGAATTCTATGCATACCCATTCTATCAGCAAGTGGTGCATATATTTCCATTGTTTCTTGAGCAATTCTTTTTCTTTTTTCTTCTTTGGTAATTGCTTTAATTGTTCTCATATTATGAAGGCGATCAGCTATCTTAACAAGCAAAACTCTTATATCTTTAGATGTAGCAAGAATTAATTTTCTAAAGTTTTCAGCTTTAGAATTAAAATTTGCGGTATTTTCAAAAACTGAAATTTTAGTGACACCATCAACTAAATCTGCAACTTCAGGTCCAAATTCATTTTTAATAGTTTCATAAGTTGCAAAGGTGTCCTCTATAGTATCGTGTAATAATCCAGTAGTAATTGTTGCGCTGTCTAATTTTAATTCAGTGAGAATATTTGCTACTTCAATGGGGTGGACAGAATAAGGATCTCCTGACGCTCTTTTTTGATTTTTATGTGCTTTGACTGCAAAATTATATGCCTTATCTAATCTCTCATAATTAAGAAATTTATTATAATTTTTTACTTTATTTATAAGTTCATTAGAATTTAACATTGTTCATTATATCACTAAATTAAATTTGTTTAATAGATGTAATATCGTCTTTTGGTAAAAATGAAATTAACGTTGCAATATCTAATTTTTTTGTAGGGTGAACCCAATTTTTTTCGATATCAAATAATGGGATTAAAACAAAATTTCTTTTATGGAGTCTTTGATGAGGTAAATAGAGCTTATTTTTAATTTTGATGTTCATGCCATTATAATCAATTAGATCAATGTCACATACACGAGGGGAATTTTTAAAAGAATTTTTTCTACCTAAATTTATCTCAATTTGTTTACATATTTTAAGTAAATCTAATGGACTAAGAGTACATTCAATTTTTAATATTATATTTAAATATTTTGGATATTTCGAATTAGGCCATGATGGTGTTTCATAATATTTTGAAACCGAAATAAACTTCATTTTATTTTGATGTATAAAAAATTTAGCTTTTTCAATATTTTTTTTTCGATTGCCGAGATTTGATCCAATGGCTAAAAAGACTATTTTAGCTCGATTTTCTAATATATCTTGATTTTTCACGGTTCCAGTCTCTATTTTTTTTAGTCATTCTTTTATCATGTTGTTTTTTTCCTTTAGCAACAGCAATTTCAATTTTGGCTTTACCCTTTTTAAAATACATTTTGGTAGGTACAATAGTCAATCCTTCTCTTTGAATTTTTCCTATAAGTTTGTTTATCTCTTTTTTATTTAATAAAAGTTTTCTCTCATCTGTTGGATTATGATTAGAATAACTTGCCTGCTTGTATGATGAAATATGTGAATTTATTAGAACTAATTCTCCTTTTTTTTCAACAGCGTAAGCATCTGCTATATTAATTTTTCCATTCCTTACAGATTTAATTTCAGATCCTTTTAAAACAATGCCTGCCTCTAGAATATCTTCAAAATAATAATTAAAACTTGCTTTTCTATTTAAACAAATAATCTTTAAACCAGGATTGGTTTTTTTGTTCATTAAATAAGCTTTGCAGATTCCAATGCTTTTTTAACAATTATTTTAGTATCATCAGTAATTTTTACTAGTGGTAATCTAACATCGTCATTACATAAATTCATTAGCTTTGCTGCATATTTTACTGGACTAGGATTGCTCTCAACGAACATCGCTGAATGAACTGGTTGTAAAATTTTATCTAATTCTTTTGCTTGAGAAAGTTCTTTTTCATCTTGAGATTTAGATTTGATTTGAAATTCTGAGCAAAGTTTCGGTGCAATATTTGCAGTAACACTAATTGTGCCTACCCCACCTCTCTGATTAAATTCAAAAGCATTATCATCATTGCCTGTTAATTGGATAAACTCTTTTCCCATTTTATCTAGTTGTTGATTAACTCTTTCTAAATTTCCTGTTGCATCTTTTACTCCAACAATATTTTTTAATTCGTAAAGCCTTGCCATTGTATCGACTGACATATCAATTACAGATCTACTGGGTATATTATAAATTAATATTGGGATGCCGCATTTATCATTAATAGCTTTGTAATGTTGATATAAGCCCTCCTGAGTAGGTTTATTATAATATGGTGTAACAACTAATGCTGCATTCGCTCCTGCTTTTTCAGCATGTGTGGTTAAGGAAATAGCTTCTTCTGTAGAGTTTGATCCTGTGCCAGCAATAACAGGCACTTTGCCATTGCTCTCCTTAATACATAGCTCAATTACTCGCTGGTGTTCTGTATGACTAAGTGTGGGAGACTCTCCAGTGGTACCAGCGGGTACTAGACCTGATGTACCATTATTGATATGAAAATGAATTAATTTTATATATGCCTCTTCATCTAAACCATTGTTTTTAAATGGTGTAATTAAAGCAACATTTGATCCTTTAAACATAAATACTTATAACATAGTTTACAGATTCATATACTAAAAGATTATGTGGAAAAAAATATTATTAATACTTGGAATGATTGTATTTAATTCTATTAATTTTACCAATCTTTATGCTGATAACTTACAAATCTTACCTTTAAAAAAACCATCCCTATCATCTGAAGAAATAATTAAGAAGATATCTAAGAATATAATTCTGCCTATTAAAAAACCATCAAAAATTAAAAAAATTGTTGTAGAGAAAATTAAAGAAAAAAAGCTAAGTTTCAAAATACCCAAAAAAAAACCGATTGTTGCAGGAATATTACCTTCTAAGAGCATCAAAATTTCAAAATATTATAGCAAAAAAGATTATGGTTTGGCTAAAAAAGCAATTTCTGAAATGCAAAAAAGTAAATGGACTTCAGCTTTAAGCATCTCGAAAAAAGCAAAAGATAAATCTATTTATAATTTTATTCAATGGAGGCATTTACTTACAAATGGAAATCAAGCCTCTTTCTATGATTATAAGGTTTTTATAGATAGTAACCCTGAATATCCAAGAATTGATAGATTAAAATATTTAGCAGAGCATAAATTATCTATAGCCAATGTTTCTCCAAAAAAAATTATTAATTGGTTTGGAAATAATGAGCCACTTAGTGGATTTGGTAAAATGATATTGGGTGAAAGCTACTTATTAATTGGTGATAAAGCTAAAGGTACAAAGTTAATTAAAGAGGGCTGGATTACTGCAAAATTATCTAAAAATGATTTAAAGTTTTTTAGAAAGAAATTTAAAAAAAGTCTAAATGCTGATGATTATATTAAAAGAGCAGATTACCTTGCATGGAATGGAAAGCATTGGGATCTTAAAAGACTAACAAGATATTTGCCAAAAGATTACGAGCTCTTATATACCGCGAGACAAATATTAATAAGTAAAGGATATGGGGTTGATCAGGCAATTAAAAATGTACCACAAAAATTAAAAAATGATGCAGGTCTTAATTATGACCGTTTAAAATGGAGAAGAAAGAAAGGTCGAGTAGACTCTTCAGCAGAAATTCTACTAAAAATTAGAAATGATAAAGATTATTTAGTAATGCCAGAAAAATGGTGGAAGGAAAGAGAAATAATATCACGAGCTCTTATTTACAAAAAAAAATACGAAATTGCTTACAAAATATCAAGTAATCACGGTATGACTGAAGGGTCAGACTATGCTGCAGCTGAATGGATGAGTGGATGGATAGCATTAAGTTTTTTAAATGATCCTTTAACGGCAAAAAATCATTTTAAAAATTTTTATGATAACGTTAGCTATCCAATAAGTACCTCAAGAGGAGCTTATTGGCTTGGCAGTACTTATGAGAAACTTGGAGATAAAGAAAAATCTAATAAATGGTATTTAGAGGCATCTAAATATTTAACCACTTATTATGGTCAATTAGCATTTTTAAAAATCAATCCAAATGGAAAATTTGAACTTAATAAAGACATGGAAGTTGATAAAAAATATCGACTTATTTTTTTTAATAAAGAATTAGTAAAAATTATTTATCTTTTAGATGAACTTAAAAAGGATAAATATACTAAATTTATTCTTAGACATTTAGCTACTGATGATGTCTCTAAAGGTAGTGAAATATTAGCAGCTGAGCTAGCAACAAATATAAATAGATACGACTTTGCAATACAAGTTTCTAAAATAGCATCTTATCAAAAAAGATTTCATAATAAATTCAACTACCCAATTATAAGCACACCAAAAAAAATTAACGGTAGAAAAATTCCAGAAAGTGCTTTAATTTTATCTATTATAAGACAAGAAAGTGAATTTGATTTAGCGGCTAATAGTCATGCAGGTGCAAAAGGATTGATGCAATTAATGCCGTACACTGCTAAATTAGTTTCTAAACAAGCCAAGCTTCCTTACTCAAAATCAAGATTAACTACTGATCCTGAGTATAATATTAATCTAGGTTCGCATTATATTGCAGGACTTATCTTACAATATGATGGTGCATACCCTTTTGCTGTAGCTGCTTATAATGCAGGACCAAACAGAGTAAAGTATTGGAAAAAAATTAATAAAAACCCACAAAAGAAACAAATTAATTATGTTGATTGGGTTGAGTTAATAAAATTCAGGGAAACACGTAACTATGTTCAGCGTGTTTTGGAGAATTATAATGTCTACAGGTACATATTAGAACAAAGACCTATTGCAATGAGAGATTTCTTTAAAGATCGTCCTCTATTTTGATGGCGGAAGAGGAGGGATTCGAACCCTCGGTACAAGTTTCCTCGCACGGTCATTTAGCAAACGACTGGTTTCAGCCTCTCACCCACTCTTCCATATGACATTGTGTAATAAGCGATTGTATTGAAAATTCAATGTTTATAAAGTAATTATTCAATTATTATGAAAAATAAGTATTCTATATTTTCTTTGTTTAAAAATGCTTTGTCATATCATGAAAACTGGCAAAGAGCCTGGAAAGATCCAATACCTAAAAAAGAATATGATGCAGTCATTATTGGTGGTGGTGGTCATGGTTTAGCAACTGCTTATTATCTAGCAAAAAAACATAACATTCATAACATTGCTGTAGTAGAAAAAGGTTGGATTGGTGGTGGAAACACTGGTCGTAATACAACAATTATTAGATCTAATTATTTATGGGATGCAAGTGCAGGATTATATGATCACGCACTAAAAATCTGGGAAGGTTTGTCTCAAGAGCTAAATTACAATGTAATGTTTAGTCAAAGAGGTGTAATGAATCTTGCTCACAATTTACAAGATGTGAGAGATTTAAAAAGAAGAACGCACGCTAACAGACTAAATGGGATTGATGCAGTTTACTTAAACACTGAAGAGGTAAAAAAATTTTGCCCAATTATTAATACATCTCAAGATATAAGATATCCAGTTTTAGGTGGTACTTTACAAAAAAGAGCTGGTACAGCAAGACATGATGCAGTTGCATGGGGATATGCAAGAGGTGCAGATGAAATGGGTGTTGATATTATTCAAAATTGTGAAGTTAAAGGTATTAAAAGAAATGGTGATACAGTTGAAGGTATAGATACAACAAGAGGATTTATTAAAACTAAAAAAATTGGTGTAGTAGCAGCAGGACATTCAAGTGTAATAGCTAATATGGCTGGCTTAAAACTACCACTTGAAAGTAAACCATTACAGGCATTAGTTTCAGAACCTGTTAAACCTATTATTGATACAGTAGTTATGTCAAATGCTGTTCATGCATATGTTAGTCAATCAGACAAAGGTGAGTTAGTTATAGGTGCTGGCACGGATGATTATATTTCCTATTCTCAAAAAGGGAGTCATCAAATTGTAGAAGGAACTTTGAATGCTATTTTAGAATTATATCCAATTTTTAGTCGTATGAGAATGCTCAGACAATGGGGTGGCATTGTTGATATATGTCCTGACGCAAGTCCTATTCTTAGCAAAACATCTATTAAAGGATTATATTTTAATTGTGGTTGGGGTACAGGCGGATTTAAAGCGACACCTGGTTCTGGAGATTTGTTTGCTCATACTATTGCTAATGATGAGCCTCATAAACTGAATGCTGCATTTAATTTAAATAGATTTGTAAGTGGTGACCTTGTAGATGAACATGGTGCTGCTGCAGTTGCTCATTAATGTTTTTAATTAATTGTCCCTATTGTGGAGAAAGAGATCAGCAAGAATTTAAGGCTGGTGGAGAAGCTCATATTGAAAGACCTAAACAACCAACTGAATTAAGTGATGATGAATGGGCAGAATATTTATTTATGAGAAAGAATATTAAAGGTGTTCAGTTTGAAAGATGGAATCATGCACATGGTTGCCGTAAATGGTTTAATATGGTTAGAGATACATCTAATGATCAAATAAAAGCAATTTATAAAATGGGTGAAAAACCGCCTCCACAATAATATGAGCCAAAATTTAAGAGTAAAATCAAGTGAATTTATTGATGAGACGCATAGGATTTCTTTTAAGTTTGATGGAAAGACATACTATGGGTTTAAAGGAGATACTTTAGCTTCCGCTTTAATTGCAAATAATGTTCATTTAGTTGGTAGAAGTTTTAAATATCATCGACCAAGAGGTATTATGACATCAGGTTCTGAGGAACCCAATGCAATAGTTCAAATAAATCCTAACTCAAATATTACTGAACCAAATGCAAGAGCAACAGAAATAGAAATTTATGAGGGTTTAGAAGCATCTAGTCAAAATTGTTGGCCCAGTGTTAATTTTGATATAGGTGGAATAAACAACTTTCTAGCTCCCTTCTTGCCCGCAGGCTTTTATTATAAAACTTTTATGTGGCCTAAGAGTTTTTGGGAAAAGTATGAATTCTTTATTAGACATTCTGCAGGTTTGGGTAAGTCTCCAACTAATAGAGACCCTGATATATATGACCATAGAAATATACATTGTGATGTATTGGTTGTTGGTGCCGGTATATCTGGAATATTAGCAGCAAAAAATGCAGCTAAAAATAATTTCAAAACATTACTTTTAGACGAAAAAAATGAACTTGGTGGATCAACAATTTTTGAAATAAATGAAGAGAATAAAATTAATAACAAGTTAGCGTCGGAATGGTTAAAAAAAGAAATTAGTGAGCTTAAAAATATTAAAAATCTTGAGATTAAAACTAGAACTAGTGTTGCTGCGTATCATCAATATAATTATCTACTTGCTAGAGAAAATTTAACTGATCATTTAGAGAAAAAAGACAAGAAAAATAAAATTAGACAAAGACTTCTTAAAATAAGAGCTAAAAAAGTGATTTTGGCAACTGGCGCTCTAGAAAGACCATTGATATTTAATAATAATGATAGACCTGGAATTATTCTCTCATCTGCTATAAAAAAATATAATAATTTTTATGGTGTTGCATGCGGAACTAAAACTATTTTTTTTACAAATAATGATAGTGCTTATGAAAGTGCTTTAGCATTACACAATAAGGGACTTAATGTTGAAGCTATTATTGATATCAGGGAAAATTCTAATAGTAGAATAATAAAAAAAATTAATGATGCTGGTATAAAAATATACTGGTCACACTCAATTGTTGATACTACTGGGTACAAAAGATTAAGTAGTGTATCTATAATGAAACTATCAAATGATGGAACATCAGTTACTGGAAGTAAAATTTCAATTTCCTGTGATTGCTTAGGTATTGCTGGTGGTTGGACGCCTGCTGTACATCTATATACACAATCTGGAAGTAAGCTAACTTTTGATGAAGAACGAAAAATTTTTATCCCCAAAAATAACACAGCACAACAAATAAGTGTTGGGTCTTGTGCTGGTGATTTTGAGCTTGATGAAATAATTAAAAATTTAAATTCTAAATTAAAAATTTTTTTAAATATTAATAATTCTGATTTTGAGGATATTGCTATAGAAAACGATCATGATACATCGAAAAGAAATATTTGGCTTTTACCCTCTGACAAGCCTATTGGTAAAACTACACCATTTGTTGATTATCAAAATGATGCTACAGCAAAAGATATAAAATTAGCACTCAGAGAGGGTTTTAGATCAATCGAGCATGTTAAAAGGTACACGACAACTGGAATGGGTACAGATCAAGGTAAACTTGGAAACATGCATGCTTTAGGAATTATTGCCGATATAGCAGGTGTAAAAATGGGTGAATTAGGAACAACTACTTTTAGACCACCCTACACTCCTTTAACATTTGGAACTATTGTTGGAAGAAATGTTGGAGAGTTTTTTGATACTTTCAGAAGAACTCCCATGAATGATTGGCATGTTAAAAATAAAGCAAAATTTGAAAATGTTGGTCAGTGGAAAAGAGCTTGGTATTACCCAATCAATGGAGAAACTATGCATCAAGCGGTGCAAAGAGAGAGTAAAGCTGCAAGACAAAGTGCTGGAATATTAGATGCTTCAACTTTAGGTAAAATCGATATTCAGGGAAGTGATGCATCGGAATTTTTAAATAGAGTTTATACTAACGCATGGTCAAAGCTTGCTATAGGTAAATGTCGATATGGATTAATGCTTAATGAAGACGGCATGGTTTATGATGATGGTGTTACGACAAGATTGGGTGAAAATCATTACATTATGACTACTACAACAGGAGGAGCTGCAAACGTTTTAGGTAAACTTGAAGATTATCTTCAAACTGAATGGCCAGAATTGGATGTGTATTTAACATCTGTTACAGATCATTTTGCAACCGCTAGTTTGTGCGGACCTAATAGTAAAAAAATTTTAAATAAAATTATTCCTGATTTAAATTTATCAGATGATAATTTTCCACACATGTCATTTAAAGAGGTATTGATTGATAAAATCAAATGTAGAGTAATGAGAATAAGTTTTACAGGTGAACTGAGTTACGAAATTAATGTACCAGCAAGTTATGGAGAGGCTGTATGGAAAAAATGTATAGAGGCTGGAAAAGAATTTAATATTACTCCATATGGAACAGAGACAATGCATTTATTAAGAGCAGAAAAAGGTTTTATAATTGTAGGCCAAGATACCGATGGAACAATGACACCTATTGATCTTCAAATGGACTGGATTGTAAGTAAGAAAAAATATGACTTTATTGGAAAAAGATCGCTTTATAGATCTGACACAATGAAAGAAAATAGAAAACAACTAGTAGGTTTATTGACTGAAGATCCGAATATTGTTTTAGAAGAAGGTGCTCAAATTGTTTCTGAATTAAATCAAAAACCAGTTGAAATGCTCGGTCATGTAACATCAAGTTATTTCAGCCCAAATCTTAATAAATCAATTGCATTAGCAGTTGTTAAAGACGGAAAAAATATGAAAGGTAAAAAACTTTTCATTCCAATGGAAAATAAAAATATTAGTGTCACGGTTTCAAATACTATTTTTTATGATGAAGAAAATAAGAGGATAAATGCTTAATTATAAAACAGCAACAAATGAGGAAATTAATTACAATGATATAGTTGTGAAAGAAATTTCACCTACAATGAAGTTAAATTTAAGAGGTAAAAAAAGAGAATTCTTTACAAATATTGGTAAAAATTTAAATCTTCTTCTTCCAACAGAAGCTAATACCTCAACAATCAGTGATAAATTAACAGCTATTTGGCTTAGTCCAGATGAATGGATGATAGTGACTAACGATGAGATAAAAAAAGATACAAATGAATATCAGTTAAATGAAATACTTTTTAATAATATATCCAAAAATAATTTAGGTGCTGTAATTGATGTGACTGATCAATTTGTTCAATTAGAAATTAAAGGAAAAAATATATACGAAATATTTTCATCAGGAAGTCCATATAATTTTAATGAATTCAAAAATAAAAAAGGTTCATCAGTGCAAACTATTCTTAATCATATAGATGTTATAGCTCACAATAAAGGAGATCAAATTGTTAATTTATTTGTTAGAAGATCTTTTGCTGAACACCTTTGGGCCTGGATTGAAGATAGTGCTTCTAGACTATAAAATTAGTTTTTTCTTCTAAAATTCCAAGGCATTTCAAACGTACCCTGCCAAATACCAAGTTTATCATTCTTTGCATTTATTTCATCTGAAATATATTTTTTAGAATATTTTCTATAAGCAACTGCATAACCATGTGATACTAACCAAGAATTGAGATTTTCGTTTCTTTTATAACATTCTCCAATAAACCTACTATATCTATCAACATCTTTTATCTTACACTTTATAATTTGATTATTTATTTTTTTTATTAACATATTGGTAGAAACATGTCCGCATAAATAGTTCTTAGTAAAAGAAAAATTACCAATTATTAGGTAAGACTTTTTACATGTTTGTTTTTTTTCTGGAGCATCTATTCCATACAACCTAATTTTTTTAGAATTTATTTTAATTGTATCTCCATCTATAATTTTCGCGTAACCACTAATAACTTTAACTTGCTCTGATTTAACATCATTATAAGTAAATAAGAAAACAATGAAGCAAATTAAAATCATTATTAAAACTTTTTTTTTTGTAAAAAACATTTTTAAATAATTTTAACTAATCTAAACATTCACTAATTTATTTTTTATATAATATTTAACATATAAGAATAAGATAATTGATATAGACCATTGAAAAATGGCCCAAATATAAAAAAATGTTTTAAAATCTGCATTAATATATCTAGCAATGTAAAATGATAAAATTGGTACTATAACATTTCTTGCAAGATTATTTACCATTGCTTTTTCTGATTTTTTTAAAGCCATAAAAAAACCATTGGATAAAAAGAAAATTGGATAAGCTGGTAAAATGAAAGCTGATATTTTCAAATACATTGAACCAAAAGCAATTACTTCAGAATTAGAAGAGAAAAATCTAGGTACAAAATCAGAAGTTAAATATATAAGTCCTCCTGCAAATAACATTAGATACAAGCCATATTTTACTGATGTAAAATAAGATTGTTCAACGCGTTTATAATGTTTTGCTCCAATATTTTGAGAAATTATAGATATAATTGCTGTATTAATTCCTAATATAGGAAGTAGTACAACCTGTTCAATTCTAGTAGCTGATCCATAACCAGCAACAGCATATTCACTTGAAAATCCAACGTAAGTAAAAACAATAGCTGCTGCAACAGAGTAGCCTAAAATAGCAATAGTTATTGGCATAGATTGAAAGAAAATATTACTTAGGAAAAAAAATTTTACTTTAAAATAATTAAAAGTAATTTTCTTTATTCTTTCATTAATTAATATTTTTCTAAGTACAATTAAAAGAGAAACAAATTGAGCTATTAGAGTTGCAACACCGATTCCTGTAATTCCTAATGCTGGTATAAATAAAAAACCAAAAATTAAAACAGGATTTAAGACTATATTTAAAAAAAATGATAGAATAAGAGCATTTCTATATGTTACCGTATCCCCTTCAGCATGTAAAAAAGAATTTAACGCTACTACTAAAATAAACAAAATTGTGCCTAAAAAAATTACATTTATATATTTTAGTCCAAGACTAGTTACTTCTTTAGTGGAATTCATTAATAAAAATACTTTTTCACCAAAACTAAAACCAAGTATTGATACGATGAACGAAATAATTACTGCATAGAAAATTACGTTTACAAAATAACTTAAAACATTTTTTTCATTTTTCTCTCCTATACTACTGCCTATCAAAGATGTACCAGCTACAGTTACACCAATAGATGTTGCAATTATTATAAAGAATATAGGAAATGACTTAGTTAAAGCTGAAAGGGCTTCTGGAGATATTTTTCCAGCATAAAAAGTATCAACTATTGTATAAAGTGTTTGAAAAAGTGTTCCTATACTTGCAGGTATAGCAAGCTTTCTAACTAATGTTGAAACTTCATCTTTTAATAAATTCATCTAGTATATTAAATGTTATTAATATTCTTTTTGGAAGATATGTCTTTTTCCAACTTTTTTAGCAAGATTAATTTGCTTTTGTCTCATTCTAAATCTTGTTTTTTGTTGATCTGTTAATTTATCGTGACAATTTGGACATGAAACACCCTCTTCATATTTTTCTGAATTTTTATTTTTTGATGAAATTGGATTTCTACAACCACTACAAATAGAATATGATCCTGACTTGAGACCATGTTTTAAACTAACTCTGTTATCAAAAACAAAACATTCACCTTTCCATAAACTTTTTCTTTGATCTATCTTTTTCAAATAATTTAAAATTCCACCTTTTAATTGATAAACATTACTAAAACCTTTTTTTTTTAAATAAACGGAGGCTTTCTCACATCTAATACCACCAGTACAAAACATTGCTATAGGCTGGTTTTTTTTTAGTTTTCTAAGATATTTTGGAAAATTCCTAAAATTATCAACTCTCGGGTTCACAGAGCCTTTAAATGTGCCAACTTCATGTTCAAAAGGTTTTCTCACATCAATAACAATTGTTTTTTTATCTTTAATGAGTTTATTCCATTTGTTTGGCTCAACATGACTATCTTTCTTTTGGATCATTTTATTGAGTTTTAGGTTCATGGGTACAACCTCACTTTTAATTTTCACTTTAGGTTTATGAAAAGGTTGAAATAAACTTTTTGATTTATTAGTGCTATTGAAATCCTTAAATTTCAAAACCTTTTTTAATTTATTTATAGTCGTTTTAATGTCTAACCTCTTTCCAGAAATAGCACCATTTATCCCCTCTTTTGAAATAATTACTGTTCCTCGAATATTTTTTTTTATTAAAATTTCACTTATTAATTCCTTGTTTTTTTTTAAATATGGAATTTTTATGAACCTGTAGAAACCAAAAACTTCAAACATTACAATTTCCTACAAATAGTCATACCATCGCCTAACGGGATTATAATTTTCTCAACTCTCTTATCATTAGATACAAATTGATTAAAATTCTTAATAGTTTCAGTAATTTTATCTTCGTTATTTTTTAGTGTTACTTCTCCATACCAAAGGACGTTATCAATTATAATTAAACCACTAGTTTGAAGTAAACTCAAAGATTTTTCATAATATTCTTTATAATTTCCTTTATCTGCATCTATAAATATAAGTTCAAATTTTTCTTTAATTTCGACTAAACTCTCTAAAGCTGGTTTAATCAAAGTTGTAATTTTGTGTTCCTGTTTGGCTTTCTTAAAAAAATTAATAGCTATTTTATTGGTTTGTTCATTTTTATCTAATGCAATTATCTTGCCATCATCAGGTAATGCCAAAGACATAGATAAAGTACTTAAACCAGTAAATGTTCCAATTTCTAATATTTTTTTAATATTAGAAACTTTTATAATTAGATGAAGAAACTGACTTTGTGAAATTGATATTTGCATCCTTTTAATATCACCTAATGATTCATTGTAATTAATTATTTCTTTTTGAACTGGATGAAGACTATGACCATGGTTTAAAATATAATCTTGTAGATCTTTTGTAATATTTAGATCTGAACCCATAAACTTTAAAGTTTTTTCTTCAAAATCTCATTTACTAATTGAGGATTAGCTTTCCCGCCTGATACTTTCATTACTTGGCCAACAAAAAAACCAAATAATTTGACTTTTCCCGATTTATATTCAGTAGCTTTATCTCTGTTATCATCTATGACTTTATCTATTAAAGCTTCTAATGCTTTGGGATCACTTTCTTGTTTTAATCCTTTCTCTTCAACTATTTTTTTTGGATCTTTATCACCTTCCATCATTTGTTCAAAAACAGTTTTTGCTATTTTACCAGAAATGGTTCCATCTTTAATTAGATTTATTAATTTTGATAAGTTGCCTGGACTTATGGGACTTTCAGTAATTTCAAGGTTCTTTTCATTTAAAGCTGCAAATAATTCACCAATTATCCAGTTTGTTGCAAGTTTCACATCTGATTTTTTAATTACATTTTCAAAATAATTTGATGTTTCAATGTCTGAAACTAAAATTGTAGCTTCGTAGGGTGTTAATTTAAATTTTTCAATAAATCTTTTTTTCTTTTCATCAGGTAACTCTGGAATTTCTGATTTTAAGTTTTCAACAAAGGCATCAGAAACTTCGAGAGGTAACAGATCGGGATCTGGAAAATATCTATAATCATGTGCATCTTCTTTTGATCTCATTGATCTTGTTTCATTTTTTTTAGTATCAAAAAGTCTAGTTTCTTGGTCAATTGATTGACCATCTTCAATTAGATCAACTTGTCTATTTGCTTCATATTCAATTGCCATTTGCATAAATTTTATTGAATTTACGTTTTTTATTTCGCATCTTGTTCCAAATTCTTTAGTTCCTTTTCTTCTGACAGAAACATTCACATCAGCTCTTAATGAACCTTCTTGCATATTTCCATCACAAGTTCCAAGATATCTCATTATTGATCTTAATTTTTTTACATAAGCATTTACTTCATCAGGTGATCTTAAATCTGGCTTGCTTACAATTTCCATTAAGGCAACACCTGATCTATTAAGATCTACAAAGGTATTTTTTGGGTCCAAATCATGTATACTTTTACCTGCGTCTTGCTCTAAGTGTAATCTTTCAATACCAACCTCTTTTTGACCATCCGGCATATCTAGTATTACTTTTCCTTCACCAACAATAGGATCTTTAAATTGCGATATTTGATATCCTTGTGGAAGATCTGCATAAAAATAATTTTTTCTATCAAAAACAGAACGTTTATTAATTTTAGCTTTCAGTCCTATGCCAGTTTTTATTGCTTGTTTTACGCAAAATTCATTAATTACTGGTAGCATACCTGGAAGGGCTGCATCTACTAAACTTACTTGAGTATTAGGTTCTGCACCAAATTTTGTAGATGATGTTGAAAATAACTTAGACTCTGAAGTAACTTGTGCGTGAACCTCTAGACCAATTACAACCTCATACTGATTATCTTTTCTATTGATTAGATATTCTGATTTGTCTTTACTCATTTAATCCACCAATCAGTAATTTTATTTTTAAAATTTATTTTTTCTTCCATCGCATAAGCAATATTTAAAATGCTTTGTTCATCAAATGCTTTGCCAATTATTTGTAATCCTAAAGGATAACCTTTTGAATCATGACCAGCAGGGATAGAAATTCCTGGTAAACCTGCTAAATTTACTGGTACTGTAAAAATATCATTTAAATACATAGAGACAGGATCGTTGGTTTTTTCACCAATTTTAAATGCAGAACTTGGTGTAGATGGAGTTAGTATTGCATCAACCTTCTTATAAGCTTCGTCAAAATCATTTTTAATAAGCTTTCTTACTTTTTGGGCTTTAAGATAATAAGCATCATAATATCCAGAGGACAAAACATACGTACCAATCATTATTCTTCTTTGCACTTCTGCTCCAAAACCTTCAGATCTAGTTTTTTCATACATATCTATTAGATTTTCTCCATCAGCTCTAAATCCATATTTAACACCATCATATCTTGCTAGGTTAGATGAAGCTTCGGCAGGTGCTACAATATAATAAGTAGGTAAAGCGTAATTTGTATGGGGCAGAGAAATATCTAAAATTTCTGCACCACAGTCTTTTATATATTCAATTCCCTTTTTCCAAAGATCTTCTATTTCTTTAGGCATACCATCTACTCTATATTCTTTTGGAATACCTATTTTTTTTCCTTTAATATTATTTGTTAATTCTTTGCTGTAATTGTTTCTTTTAAAATCAATAGAAGTAGAGTCTTTTTCATCATAGCTGCTAATAACCTCATGTAATAAAGCACAATCTTTAACATTTTGAGCCATTGGTCCAGCTTGATCTAATGAAGACGCAAATGCTACAATACCATATCTTGAACAACTTCCATAAGTTGGTTTTAAACCTACTGTCCCTGTAAAAGACGCTGGTTGTCTAATTGAACCACCTGTATCTGTACCTATAGTAATTGGTGTTAATTGTGCAGCAACAGCTGATGATGAGCCGCCAGATGAACCTCCAGGTACTAAATCTTTATCAATTGGATTTTGTACACTTCCAAAAAAACTTGTTTCATTTGATGATCCCATGGCAAACTCATCACAATTTAATTTACCAAGTAGTATTGCTCCTTCATTCCAGATATTTTTAGTGACAGTCGACTCGTATGTTGGAATAAAGTTATTTAAAATTTTACTTCCTGCAGTAGTTTTTACATTTTTGGTACAAAATAAATCTTTAACTGCTAATGGTATACCTGGTAATTTTAAATCTAAATTAGGTTTTTGATCAAACTTTTTAGCTTTCTCTATAGCAGCTGAAAAATCTTCAGTCACATAAACATTTAATTCTTTAGATTTTTCAGACCTTTCTATAAATGCTTTTGTCACTTCTGTTGAAGAAAGTTTTCTCTCCTTAATATTTTTAATTAATTCTGATAGAGATTGCTTTGTAATATCTGACATTATTCAATTACCTTTGGTACTACAAAATAATCCTCATTTTCTTGAGGAGAATTTTTAATTATTTGTTCTCTTAAATTTTTGCTTTTTACTTCATCCGATCTTAGCTTAAGTGTTGTTTCGGCTATAGAAGTAAGAGGCTCAACATTATCTGTCTTTAATTCATTAAGTTTTTCTATAAATTCAAAAATAGAATTTAAATCATCAGCAAGTTTTTCTGCCCTTTTTTCGTCAACAGAAATTCTTGATAATTTAGATATGTGCTTTATTGTTTTAAGATCAATACTCATATGATAATTAAATATGACGCAAACTATCACTTAAGTTATAATTATACAATATGATCACTATAGAAGAGTTAAAAAAAAAACAGTCAGAAACCAATAGATTAATTGGTTTAGATCTTGGATCAAAAAGAATTGGTGTATCAATCTGTGATGAAAAACAATCTATAGCTACTCCATTAAAAACATTAAATAAAACTAGTGCTGATAATTTAATAAATGAGCTAAAAATTATTATTGAGGAAAATAATATAAAAGGAATAATAATAGGTTATCCTATTAATATGGATGGAACATTAGGTAGATCTGCTCAGTCAGTTAAGGATGTCTCCAACAATATTGATAAAGCTTTAGATATTAACGTTTGTCTATGGGATGAAAGGCTTTCAACAGTAGGTGCTTTTAATTTATCAAGTCAATTGGATATAAATGTAACTAAAAGAGAAAAAAATATAGATCAGAATGCTGCTGCATTCATACTTCAAGGAGCAATAGATTTTTTAAATAATTAATGCTTGCCAAAGAACTCTATTATGGCTATAGAGTTAATTTTAATGGCATCTAAAACAATTAAAGCTATTAAAATCTCCCAAAAACACTTGTTAGGTATTCAAGATCTCTCTGTAAATGATGTAAATATTATTCTTAACGAAGCTCAAACTTTTATTACTGTAAATCGAAGTAAAAATAAAAAAACTGACGTTTTGAGAGGTAAAACTCAAATAAATCTTTTTTTTGAACCATCAACTCGAACCCAAAGTTCATTTGAATTAGCGGGAAAAAGATTAGGTGCTGATGTGATGTCAATGAATATGGGAAATTCAGCAATTAAAAAAGGTGAGACTTTAATTGATACAGCTATGACCTTAAATGCAATGCATCCAGATATAATTGTTATCAGACATCAAGACTCAGGAGCCTGCAACCTTCTCTCACAAAAAGTTAATTGTGTAGTATTGAATGCTGGAGATGGACGTAGAGAGCACCCTACTCAAGCATTACTTGATGCTCTAACTATAATTAACCGTAAAGATAAAATTCAAGGATTAAAGATTGCAATATGTGGAGATATTTTACATTCACGTGTAGCAAGATCAAATGTTTACTTATTAACTATGCTTGGTGCAGAAGTAAATTTAGTTGCTCCTACAAATCTAATGCCAAAAGAAATAGAAAAATTTGGAGTAAATACTTTTACTGATATGAAAAAAGGACTTAAAGATTGTGACATTGTAATGATGTTGAGATTACAAAATGAGAGAATGACAAGTTCTTTCTTGTCATCGAATAGAGAATATTATGAATACTATGGTCTAACTCCTGATAAGCTAGATCATGCAAAATCTGATGCTTTAATTATGCATCCGGGACCTATGAATAGAGGAATTGAAATTGATACAAGATTAGCTGATGATATTAACAAAAGTGTAATTAAAGAACAGGTAGAACTTGGGGTTGCTGTAAGAATGGCATGCTTAAAAATATTTTGTGAATAAATGAAAAAACAATACTTTATAAACGCAAATATTATTGACCCACATAACTCTTTGAATGAGAATGGTGGTCTTATAATTGACGAGTTTGGTAAAATTGAAGCTATTGGTAAAAAAGTTAATAACAACAATCTTCCATCAAGAGAAAAACCAATTGACCTTAAGGGAAAATATATTTTCCCTGGTATAGTAGACATGAGGGTATTTGTTGGTGAGCCAGGTTATGAATATAAAGAAAATTTTAGAACATTAAGTAATGCAGCTTTATCTGGTGGTGTGACTTCTGTAGTAACCATGCCAAATACAGATCCAATTATAGATAATGTTTCTATTGTTGATTTCTTAAAAAGAAGAGGGAGAGATAAATCTAAAATAAATATTTTTCCATGTGCCTCATTAACTCAAAATATTGAAGGTTCAAACATGACAGAATTTGGTCTTTTGGCTAAAAAAGGAATTATCGCATTTACAGACGGAGTTAAAACTATTCAAAATACTAGACTAATGTCTAGAATTATGAATTCCGCTAAGGATTTAGGTTGTCTAATTATGCAACATGCTGAGGATTTACATCTATCAGAAAACGGTATGATTAATTCTGGTATAATTGCTTCAAAACTTGGCCTGTCTGGAATACCAGATATTGCAGAAAGAATTATTATTGAAAGAGATCTTACATTACTAGAAAGAGTTAGATGTAGATATCATATCTCGCAAATTTCTTCTGCAAAATCGGTTGATATTATTAGTCAAAGGAAAAATGAAGTAAAATTTACATCAGGAGTTTCAATAAATAATTTATCTTTGAATGAAAATGATATTGGTGATTTTAAGACTTTTTTAAAATTATCCCCCCCACTTAGAAAAGAAGAAGATAGAGAGGCATTAGTTCAAGGATTGAAAGAAGGAGCGATTGATGTAATTGTTTCTGATCACAAGCCTGAAGATGAAGAGTCTAAACGATTAACATTTTCTCAAGCTGCAACCGGAGCATCTGGTATTGAAACACTGTTATCACTAAGTTTAGAACTATACCATAATGGATCAATTAAACTTGATACTATAATTCAAGCATTAACCTCAAACCCTGCAAAAATATTAAATATAAATAAAGGAAATTTATCTATTGGAAATGATGCAGATTTTTGTATTGTTGATATAGACAAACCTTGGGTTGTCAAAAAAGAAAACTTAATCTCTAAGTCAAAAAACACATCAATTGAGGATAAAAAATTACAAGGAAAAGTAATCAATACGTTTGTAAAAGGTCAGGAATTATTTAAAGTATAAAAATGGAATATTTAACTATAGGTATAATCTCATACCTAATGGGCTCTATACCTTTTGGATTTTTATTAACTAAAATCTTTTTAAAAAAAGATATTAGAGAAATAGGATCTGGAAATATAGGTGCAACAAATGCATTGCGAACAGGTAATAAATTTATAGGTTATTTGACGCTTTCACTAGATATTCTAAAAGCGGTAATTCCTGTAATTTATGTTAAGTTAAATCAACCAGAATTAATTTATATTGTATCTCTTTGTGCCTTTTTGGGTCATGTTTTTCCAGTTTGGCTAAAGTTTAAAGGTGGCAAAGGTGTGGCCACTTATGTTGGTATATTATTTGCTATAAATATTTTTTTGGGTTTTATTTTTTGTGTTTCTTGGTTAATAATTTTTCTAATATTTAGATATTCATCTTTATCATCACTACTTAGCTCAATTGTAATACCAATATATATTTTTTTTAGCAATCATATAAGTAATATATTTTTTTTTGGAATTATGTTTGTTTTAATATTTTATACCCACAGAGAAAATATTAAACGACTGAAAAATAAAGAAGAAAGTAAGACAAAAATTTATTAAATTGACTATCAATTACTTTTGAGTAGTTTGTTTAATTATGAATCTAGTCATAGTTGAAAGTCCAGCTAAAGCTAAAACAATAAATAAATATTTAGGTGATAATTACACAGTTTTAGCTAGCTATGGTCATATTAGAGATTTGCCATCTAAAAATGGTTCTGTCGATCCAGATCAAAATTTTAAAATGGAATGGGAAGTTGACAGTTTTTCAAAAAAATATCTTAAAGAAATAACTGATGCCGCAAAAGGTTCTTCTAAAATTATTTTAGCAACTGACCCTGACCGTGAAGGAGAAGCCATAGCATGGCATGTCAAAGAATATTTGAGTGAAAAAAAACTGCTAAAAGATAAAGAAGTTGAAAGAGTTGTGTTTAACGAAATCACTAAAAAGGCCGTAACTTATGGAATTGAAAATCCAAGACAAATTGAACCTTTATTAGTAGATGCATATATGGCAAGGAGAGCGCTGGACTACCTTGTTGGTTTTAATATTTCACCAATATTATGGACTAAACTTCCAGGGTCAAAGTCTGCAGGTAGAGTGCAATCTGTTGCATTAAAATTAATAACAGAAAGAGAGCATGAAATTGAGTTATTTAATCCAGAAGAGTTTTGGACTTTAAGTTTAAAATTTGAAGATGAAAAAAAAAATACAATTACTGCAAGTATTTATCAATTAGATGGAAAAAAAATTGAAAAATTTTCCTTTAAAAAAAAAGAAAATATTGAAAAAGCAATTTCTGAATTAAAAAATAAAAAATTTAATATTGTTGATATTTCCTCAAAAATTGTAAATAGAAATCCATCAGGTCCATTTACAACCTCTACACTTCAACAAGTTGCTTCAAGTAAATTGGGATTTGGGGCCTCTAGAACTATGCAAATTGCACAAAAACTTTATCAAGGAATTGAAATTGAAGGAGATACAGTTGGTTTAATAACTTACATGCGAACAGATGGCACAAACTTATCAGCAGATGCTATTAGTGATTTTAGAAATTTTGTTAAAAATAGTTATGGAAATGAGTATGTCCCTGAAAAAGTGAATAACTATTCTGGAAAAAAAGCCAAAAATGCACAAGAAGCACATGAAGCTATTAGACCCACAGATATAAATAGATCTCCAGAAGCGGTGAAAAAATATTTAAGCACTGACCAAAATAAATTGTACAATTTAATATGGAGTAGAGCTCTTTCCTCTCAAATGTCTTCTGCTAAATTCGATAGGAATACAATTACTATTGAAACAGATGATAAAGGCACAGTTTGTAAAGCAAGCGGTTCAGTTTTAAAGTTTGATGGATTTTTAAAAGTTTATAAAAACCTAAATACAGATGACGATGATGAAATACTCCCGGAAGTTAAAAAAGGACTTATAAATATTGAATCATTTATAGATGAACAACATTTTACACAACCCCCAGCTAGATATTCTGAAGCAAGTTTGGTTAAAAAATTAGAAGAACTCGGTATAGGACGACCTTCGACATACGCAAGTATTATATCAACTATTTCTAATCGTGGATATGCTGAAATAACGAATAAAAGATTTTTTCCAACAGATCGTGGAAAATTAATTTCTGCTTTTTTAGAAAAATTATTTTCTAAATATGTTGATTATAATTTTACAGCAGGATTAGAAGATCAATTAGACGAAATTACAACCGGTAAAGAAAGTTGGATAAAAGTTTTAGAATTATTTTGGAAAGACTTTCATAGTAACGTATCTGAAGTTAAGGAAAAAAGAACTAGAGAGGTTTTGGATTTACTAAATGAAAGTTTGGGTGCTTTAATTTTTGATAAAGATAAGGATGGTAATGTAGCAAGAAAGTGCAAATTATGTAACACAGGTTCATTAAGCTTAAAAAATAGTTTTAGAGGAGGGGCATTTATTGGTTGTTCTAACTATCCAGAATGTAAATTTACGCGCCCTTTATCAAAGGCTAAGGCTGCTGCACAAGCACAATTAGCTGAACCAAAATATCTAGGAAAACACGATAATGGAAATGATATATTTCTTAAAAATGGAAGATTTGGCCCTTATTTGCAATATGAGAGAGTTTTAGATCATGAAGAAGAGACCAATAAGAAGAAAAAGAAAAAAATTAAAAAAAATAAAAAAGATGTAAATGAACTATTAAAAAATATTTCAATTCCAAAAGGAATTACATTAGACTCTATTGATATAGATAGGGCAAAATTTTTATGTTCTCTTCCAAAATCGTTAGGAATAAATCCTGAAAATCAAAAAGAGATTTCTTTAAATACAGGTAGATTTGGTCCCTATTTAAAATGTGAAAATAAATCAGCCAGAATTGAAAATGTGGAAGAAATATTTTCAATTGGTTTAAATAGAGCAATAATTTTAATAGCTGAAGCTAAACCAGGAAGAATATCATCTTCAATAATAAAAGATCTTGGCGAACATCCTGAGGATAAAAAACCTGTTAGAATTATGAAAGGACAATATGGTCCATACATCAAATACAAGTCTCTAAATGCAACAATACCTGAGGAAAAAGACCCTACAGAATTAAATATGGAAGAGGCCTTAATCCTTATTGAGAAAAGACGTGAATACGATAAAAATAAGAAAACTTCAAAAAGGAAAAAAAAATGACATTTGAAAATAAATTGAAAGAACTTAATATAAAATTACCTGAGGCTAAACCACCTGTTGGTTCCTACGTTGCTACTAAAATAAGTGGTAATTTTTTATTCATTTCAGGTCAAATTTCGATTTCTAATGATGGAGAATTAATAAAAGGAAAAATTGGTAAAGATCTTACGGTGGATCAAGGATACAAGGCTGCTGAAAGATGTGGAATGAGTATTATTTCCCAAGCTAAAGTTGCGTGCAACGGAGACTTGTCAAAAATTAAATCCTGTATAAAATTAACTGGTTTTGTTAATTCTACGGATGATTTTATTGAACAACCAAAAGTTATAAATGGAGCTTCCGATTTAATCTCATCAGTATTCGGAGATGCTGGTAAGCATACAAGAGCTGCAGTAAGTACAAACAGCTTGCCGTTAGGTGTATCTGTTGAGGTAGATGCGATATTTGAATTGAAATAAATTATCTTCCTACGCTATAATACTGAATATTTTGCCTTTTCATTTTTTGTGGCGAATATAAATTTCTCAAATCGTAGATTTTAAACTTATTTTTTTTAATTAATTTTTTAAAATTCAATAATTTAAAGTCATTCCACTCAGTATGTAAAATTACTAAATCTGCTTTTATGCAGGCTAATGAAATATTTTTAGAATAGGTAACATTTTTTAAACCCATAAATTCACTTTTTTCTCCAGATGGATCATAATATTTAATTTTACATTTTTTTTTATTAAGATATTTTATCATAGGAATACTGGATGCTTCTCGCATATCATCAGTATTAGGTTTAAATGTTACACCTAAAAAAGTAATATTTTTTCCTTCTAAGTTGTTACCAATAATTTTCTCAACTTTTTTGGTTAGTAGGCTCTTTCTTTTATTATTTGAATTAACCACAGTTTTTACTATAGACAAATTAGTTTTAAATTTATTTCCAGTATCAATCAATGCACGCGTATCTTTTGGAAAACAAGAACCACCATAAGCAGGTCCAGCTCTTAAAAATCTTTCTCCTATACGTTGATCAGAACCCATACCTAAAGATATATCTTTGACGTCAACACTAGTTTTTTCACATAAATTCGCTATTTCATTAATAAATGAAATCTTTGTAGCTAAAAAGGCATTTGAGGCATATTTTATTAATTCGGCACCCCTTCTTGATGTATTATAATATCTACTTGTTTTTTTTATGATTGGTAAATAAAGGGATTTTAATATTCTATTTGCTTTTTTACTATCTGTTCCAATTATTACTCTATCTGGATAAACAAAATCACGCATCGCCTCTCCTTCCCTTAAGAACTCAGGATTTGATACAATATCAACTAATTTTTTTTTCTTAAGACTAAATAGAATTTTCTCAATTTGATCACCAGTAGATACGGGTACTGTCGATTTTGTAACTAGGATTTTGTATTTTTTAATAATTTTTTTTATATCTTTTGCAACACTAAAAACATTTTTCAGATCAGCTGAATTTGAATTTTTTTTTGTTGGCGTTCCAACACAAATAAAAATTATATCTGAATTTATTACAGCTTCTTTTAAATCTGATGTAAATATTAATCTTTTTTGCTTATAGTTTTTTTTTAGAATTTCTTCAAGACCGGGTTCAAAAATTGGAACGATTCCTTTATTTAATAAATCAATTTTTTTTTGATCTTTGTCTACACAATAAACTGTGTTACCAACATCAGAAAAACAAACTCCACTCACAAGACCAACATAACCAGTACCAATCATGCAAAGTTTCATAACTTACCTATTTCCAAATTAGATTTTATAAATCCGTCCATTGTACCGCAGTCCAAATATTTACCAGTAAAATTATGTGCAATAAATTTTTCATTATCATTAATTAGAGATTGTATTGCGTCTGTGATGTGAATTTCACCACCTTTTCCAGGTTTTTGGTTTATTAATTTATCAAAAATTCTCTTAGGTAAAATATATCTACCAATTACCGCTTTATTTGATGGGGCTTTTTTAATAGATGGTTTTTCAACCACCTCATTAATAATAAAATTATTTTTAGAGACTTTTTTACTTAAGTTAAAAATACCCCATCTGGATACTGTTTTTTTTTTAACTCTCATGCTGGCCATAACTGATGAATTATATTTATTGTGAGTAGAAATCATTGATTTTGAACAATTATTTTTAATTATTAAATCGTCTGGTAATAACATTAAAAAATATTTATCTTTAATAAATTTTTTTGTTTTTAGTACCGCATCTCCTGTACCCTTAGGTTTGTTTTGATAAACAAATTTTATCATTTTTTTATATTTTAAAATCTTTTTATATTCTTCAATAATTTTAGGATCATTTTTTTTTTTAATTACATTTTTATAAAATTTATCACTATAAAAATATTTTTTGATCATCATTTTCTTTTTTGAAATAATAAAAATTATTTCTTTAATACCAGCGTCGATACATTCTTGTAATATATATTCAATTCCAGGTTTACCATTGATAGGTAATAATTCCTTTGCAAAAACACTTGTCAAAGGTAACAATCTGGTACCAAGTCCTGCTAATGGAATTATAGCTTGTTTAATCATTTAAATGTTTTACTTATTTAAGAATTTTACACAAATGAAAATTTTATTAAATAAGACATCATTGACTAAATCATTAAGGCATTTTAGTGACATTGGGTTTGTTCCTACCATGGGCTCAATCCACAAAGGACATTTATCGCTTATTAGTAAGTCGAATCAAATTTGTCATAAAACAATAGTAAGTATTTTTGTTAATCCAAAACAATTCAATAATAAAAAAGATTTTAAAACCTACCCTAAGAATATTAACAAAGATTTAAAAATATTAAGTCAATCTAAAAAAGTTGATTTTGTCTATATTCCAAAATTTAGAGATATATTTGAAAATAATATGAAACCTAAAATTAAACTAGATAAAAAAGATAAAATTTTATGCGCTAAATATAGAGACGGTCATTTTGAGGGAGTTTTAGATGTAATGGACAAACTAACAAAAATTATCATGCCAAATAAAATTTTTATGGGTAATAAGGACTTTCAGCAGATGTTTTTAGTTAAAAATTATTTAAAAAATAAATATAATACTGACGTTGTGGGATGCGCAACTATTCGTGAAAAAAATAAAGTTGCCCTATCATCAAGAAACTACCTTCTTTCAAAAGAAAATCTTGAATTAGCAGGCAAAATAATAAGAAAATTAATTTATTTAAAAAAAAATATTAAAATCAAAAAAAATAAAAATAAATATCTTTTAACTGTAAAAGATGATTTTCAAAAACAATTTAAAATTAAAATTGATTACTTAGAATTAAGAAATAAAAATAACTTAAAATTATCAAATGCTATTAACAAATCTAGGCTATTTGTGGCTTACTATTTGAATGGAGTCAGATTGATAGATAATTTATAATTTATAAAAAATAAGCCCCAACACCTAAAAAAGATACAAAACCAATTACATCTGTTATTGTTGTCACAAACACACTTGAGGCTATTGCTGGATCAATATTCATTTTTTTTAGAGTAAATGGAACTAATATTCCAAATAAACCTGCAATAATCATTGTCAATACCATTGAAATAGCAATTATTATTGAGAGTAGATTGTCTTGAAACCATATTTGAACAATTATAGCACTTATGATTGCAAAAATAACTCCATTTAAAATACCAATTGAAAACTCTTTAAAAACATTTGAAGAGAAATTATTTTTAGTTAGATCATTAGTTGCAATAGTTCGTACAGTAACTGCTAATGTTTGCATTCCAGCATTACCACCCATTGAGGCAACAATCGGCATCAAAAAAGCTAAAACTACCATTTGTTCGATTGTTGCACCAAATAAACTTATACACCACGTTGCTAGGAATGCAGTAAATAAATTTAATAGCAACCAATTAAATCTTCTTTTAGTCTTGGTTATTACTCCATCTGTTATTTCTTCATCACCAACCCCTGCTAGTCTCAACGCATCTTCTTCCGCTTCTTCTTTTAAGACTGTTAGTACATCATCATTCATAATCATACCTACAAGCTTATTATTTTTGTCAACAACTGCTGCTGAATTTAGATTATAGTTTTCAAACAAGTTAGCAACTTCCTCCTTATCCATATCTACTGGGACTAGTAATTGTGATTCAGACATTACAGTCACCATCTTAGTATCTCTTGGGGATGTTAATACCTTAGAAGACGGAACTGTGCCTATAGGGTTAAAGTCTTCATTAACAATAAATATTTCTAAAAATTCCTCAGGAAGATCTTTATTTTCTCTCAAATAATCAATAGTTTGTCCTACTGACCAGTTACTAGGTATAGCAGTAAATTCTCTTTGCATTAACCTAGCAGCTGAATCTTCTGGATAACTTAAACTTTCCAATAGAGCAAAGCGATCTTTAGGTGGCAAAGAACTAAGAATATTATTTTTATCATCCTCAGGTACATTTTCTAAAATAGATATTGCATCATCAGAGTCTAAATTTTTAATTATGCTTACTATTGAATCAGAAGACAAATAGTTGATAATTTCTGTTTGTATTGACTCGTTTAACTCAACAAATACATCTGGATCTATATTAAAGTTATTTAGTTTAATTAAACTTTCTCTGTCGTTTTGGTTTAAATGCTCAATTATATCAGCTGCATCTGCTGGATGCATTTCGCTGAAAGAATTAGTAATAAATTGAGCATCGTTGCTAGCTATTTTTGAGGTAACAACTCTAATATACTCTTTATTAAATTCAAAATTTACTTTTTTATCTTTAGTTTTTTTAGTCAAAGACATAAATCTACCTATAATTTAAATTTGCACTATTAATACATAATAAAGATAATACAATTTATAAATGAATATAGAGATCAAAAAGTCAGTAAAACCGGTAAATTATATTAATGCAATAAATTTTATGGAAGAGAGATTGGAGCAAATATTTAAGAATAATGAAAAAGAATTGATTTGGATTTTAGAACATGAAGAAATTTATACTGCCGGTACTAGTTACAGTAAAAATGATATTGTTGATAAATCAATTAAAATCATTGAGACAAACAGAGGTGGAAAAATCACATGTCATGGTCCTGGACAATTAATTTGTTATTTTGTTTTAGATTTGAGAGGTAAAAAAGATGTAAGAAAATTTATATATTCTATTGAAAAAACAATCATAGAAACTTTAAAAACTTTTGATATAGAAACATTTGCTGACAAAGATAATGTGGGTATCTGGCATAATGAAAATGGCAAAATAAACAAAGTCGCTGCTATTGGAGTAAGAGTAAAAAAATGGATTGCCTATCACGGTTTTGCAATAAATATAAACAATAATCTAAATCACTATAAAAAAATTATACCTTGTGGTATCAAAGATAAAGGAATAACAAATCTCATGAAAATTGAAAATAAAGATTATTCAAAATTAAAAGATATTTTAATAGAAAAATTTATTTTAAACCTGAAAAACTAAGTCTTTTTATCTTCAATAAATTTCTAAAATAATCAGGTAATAAAGCTGTATAAGTATGTTTCACATTATTAATAATAAACTTTATTTGATACGAATGAAGCATTAAATTTTTATTAAGCCCTATAGTAGAGTTTGATAATTTATATTTAACATCTCCAAAAATTGGTTGTCCTAAAGAATACAACTGTTTTCTTAATTGATGCTTACGACCAGTTATTGGTTTAAGTTCAACTAAACTAGCCTCTGAATTTTTATCAATTACTTTGTATAAAGTTTTAGCTTTTTCTATAATTTTTTTTTCCCCATCATATCGAATCAAATCGTCATTCCATTGTCCAGATTCCTTATCAAGTTCACCATGACAAATAGCTAAATAGGTTTTATGAACTTTTCTTAATCTAAATAAAGATGTTAATAATTGTGCACTTTCTCTGTTTTTTGCCATAATAAAAACCCCAGATGTGTCTTTATCTAAACGATGAACTGAATAGGGTTTTGTACCTCGAAAAATTTCACTTTTAGAAAAAATATCAACAAGATTTTTTTTTGATTTAGTTCCACCTTGAACTGATATTCCAGAACTTTTATTTAATACAATAAAGTTTTCATTGTCATCTATTATTTGATTTTCATTTGATTTTATAATCTCTTTAGATGGTTTAAATTTAATTTTTTTTTGAACAATTGCTTTTTTAAATTCAATATTGAACAAATCAATATTATCTTTTATTCTAATTTTTTGTGAACTTTTAATTTTTTTTTTATTTAATTTAATTTTGCCAGAGCGTAAATATTTTTCTATTAACCCTTGAGGAATTTTTCCAAATTTAAACCTGACCCATCGATCAATACGCATTTCATTACACGTTGAATCAACGATGTAAGACTTTTTCATGATTTTGAATTTATACTGATACTTGTTTTTTTTCTTCAGCCTTTGTAGATTCTTTTGTAGTATCTTTCTTTGGTTTATCTACTCTTTTTGCCTCAACATCTCTGTCAACAAACTCAATTACTGCCATTGGTGCATTATCACCATATCTAAATCCAGCTTTTATAATTCTTGTATATCCACCTTTTCTATTTTCGTATCTTTTGGAAAGTGTTTTTTTAACTTTATTAGCAGACTTAATATCTTGAAGTTGTGAAACTAACATTTTAGTTGTTTGTAAAGTCTCTCTCTTTCCTAAAGTAATAATTTTATCTGCTTGGGGTTTTAAAAATTTTGCTTTTGGCAAAGTGGTTTTTATTTGCTCATATTTTATTAAAGAGTTTAACATATTCTTTAATAAAGCCTTTCTATGTTCAGAAGTTCTATTTAACTTCTTATTTGCCATTCTATGTCTCATTAGATAGCTTCCTCTAATTTCTTAGACATTTCAGCAATATTGTCTGGTGGCCAGTTAGGTATTTCCATGCCCAAATATAAAGACATGCCTGTTAGAACTTCTTTGATTTCATTTAATGATTTTCTTCCAAAATTAGGTGTTCTTAACATCTCGCCTTCAGATTTTTGAACCAAATCTCCAATATAAATAATATTATCATTTTTTAAACAATTCATAGATCTAACAGATAGTTCCAGTTCATCTACTTTTCTCAGTAAGTTTTTATTAAATTCAGGTTCAGTAGAAACTTCTTTTACAGGAGCCTCAACTGGTTCATCAAAGTTTATAAACATTTTTAGCTGGTCTTGGAAAATTCTTGCTGAATAAGCAACTGCATCTTCTGCTGAGATAGAACCATTAGTTTCAACTTCCATAATAAGTTTATCATAATCAAGTGCTTTTCCTTCTCTTGCTGTACTTACTGAAAATGAAACTTTTTTTACTGGACTGTAAAGCGAGTCAATAGCAATTAAACCTAATGGCGGCTCTTCGGGCTTGTTTAAATCAGCTGGTACATAACCTTTTCCAGTATTAACATTCATTTCCATATGAAATGAGGTTTTTTCATCAAGATTACAAATGACCAGGTCTGGATTTAAAATTTCAACGTCTGTCACTGGTGCAATATCTGAAGCTTTAATCTCTCCAGGTCCTTTTGCATCTAAAATAAGTTTTTTTGTACCCTCTGAGTTAGATTTTAGCGCAAGAGATTTGACGTTCAAAACTATATCAGTAACATCTTCTCTAACACCTTTAATCGACGTAAACTCATGAAGAACTCCATCAATTTGTATTGAAGTAACAGCAGCTCCTCTTATTGAAGAAAGCAAAATTCTTCTAAGAGAATTTCCTAAAGTTAGGCCATAACCTTTTTCTAATGGTTCAGCAACTATCTTAGCATGAGTAAGATCTTCACTAATTTGAACATCTAGCTTAGCAGGTTTAATTAATGACTTCCAATTTTTTACATTAACATTTTCAACTTCCATTAAACTCTCCTTTTCTTTGGTGGTCTTGTGCCATTATGTGGCATTGGCGTAGTGTCCTTGATAGACAAAATTTTGAAACCTCTTGCTTGTAAAGCTCTGAGAGCTGTTTCTCTACCTGATCCAGGTCCTTTAACTTCTACAGATAAAGTTTTCATTCCATATTCTAAAGCTTTAGAAGCAGCAGAGTCTGCAGCAATTTGAGCAGCGTAGGGAGTAGATTTTCTTGAACCCTTAAATCCTTTTTGTCCAGCAGATGCCCAAGATATTACATTACCATTAGTATCAGCTATTGATATGATTGTGTTATTAAATGTTGATTGCACATAAGCAATACCGTTTAGAATATTTTTTTTAACTTTCTTTTTTTTTGAATAAGAGCTTTTAGCACTTTTTTTTGAAGACTTTTCTATCTTCTGATCATTACTTTCAACTTTATCAGACTTTGCCATATTTATTTTTTAGTTGGTGTTAATTTTTTTCCAGCTATTGCTATTGCTTTACCTTTTCTAGTTCGTGCATTGCATCTTGTTCTTTGGCCTCTAACCGGTAATTTTTTTCTATGTCTAGTTCCTCTATAACTTGCTAAATCAATTAATCTTTTAATACTAAGTGAGTAATCTCTTCTAAGATCACCTTCTACTTTAAAATTTTGATCAATGTACTCTCTTATTTTCAATATCTCGTCATCAGTAAGTTCATTTACTCTTTTTGCTCTTGGGATTTCAAGCGACGTACAGATTTGATTTGAGAATTTATCACCAATACCATAAATATACGTTAGTCCAATGTGAACAAGTTTATTTTGTGGAATGTTTATACCTGCAATACGAGCCATAATTTTTGTGATAAATTGTGCCTTTTATATAATAAGATTAATCAAAGTCAACGCCTTAAACATTGATAAAAGTATCGATTTTATTGGTTATTTGTTCAATTTCAAGAGATCCATCAATCTCTTGGAAATTAGAATTTTTTGAGTAGAAATCTAAAACTGGTTTAGTTGTTTTCATATAGGTATCATACCTTCTTAGAGTTATGTTTAATTCATCATCTGACCTATCTTCGATAATTTTTCTTTTTTCAATTCTTTTAATAATTGTTTCTTTATTAACATTTAAATAAAAAACAAATTTTATATTCTGGTTGCTCTCCTTAAGTAATATATCTAAATTTTTAGCCTGACTTAGTGAACGAGGGTAACCATCAAATACTAATTTATTTTTCATTTTAGGATTAAAAATAATATTTTTTATAAGTTGATTAACAATAATATCACTTACAAATTTACCATCATTCATATCATTAACGATAATTTTACCAATTTGTGAATTTTTTGTAATTTCATCTCTCAACATATCTCCTGTTGAAATTTGATAATTATCTAGTTTTTTTACTAGATGTTTAGCTTGTGTTCCTTTACCAGCACCCGGAGGTCCAAATAAAATAATGTTCACTTATCTTCCAAATTTAGTTTTCTTAATTAGTTGTTCGTATTGTGAACTCATTAATCTTGTTTGGATTTGAGTTACAGTATCAATTGCAACAACAACTACAATCAATATAGATGCACCGCCTAAGTAAAAAGGAATAGGATAATTTGCAATCAAAAATTCTGGCATCAAACATACAAGTGTTAGATATAAAGCTCCTATAGTTGTTAATTTTGTTGAAATATTTTGAATATAAATTGCTGTGCTTTCACCAGGTCTAATACCAGGAACAAACCCACCATATTTTCTCAGATTTTCTGCAGTCTCTGTAGGATTAAATGTTATTGAAGTATAAAAGAAAGTAAAAAAAATTATACCAGATGCGTATAATAGCATATATAAGGGTTGTCCCTGAGTAAAAAATGAACTTAAATTTAAGAATGTTTCATTATCAGAAAATGAAAAATTTGAAAAAGTTACAGGCAATAATAAAAGTGCAGAGGCAAAAATTGCAGGTATAACTCCAGCTTGATTTATTTTTAAAGGTAGATGTGATGACTCACCTCCATACATCTTATTACCCATTTGTCTTTTGGGATAATTTATAAGTATTTTTCTTAAAGCTCTCTCCATAAATACTACAAATAATATGGTTAAAATTAATAAAATAAAAATTGCAAGAATCATAAAAGTAGATACTGCTCCTGTTCTACCAAGTTCAAAAGTTGTAACTAATGCTCGAGGAATTTCTGCTACAATTCCAGCAAATATTATTAATGATATACCATTACCAATTCCCCTTTGAGTTATTTGTTCTCCTAGCCACATTAAAAAAATAGTTCCTGCAACAATTGTTGTTACTGTTGTAATTTTAAAAAACATTCCAGGATTTATAACTAAATCTGCAGAAGACTCTAAACCTACTGAAAGACCATAACCTTGAACTGTTGCTAAAAGAACAGTTCCATATCTTGTAATTTGAGTAATTTTTGCTCTGCCTGTCTCACCCTGTGCTTTCAAATTTTTAAAATATTCAGAAACTCCAGTTAAAAGTTGAACAATAATTGCAGATGAAATGTATGGCATAATTCCTAATGCAAAAATTGCCATTCTGCTGACAGCACCCCCTGCAAAAACGTTAAACATTCCAAGTAATCCCTTCTGATTACCTTCCATCATTATTTTTAATTGCTCTGGATCTATTCCAGGCAATGGTACAAAAGTACCAAATCTGTATACTGCGAGTATAAGAATAGTAAAAATTATTCTATTTCTCAGATCATTAGTTGAAGATGAGGCACTCATGTTAGTAAACTATTTTTTAATTTGAATAGATCCACCAATTTTTTCGAGTTTTTCTATTGCTGACTTTGATGCTAAATCTGCTTCAATATTAATTTTATCTTTAACTTCTCCTGTACCTAAAATTTTTAGTTTAACCGAATTCTTGTTAATTAATTTTAATTTAATAAGTAAATTTGAGTTAAGTATTTCATTTGGGTTTATACTTTTTTTATCTATATATGATTGAATTTTATTTAAATTTAAAATAGCAACTTTATCTTTTGAAATAGGATTGAAGCCTCTTTTGGGTAATCTCCTATATAGTGGCATTTGACCACCTTCGAAACTTTTAATTGCTACCCCTGATCTTGATTTTTGACCTTTGACACCTCTTCCTGATGTTTTACCTTTACCAGAGCCAATACCTCTGCCAACTCTTTTTTTTGGTTTATTTATCTTGGCTCTATTATTTAGATCTATCATTATCCTCTTTTTTCTACTATTTCTGAAATTTTCTTATTTCTTATTGCTGAAATTTGTTTTGGTGAATTTTGTTTCATTAACGCTTTCATTGTGGCTCTTATGACATTATGAGCATTTGATGTACCCATAGACTTAGCAACTATATCTTTCACACCTAAAACTTCACAAACTGCTCTAACTGGTCCTCCAGCAATTATTCCGGTTCCCTTAGAAGCTGCTCTTAAAACTATTCTACCTGACCCATCTTTAGCACTTACATCATGATGTATGGTTCTACCTTCTCTAAGCGGTATGTGTATAAGTTTACGCCTTGCCATTTCATTTGCTTTTTTAATTGCATCAGGGACCTGTTTTGCTTTTGCGTGTGCTATACCAATTTTTCCCGCTTGATTTCCAACGACTACTAACGCTGAAAAGCCAAATCTTCTTCCACCCTTTACAACTTTAGTGATTCTATTTATATGCACTAACTTTTCTAATATATCGTCTATTTTTTTATCTTTAAAATTTTCCATAGTTAAAATTTCATCCCATTCTCTCTTAAAGTCTCAGCAAAAACTTTAATTCTTCCATGATATTTATAAGAACCTCTATCAAAGTAAATTTTAGTTATATTTTTTTCTTGTGCTTTTTTTGCTAATTTTTGTGCCACTAATTTTGATAATTCTATTTTATTTACTTTTTCTACTAATTTAAGATCTTTTTCTATGGAAGAAGCAGACAATAAAGTTACTTTTTTTATATCATCAATTATTTGAGCAGAAATATTTTTTGAAGATCTTGAAATACTTAATCTAAATCTATCACTTGAAGCAACTTTTTTAACTTTATTGCTCACTCTAAATCTTTTTCTTATTCTGGTGTTAAGTTTCATTATTTTTTCTTTCCCTCTTTTTTAAGAACGTACTGACCTTTTTCTCTTATTCCTTTTCCTTTATAAGGTTCAATTTTTCTTAATGATTTAATTTTTGATGAGACTGCACCAACTAATTGTTTATCTGAGCCTGTAATTTTCAAAGTTGTCTGCTTTTCTACAGTAATTTTGATGCCCTCAGGTATATCAAAATTAATATCGTGACTATATCCTAACTGTAAATTTAATTGATTACCTTTTAAGGCTGCTCTATATCCTACACCTACTAATTCTAAAATTTTCTCATATCCAGTGCTAGATCCTATAACAGCATTATTAATTAAGCTTCTGTTCATGCCCCAAAGTCTTTTTGAATTTTGATCAACCTTTTTAGGTTTAATGGAAATCTCTTTTCCATCTTTTATATCTAAATTAAACATATCAAGATCTACATTAATTGTTTTTTTACCTAATGGACCTTCAATATTTATAATATTACCTGCCAATGCAACTTTTACTTTTTCAGGAATTGATATGTTTATTTTACCTATTTTAGACATTAAAATACCTTACAGATTATTTCTCCACCAACCTTTTGTTTTCTGGCATCTATATCAGTCATAACTCCTTTTGGAGTAGAGATTATAGCAATACCAAGGCCATTATTAATTTTTGGTAGACCACTCGCACTTGAAAAAATTCTTCTTCCAGGTTTGGATACTCTTTCGAAAGCACTAATAACTGGATTTCCGGAATGATATTTTAGTTCTAATAACAAACTAGGTTTCTTATCTTCAGTTATTTTAAAGTCTTTTATGAAACCTTCATTTTTCAATATATCAGCTATTTTAGATTTAAAGTTAGATGAGGGTAACTCTACTTTTTTATGATTTCTTGCTTGAGCATTTTTTACTCTTGCAATCATATCTCCTATTGGGTCACTTAAACTCATAATTATCCTTTCTACCAGCTTGATTTAATTAGTCCTGGTATCTTTCCTTGTAGTCCTAATTGCCTTAACGCAATTCTTGAGATTTTTAATTTCCTATAAACTCCATGTGGTCTTCCTGTTATTTCACATCTATTCATAACTCTAGTTTTTGCTGAGTTTCTTGGTAATTTTGATAATTTTTGTTGTGCCTTAAATCTTTCTTCAAGAGTGATTTTTTTATCCATCACTATTTTCTTTAAGGCTGCTCTTTTTTTAAAAAGCCTATCAGATAATTTTATTCTTTTTTTGTTTTTATTTACTGCGCTTAGTTTAGCCATATTTAATTATCTCCTTTTTTAATAAATGGAAAATTCATTTTTTCTAATAATGCAAAACTATGTTCTTTATTTATAGATTTAATTACTATTATAATATCTAATCCTCGAACTTTGTCAGCTCTATCAAAGCTAACCTCAGGAAAAATTATATGTTCTTTAATTCCAAAAGTGTAGTTTCCAAATTTATCAAAACCTTTAGAAGATAATCCTCTAAAATCTTTGATCCTAGGAAGCGCAATATTTACTAATCTGTCTAAAAATTCATACATTTTATTTTTTCTTAAAGTAACTTTTAAACCAGCATTAGAACCTTTTCTTGTCTTAAAATTTGCAACTGATTTTTTAAATTTTGTTGTGACTGGTTTTTGTCCAGTAATTTTAGCCATATCTTCCTCACAGGATTTTAGAATTTTTGCATCTGATGCATCTAAACCTAGACCCATATTTAGAACTATTTTTTCAATTTTAGGAGCCATATAAATATTCTTAAATCCAAATTGATCTTTCAATGCTGGCTGAATTTCTTTATTAATTATTTCTTTTAATCTTGGAGTCATTATTTTTTAGCCTCTTTTTTTTTAGCAGCCTTTTCATCAATTAATTTTAAGTTAGATAGATGAATGAAGCTCTCTTTTGGAAAAATACCACCCTTTTTTTCTTTAGTCGTTTTGACATGTTTTTTTACCATATTAACTTCTTTTACTTTCGCTCGATTATTTGCTCTATCAATTTCAATAACTTCACCTTCTTTTTTTCTATCTTTGCCAGTCAAAACTCTAACTTTTAATCCTTTTTTGATCATATTATAAAACCTCCGGTGCTAATGAAATGATCTTCATTTGACCTCTGCTTCTTAATTCTCTCGTTACTGGACCAAAAATTCTAGTACCAACTGGTTCACCCTTATCATCTACTAAGACAGCAGCATTATTATCAAATTTTACTTTTGAACCATCATTTCTATGGATTCCTTTTTTGACTCTAACAACAACTGCCTTGTGAACTGTACCTTTTTTGACTTTACCTTTGGGTATAGCTTCTTTAACAGCTATAACTATAGTATCTCCAATGCTTGCATATCTTCTTTTAGATCCACCAAGAACTTTGATACACTCTATTCTTTTAGCACCAGTATTATCAGCTACTTGTAATTCTGTTTGTACACCAATCATTACTTAGTATTCTCCATAACTTGAAATTTTTTATTTTTTGAAAAAGGCTTACTTTCAATTATTGAAACTTTATCACCAGTTTTGAATTTATTGTTTTCATCGTGAGCATTATAATTTTTTCTAACTCTTATTACTTTTTTTAGTACAGGGTGTGAATACTTTCGTTCAATCATTACAGTAACTGTTTTATTTGGTTTGTCGCTAATAACTACACCTGTTAAAATTTTTTTAGGCATTTATTTTTTCCTTTAATATAGTTTTTAATCTTGCGATTGTTTTTCTTGTTTCTCCAATTTTAGCAGGATTTGTTATTTGTGAATTCATTTTTTGAAATCTAAAATTAAATAGATCTTTTTTATGTTTTTCGATATTTTTTAAAACCTCATCTTTTGATAGTTTTTTTATTTCTTTTTTTTTCATTATACAAATCTCTTTATTGTTTTAGTTTTAATTGGTAATTTAGCTGAAGCTTTGTACAGAGCCTCTTTAGCTATTTGCTCTGAGACACCGTCTACCTCAAATAAAATTCTACCTGGTTTAACTCTACAAGCAAAAAATTCTGGTGATCCTTTACCTTTACCCATTCTAACCTCAATAGGTTTTTTTGAAACTGGTACATTTGGAAAAATTCTTGTCCAAACCCTGCCCTGTCTTTTCATGTGCCTTGTTAATGCAACTCGAGCAGCCTCTATCTGTTTACCTGTTATTCGGTCAGGTTGCAGAGCTTTTAAAGCGAAGGCACCGTAATTTATTTTACTAGCTCTTGTAGCAGTACCATGGATTCTACCCTTATGTGCTTTTCTCCATTTTGTTCTTACTGGTTGCAACATTATTGTTTGCCTTCTTGTGATATTACTTTGTTAGTTTCTTGGCTAAATTCTCTGGCGAAAACTTCACCTTTATAAATCCAAACTTTAATTCCAATAATTCCATAAGTAGTTAATGCTTCTGCTTCAGCATAATCAATATCTGCTCTTAATGTGTGAGAAGGTATGCTTCCATCTCTTAACCACTCGGTTCTGGCGATTTCATTTCCACCTAGTCTTCCACTTACAGAGACTTTAATGCCTTTGGCACCTAATCTTATGCAAGATTGCATTGCTCTTTTCATTGCTCGCCTATAAGAAATTCTCTTTACAAGTTGTTGAGCAATATTTTCTGCAACTAAATATGCGTTTGTTTCAGGTTTTTTAACTTCTTTAATATTTAAATTCACCTCATTAGAAGTAAATTTTGAAAGATTATTTTTTATTTTATCTATATCACTACCTTTTTTACCGATTACAAAACCAGGTCTTGAAGTATAGATAGTCACATAACACTTATTTGATGTTCTCTCAATCATGACTTTAGATACGCCAGAATTAATAACATTTTTCTTTATATATTCTCGAATTTTAAAATCTTCAATTAAGTAATTACCAAAATCCTTTTTCTTAGCGTACCACACAGAGTCCCATCCTCTGTTTACTCCTAATCTAAAACCTACAGGATTAACTTTTTGCCCCATGCTTCTCCATTTGTTTTGTTTCTGATAATATTATTGTAACAGTTGACCAAGGTTTTAAAATAGGAGCAGCTCTCCCCTTCGCACGAGGTCTAAATCTTTTCATAACTATTTTTTTTCCACAATATGCTTCTTTGACAATCAGATTATCAATATCATACTGAAAGTTATTTTCTGCATTTGCTACTGCCGAACTAATAGTCTTTCTAATATCTCTTGTAATTCTCTTTTCAGAAAACTGTAAATCTCTAATTGCTACATCAACTTTTTTTCCAACAATGCTTTTTAGTATTGGATTAAGTTTTCTGATACTTGATCTTACACCGTTATTGATAGACTTTACTATCTTATCGTTATTTTTATCAATTTTCTTTTTTTTACCCATAATTATTTCTTATCTGCTGTTGCAGGTTTAGCTTTTTTATCCGCAGGTGTATGACCATAAAAGGTTCTTGTTGGTGCAAATTCACCCAGCTTATGTCCAACCATATCTTCCGATACAGTGATTGGTATGAACTTTTTTCCATTATAAATTTGGAAACTTACTCCTACAAAATCAGGCAAAATAGTTGATTTTCTTGACCATGTTTTAATAGGGATTTTTTTCGGATCACCCTTGTATTTATCAACTTTTTTCATTAAACTTTCTTCGACAAAAGGTCCTTTCCAAACTGCTCTAGCCATTACTTAGTATCCTTCCTTTTGTTTCTTCTCTTAACTATAAATTTATCTGTTCTCTTATTATCTCTCGTTTTTAATCCTTTGGCTGATTGACCTGTTGGTGAAACAGGATGTCTACCACCAGCAGATTTACCTTCACCTCCTCCATGAGGATGGTCTACAGGGTTTTTAACAACTCCTCTAGTATGTGGTCTTCTTCCCAACCATCTTGACCTACCTGCTTTTCCAATTTTGATATTTTTTTGATCTGGATTGCTTAAAATTCCTATTGTAGCTAAAGCTCTAGAATCAATTTTTCTAACTTCACCTGACGCAAGTTTAATTAAACTGTAATTTCCATCTAACCCACTAATTGTTACAGAAGAACCTGCTGATCTAGCAATTTTTCCACCACCGCCTGGCTGGATCTCAACATTATGAATATTAATACCAACCGGGATATCCTGCAATGGCATGCAGTTACCAATTTTAATCTCTTTTTTAGATCCACTTTCAATTTTGTCACCTATTTTTATTTTTTGAGGGGCAAGAAAGTATGCGTGAGTTCCGTCTTCAAACTTAACCAACATAATGTAGCATGATCTATTTGGATCGTATTCTACTCTTTCAACTGTAGCTTCCATGTCAAATTTCTTTCTATAAAAATCAACATGTCTATACATTTTCTTGTGACCACCTGCTCTATTTATTGAGGTAATATGACCGTTATTATTTCTACCTTTCATTGCATTTTTAGGAGAAACAAGTGACTTGAATGGTTTACCTTTCCATAGTCCAGTTCTATCAACTAAAATAGTACCTCTAGTAGATTTTGTGTATGGTTTAAAAGTTTTTAATGCCATCTATTAAATTCCTGTTGTTAGA
>CACEBA010000004.1 GCA_902557585.1 uncultured Pelagibacteraceae bacterium
ATTATATGATGAATAAACGGTTAAGAATTATCAAACTTTGGTTTGTTATTACTAAAAAATTAGGTATCATTAAAAAACACAGTCATTTTGAGTCAGATTTTTCAGGTGTATTATATTTGAATATTGAAGATAATAATGAAATTGATGATGGTTTAAAAATTTACAACCCCTCAGACTTTATCGAAATTTATAAGTACTCAAATATTACAAACCAATTTATTAAAACATTGTGTAAAAATAAAGAATTTTTATTTAAGCCTAAAAAAAATGATATTATTATTTTTAATTCATATTTAGAGCATAGCGTTAGCAATAAAAGTACATCACCTGTTGACCGTGTATCGCTACCATTTGATTTAATTTTTTGATATGTAAATAATTAATAATTGCTTATGTTTAGTAAATATATTTAGTGGAGAGATGTGAGAGTGGTTTAATCAGCACGCTTGGAAAGCGTGTATAGAGGAAACTCTATCATGGGTTCGAATCCCATTCTCTCCGCCAACAAATAAGCCTTTATTTGCTGCCTTAATTAATCCTTTTTAAATCAATTTAGTGAAGATAAATAAGCATTTTTTATAAAAAATGTTATAATTTTTTTTTCCGAAAAAATTAAAAATGACAAATAAAAATACATATCAGGCAGACTCCATCAAAGTATTAAAAGGTCTTGAGGCAGTCAGAAAAAGACCAGGCATGTATATTGGTGATACAGACGATGGAACTGGTTTACACCATATGGTTTATGAGGTTGTAGATAATTCTATTGATGAAGCCTTGGCAGGTCACTGCAAAAACATAAATGTTATAATTAATGCAGATGGAACGGTCACGGTCAGTGACGATGGTAGAGGAATACCTGTAGATATTCATAAAACTGAAAAAAAATCTGCAGCAGAAGTTATCATGACTCAACTTCATGCAGGAGGAAAGTTTGATCATGATTCATATAAGGTTTCGGGAGGATTGCACGGAGTTGGTGTTTCAGTTGTAAATGCTTTATCTAAAAAATTATATTTAGAGATTAATAGAGATAGTAAAAAATATTTAATAGAATTTGAAAATGGTGAAGCAAAGTCGCCATTAAAAGCAATCGGAAAATCAAAACAATCTGGTACTAAAATTACTTTTTTACCATCTGAAGAAATTTTTTCGTCTATTAAATTTAGTCCTAATGTTTTAATTAAAAGAATGAGAGAGCTCGCCTTTCTGAACAAGGGAATAAAAATTATTTTTGTTGATGCAAGTTTAAAAAAAGAAAAAATATCTGAGTTTAAGTTTGACGGGGGTGTAACAGAGTTTGTAGATTTTTTAGATGAAAAAAGAGAAAATTTACAAAATAAAAATGGAAATGATTTATTTAGAAAACCAATTTACATAGAAGGAAAAAAAAATAATATTGAAATAGAGTGTTCTTTGAAATGGAATGCTGGCTATGCTGAAGAGATTTTTCCATATACAAACAATATACACCAAAAGGATGGTGGCACACACTTATTAGGATTTAGAAGTGCTTTGACCAGAGTTGTGAATAAATATTCTAATGAACATAATTTGCTAAAAAAAAATAAATTAGCAATTTCTGGAGATGATATAAAAGAGGGTCTTACATGTGTTTTATCGACTAAAATTCCAGATCCAAAATTTTCATCTCAAACAAAAGATAAGCTCGTATCTTCAGAAGTGAGAATGATTGTAGAAACAGTAGTAAATGAAAAATTATCAACATGGTTTGATCAAAACCCAACTGTTGCAAAAATAATTTTAGCTAAAATTATCCAAGCCGCTATGGCAAGAGATGTTGCTAGAAAAGCTAGAGAAAATGTTAGAAGAAAAGGAGCACTCGAATTGAGTGGGCTACCTGGTAAACTAGCAGACTGTCAAATTGGAAAACAAGAGGGAACAGAATTATTTATAGTAGAGGGTGATTCTGCAGGTGGTTCTGCAAAACAAGGCAGAAATAGATCAAACCAAGCAGTACTCCCTTTAAGAGGAAAGATTCTAAATACTTATGTTGAGGATTTAGCTGTTAAAAGTAATGGTAACAGTAATGGAAATGGATCAGACAAAAGAACTAAAGCCTTATCAAAAATGATATCTTCAAACGAGATTGTTACTTTAATTAACGCTCTAGGCTTAGATCCTAAAGCCCAAGAAATTGATTTAAAAGATCTAAGATATGGTAAAATTATAATTATGACTGATGCTGATGTTGATGGTTCTCATATAAGAGCTTTGTTATTAACTTTTTTTAATAACGAGCCATTTAATAAATTAATCGAAAATGGCCATATTTACTTAGCACAACCACCTTTGTTTAAAATTAATAAAGGCACCAAAGGTATCTATATTAAAGATGAAAAAGAATTAGAAGATTATATTCTGAATAATAACAAGGAAATAAAAAAGATAAAAAAGGGAACTAAAGAATTTACAAAGGCTATTGATTTTGAAAAATCTAAAATGAATATTCAAAGATTTAAAGGTTTAGGAGAAATGAATCCAGAAGAACTATGGAGTACCACACTTGATCCAGAAACTAGAAATCTTCTTCAGGTTCAGTATTCTAAAGATCTTAAAAAGGATCAAAGTTTAATACATACACTTATGGGAAACGACGTTGCATTACGAAAAGATTTTATTGTTTCGAATGCAATTAATGTTCAAAATCTCGATATATAAAAATGAAGTTTTTTGAAACTTCTAAACAATACTCTTTTAAAACTTCGACTTACATAACTTTAAGGTGGATTGGAATAATTGGACAACTTATTGCAGTAAACTTTGTATATTTAATTTTAAATTTTGAGTTTAATTTTATACTATCCAATTTCATTATAGCTCTTGGAGTTTTAAGTAATTTTTATTTAATCTTTATTTATAAAAAAACACAGCTATCAGATAAGTCTGCATTTATTTTCTTATTTATTGATATAATTCAATTAAGTGCTTTGCTTTATTTAACGGGGGGTATTATAAACCCATTTGTTATATTTTTGCTTATTCCAAGTGTTTTTTCTTCTTCTAATTTAAGTTTCAAAACTAATTCATTATTAGTTAGTTTAACCGCTGTTTCGATTGTAATTCTAACTTTTTATTCTACGGATTTACCTGCACCTTTGAGTGACCATTTTCATGTTAGCCCGTACTACTATTTTTCTATACCAATTGCATTAACTATAGCTTTATTTTTTTTGAATTACTTTGCAATGACGTTTGGATCTCAATCGCGTTTAAGAAAAGATGCCTTATCAAAAATGGAGGAAGTAATGGCCCAAGAACATGAATTACTCTCATTAGGTGGTCAAGCTGCTGCAGCTGCACATTCATTAGGCACTCCACTTTCAACAATTAAAATAATTACTCAAGATCTAACTAAACAATTAAAGGACAAAAAAGAATTTGAGAAAGATATAGAGTTATTAAATAGTCAGGTAGAAAGATGTAATGAAATTTTAAAACGTTTAAGCTTAAATCCAATTGAGGAGGATGATTTTATAGATAAGGATATAACTGTAAGAGAATACCTATCAGAAATAATTTCATCATTTAAAGAAATCAGTAAAAAAAGTTTTGTTTTTAATTTTGATCAAGACTCTAACCCAAAAAAAATTACAAAATCTATAGAAATTGTCTATGGATTAAGAAATTTTATTGGAAATGCTAATAAGTTTTCAAAAGATAAGATTTTTATAAATTTGAAAAGTGACAGTGAAATGACAGAAATAACAATTGAAGATGATGGCGAAGGTTATCCAAAAGATATTTTATCAAAAATAGGAGAACCTTACTTAAAGTCTAGTAATCCTATTGATAAATCCAAAATGGGTCTAGGACTCGGACTATTCATAGGTAAAACTTTATTAGAAAAAAATTTTGCTTCATTAAATTTTAGAAATTCTAAAACTAGAAGCGGAGCAGAAGTCCTAATTATTTGGAAAAACTCTGATTTATTTAATATTTAATGATATTTCTTTTTAGTATCAAAAAGAGAACTTAATTCTGAAATCATTACATCTCCCAACTCATTAACATCAGTTATCTTAATTGCCTTATCATAATATCTAGATACATCATGACCTATTCCAATTGCCAGAATTTCAATATCAGATTTATTTTCAATGAATTTCACTATTTTTTTTAGGTGTTTTTCTAAAAAATCGCCTGAATTTACTGAAAGAGTTGAATCGTCAACTGGCGCTCCATCAGAAATTACCATTAAAATTTTCCTTTCTTCTTTTCTCTTTTTAATTCTATTGTAGGCCCATGATATTGCTTCTCCATCAATATTTTCTTTTAGCAAACCCTCTTTAAGCATAAGCCCTAAATTATTTTTTGCTTGTCTCCAGTGAGTATCTGCACCTTTGTAAATTATATGTCTTAAATCATTTAGTCTTCCTGGAGTTTTTGGCTTTGAATTTTTAGCCCATAGTTCTCTTGATTGTCCACCTTTCCAGTTTTTAGTTGTAAAGCCTAAAATTTCAACTTTAACAGAACATCTTTCCAAAGTTCTTGACAAAATATCTGCACATATTGCAGCTATTGTAATTGGTCTCCCTCTCATCGAACCTGAGTTGTCAATTAACAAAGTTACAACAGTATCCTTAAAGTCTAAGTCTTTTTCTTTTTTAAATGATAAAGAGTTGTAAGGATCCATTATTATTCTCGGTAGCTTTGAACTATCAAGTAATCCCTCCTCTAAATCAAATTCCCAAGCTCTATTTTGCTTTGCAAGCAATTGTCTTTGTAGTTTATTTGCAAGTTTTGTGATTACATCTTGAAAACCTATTAATTGTTGATCTAAGCTCGCTCTAAGTTTAGTTGCTTCATCTGCGTTTTCTAAATTTTCTGCCTTAACAATTTCATCATATTGTGTTGTAAAGATTTTATAATCAAGGTTAAGATTATCGATACTTTTTTTTACAATTTGTTCTGTAGTTTTTTCGTTCGATTCCATGTCAGAAAGTTGTTCATCTAAATTAAATTCATCAACATCAAAATCTGCATCTATGGATGCTTGAGTTTCTTGATCTTTATTTTCATCTTTACTATCCTCATTATTTTTGTCTTGATCATCATTTGATGGATTATCTTGTCCCTGATCTTGATTTTCTTCATTTGTTTGATCTTCTTCACTCTGAAAAATATCCATTTCCTCAAAAATTTGTGAGAAACGTGAGGCATAAATATTCTGATCTTCAAGGTTATCTAATAAAAACTCTTTATGTTTTTCAATGGATTTTTCAAAGTCTTTTTCCCAAAAATTGAGCATTTTTGTACTTAATAAATTTAGCTCCACCTTATGAAAGTTTTTAAGCATGTATAGCTCAAAGGCTTCGGTCACAGAAACATCTTCTTTAGTTTTGAGTTGATCTCTTCGTTTTTTATTAATTATTTGTGAATAATTTTCATGAAAGTTTTTTTCAATCCCTTTTAACATTTGGCCACCTAATGCCTCATATCTTATTTTTTCTGCAATATTATAGAGTGATCTAGAGGAATTATTTGATGGTAGGTTCTTTTTATAGATTGAGTCATCAGAAAACCTTTTTTTTAATGCAGCAGAGTCAGTTTCTGCTCTTAATCTTATAAAATCACTTGGACTATTAATGTTTTCAACTTCTATAGAATTTAGATCTTTATTTTTGCTTTTTTCATTATTTTTATTATTTAAACTAAAGTCATTGGAAATAACCTTTGCGGTTGACTTTAAAGCAATCCTAAATTTTTCTTTTAAACTACTCTCTCTGTTACTCATTTAAATTTGAATATTAATCAAAGACTCAGGCAATTCTTCACCAAAACATCTTTGATAATACTCTGCGATAGTGTTTTTCTCCATATCATCACATTTATTCAAAAAAGTAACTCTAAAAGCGTAACCAATATCTTTAAAAATCTCCGAATTTTCTGCCCAGTGCATAACAGTTCGTGGACTCATGACTGTAGAAATGTCACCTGCTATAAATCCTTTGCGCGTCAAGGAAGCTACTTTAATCATATTAGAAACAATTTCTTTACCTTTTGGATTATTTAAATTTTTGTTTTTAGCTAATACAATATCCATTTCTCTGTCAAGACTTAGATAGTTAAGAGTTGTTACTATATTCCATCTATCCATTTGACCTTGGTTTATTTGTTGTGTGCCATGGTAAAGACCACTCGTATCTCCTAAGCCAACAGTATTTGATGTTGCAAATAATCTAAAAAATTTATTTTGCTTAATTACTTTATTTTTATCCAACAATGTAAAATTTCCCTCGGCCTCTAAAACTCTTTGGATTACAAACATAACATCTGGCCTACCAGCATCATATTCATCAAATACAAGGGCAACAGGATTTTGAATAGACCATGGTAATATACCTTCATTAAATTGAGTAACTTGCTTGCCATCTTTCAAAACAATTCCATCTTTTCCAATCAAATCAATTCGGCTTACATGACTGTCTAAGTTTACACGAATACATGGCCAATTTAGTCTTGCAGCTATTTGTTCAATATGAGTAGATTTACCTGTACCGTGATAACCTTGAACTAAAACTCTTTTATTAAATGAAAACCCTGAAATGATTGCTAATGTTGTGTCTCTATCAAATTTATAACTTTTATCAATTTCAGGTACATAGTTATTTTTTTTTGAAAATGCGTCTACTTCCATTTTAGACTCAATACCAAAAGTTTGTTTTAAAGAAACTTTAATATCTGGTTTTATATCAAGATTTGGTGTCAATTTTATCTCTATAAGTATTTTTAAGCTGCGTATAAGCTAAAGTTATCAGTTTAAGTTTTTCCTCGTATTTTTTATTTCCAGAATTCATATCAGGGTGAAATTTTTTAACAAGCACTTTGAATTTATCCTGTATTTTCTTCCATTTCATACCCACTGAAATACCAAGAATACCAAATGCTTTAATATCTTTGTGATCAAATTTAAATTGACGCATATGATCCAAATCACCGTTTATTTTATCTTTATCTAGCTCATCCTTTAAGGTTGTATTCCAAAGAACTTTAAAAAAATTATCTGAAGAGCTAAAACTTTGAGTAGGTTTATGCCATATCATGTCAGATTTTAAAAAATCCATTACTTGATTATCATTCATCCCTGAAAAGTAATTCCAATTTTTATTGAATTCTTTTACGTGCTCAAGACATAGCATTCTAAATTTCTTACTATTATCTTTTTCAACTGGCGCCTTATATTCACCAATTTTGTTACAATTATTCCAGTCACAAATGTTTTTCATGATATATAATAAATAATATTTATGGATATAAATGACTTAATTATAATTGTAAAAAAAAAATTACACAATCAAATAACTATCGAAAGTATTAAAATTGAAGATAAATCTTTTCTTCATAAAAATCATTCTGGAAACCAAGATGGCAAATTTCATCTAAAAATAAGTTTAATCTCGAGTGAACTCAAAACTATGAATAGGATAGAAAGTAATAAAAAAATTTATAAAAGTTTAGAAAAAGAAATGAAAGATTATATTCATTCTTTACAAATTTTAATCTCCTAAAAAACTTCTAAAAAACAAACTTAATTTTTTTTTTGAATATTCCTTATCAATTATAGGGTCTCCAATTTTTCTTAGTAAAACTAAATTAATTTTGTCTGATTTATTTTTCTTGTCTTTTGTCATGAAGGATAAAATTTTATTTAAATCTTTCGTACTAAAAAATTTTCTTACAGAAGATGGCAAATCAGAATTATTAATATGATTTATAATTGAATAATATTCATCTTTATTCATATGATTTGTCTTAAGACTAAAATTAAGAGCTGCTATCATCCCAAGTATAACAGCTTCTCCGTGATTTAATTTTTTACTGTAACCTAAAGTTGCTTCAAATGCATGAGCAAAAGAATGTCCAAAATTTAAAATTTTTCTTAAACCTTGTTCTTTTTCATCTTTTTGCACTATTATTTTTTTAATTTTACAACTTTCATAAATTGCTTTTTCAAGAAATGGAGAAGAAAGATTTAAAATTTTATTTCTATTTTTGTTTAAAAAATTATAAAATTTTTTATTTCCTATAAGTGAATGTTTTAAAATTTCTCCATATCCACAAATTATCTCCCTTTGTGGTAATGTTTTTAAAAATTGAGTATCTGAAATAACAAGATGGGGCTGATAAAAACTCCCTATTAGATTTTTCCCATACTTAGTATTTACACCAGTCTTTCCACCAATGGAGGAGTCAACTTGTGATAAAAGAGTAGTTGGTATATTAATAAATTTTAGTCCTCTTTTAAAAAGACTTGCTGCAAAACCACTAATATCCCCAGTAATTCCACCTCCTACAGAAATTAAGGAGTCCTCTCTTGAAAAGTTTTTATTTAATAATATTTCCAAAATATTATTCACACTATTAATATTTTTATTTTTTTCACTAGCTTTAAAGTAATGAATATAAATCATTTTATTTTTTAAAGATTTTTTAATGTTATAAATAATTTTTTTTGGAACATTTTTGTCTAAAACTAGAAGACACTTTTTAAAATTAATAGAATTAGATTTTGCAATTTGAGAAACTTTTGTAGACAACTTGTTTCCAATAAAAATAGGATATTTTTGCGTTTTCGTTTCTATATTTAATTTAGTCTGGTTCATATATTTTTATTATTTTATTAACTACTTCATTTTTACTTAAATTATCACATTTAATTTCAAATAAAGCTTTTGCATAAATTATGGAACGTTTTCTAATTAAATCAATAATTACATTATCTGATGAATTTATAGCAAGTGGCCTTTTTTTACTATTTTTTATTCTGCTTAATAAAATTTTATTATTCCAATTTAACCAAAATGATAAATGATTTTTTAATACTTCTCTTCTAATATTTCTATTTATAAAAGCTCCCCCACCAAGAGATATGACAGATGAATTGAGTTTTAATTTATTAAGTGTAATTTTTTCTTCAATTTTTCTAAAAAAATCTTCTCCATTTTCTTCAAAAATATCAGTAATTTTTTTTCCTAATTCTTTTTCAATTTCATTATCGATATCTATAAAATTTAATTTAAGTTTTTTTGCTACCATCAACCCTATAGAGCTCTTTCCAGATCCCATCATTCCCAAAAATACCAGATTTTCTTTTGATTTCATAAGTTTCTATATTGAAAAAACACAAATATGTCTTAATTTGAAATTAATTAAAGTTATATGCAATTTACTAAAAATACAAGTTCAGGCAAAGCAAGCATTATAGGAATGATTATTAAATCAACACTTGGATTAGCTGTTATTTTAGGAATTGTGTTTTTTATTAATACAATAGACTTTCCTACGCCTAAAAAAGAAATAGAAAAAATTATCCCAAATGAAAATTTTAAAATTGTTAAATAAGAAAAATTTTTCAATTTTAATAATTTATTTATTATTTTGTATAAATGTATCTGCAGAAGATAAACCCGTTGATTTATGGAATTTAGAGAAAAACGAGACAGATATAACTGAAGAAAACGTGGCTTCTAGTCAAAATCAAAGCACTAATACTACAGATAGCATTTATGAAATGCAGAAAAATAAAAAAATTGATTCAATTAAACTTGAACAAGAAGTTTCATCAAAAGAAATTCAAATTGTTGGATTATATGATCCAGCAGAATACGGATTAAGTATTGATATGTGGTCTAATTCTGATGGTTTAAAATTAAAAAGGCTTTTTGAAAACATTGATAATTATAGTCTTTCACAGGATGCATCAGAAATTATGAATATAACTATGTTAACAAATGCTTATTATCCAAATCAAAATATAACTGAGCAAGAGTTTTTAAAATTTAAAACTGAATGGTTAATTAAGAATTCAAATCTAGATTTAATCGAAGAATATTTGATTAAAAATCAAAACATTAATTCACATAATGATTTAACAAAGTATTTAGTAGATACATATTTGTCTAATTCAAATATAAAAAAATCCTGTGAAATTTTTAAAAAAATTACTCAACCAATTAAGGACGAATATTTATCACGGTTTAATTTATATTGTCTAATAAACTATGGCAAAAATGAAGAAGCTCAACTAATTTTAGATTTGAATAAAGAGTTAGGTTTTCGAAATGATTATTATGAGAATAAAATAAATTATTTATTTGGATACATTGATGAAGTAGACAAAGAAATTTCTGAAAAATCTATTTTAGATTTTCATTTAGCACACAGAACAAATTCCGAATTTTTTTTTGAGCCAAATTCAGACAGTCCAAAATTCGTTTGGAAATATTTATCTACATCAAATCTTCTTTTTAATATAAAAGATATAGAAATTACTGATATAGTTAAAATCTCTACAATTGAAAAAGCAGTTCATAACAAAAATTACTCAGAAGAAGATTTATTTGAATTCTATAAAAAATTTCAATTTAATATTAACCAATTTTTAAATGCGAAAGATGTTTATAAATCTTTACCAACTATAGAGGGAAGAGCATTATTATATCAAAGAACTCTTTTAACCGAGGAACCAAAACTAAAATTAGAGTTAATAAAAACTTTAAAAGATTTATTTAAAAAGGACGATATAAGTGGTGCCTTTGATCAAGAATTGAAAAGTTTTCTACAAAACATTGCAGAGGAAGATGTACCTTCTAATTTTACTACTTTTTATAACAAACATTCCATAAATGAACAGGAAAGTGATAAAAAAATTAAATTTAATAACAAGGTTTTGCATCAATCTAAATTAGTCAATTATTTTAATGGAGATTATGCTAAGTCCCAGATTGAACAAGATCTTGAGAAATTTTTAAAGAAAATTAAAAAAGACAAAAAATATTTTTTATCAAAAAAAGATATTATTTTTCTTGAAGCGCTAAAATCAGATGGAATTCAAGTCTCAAAAAAATTTGATAATCTTTATGAGGTCAAAGAGTCTGAAATGCCAGAAGATATTCAGTCCATGATCGAAAACGATGAAATTGGGGCAGCTTTACTTAGAATAATAGAAGTTATAGGTCCCGAAAGAATAGAAAATTTAGATGTGGATACTGTTTATTTTATTATTAATACTCTCAATCAATTAAATGCAGATTTAATTAGAAATAAACTTTTATTAAAAGTTCTACCTTTAAAAGTATAAAAAATATAATAAAATAAATTTAAATGACTATAAGAACAATAATTACAGAACCGGATAAATTACTTAGACAAGTTTCGAAACCAGTTAGCAAAGTTGGAAAAAAGGAACAAGAATTAATGACAGATATGTTGGAGACTATGTACGCTGCAAATGGTATAGGGCTTGCAGCGATTCAAGTTGGAATACCTCAAAGAATTATTGTCATGGATATTTGTAAAGAAGAAAATAAAAAAGAACCAAGATTTTTTGTAAATCCAATTATTAAAAATAAAGATCCTTTTAAAGCAACTTACGAAGAAGGGTGCCTTTCAGTTCCAAATCAATTTGCAGAAGTTGACAGACCAAGCAAATGTGAAGTGGAATATTTAGATTATAACGGAAACAAACAATTATTAAAAGCAGAAGGTTTGCTAGCAACTTGTATTCAACATGAAATGGATCATTTGGAGGGCATATTATTTATCGATTATCTTTCAAAACTAAAAAGATCCATGATAATCAAAAAATTATCTAAATTAAAATCAAGTCCACTCGAAGTTTAATTTATGCCTAAAAAAATAGTTTTTATGGGCACACCTATTTTTGCTGTACCAATTTTAAAATCTTTATATCAAAATGGATATCCTATAACATGTGTTTACACCCAACCACCTCAAAAATCACATAGAGGACAAAAAATAAATAAATCTCCCATTCAAGGAATTTCTGAAACTTTAAATATAGATTACAGAACACCATTTAGCTTAAAAGAAAATAAGGAGGAATATAAATTCTTTAAATCAATAGATGCAGATTTGGCAATAGTCGTAGCTTATGGACAAATTATTCCTAAAGAATTTTTAAGTCTAACAAAAAAAGGATTTATAAATATACATGCATCTATTTTACCTAAATGGAGAGGAGCAGCTCCAATACAAAGAGCTATTATGAATTTAGATAAAGAAACTGGGGTTAGTATTATGAAAATAGAGGAAAAATTAGATACAGGTCCGGTTTGCAATAATTATAAATTAAATATAGATAATAATTTGAATTCAGTTGAAATTAGTGAAAAACTATCTTTTATTGCTGCAGAAAAAATTTTAGATAATATTGATGATATACTTGAAGATAATGCAACTTTTAAGGATCAAGATCATTCTAAAGCAACTTACGCTATTAAAATTCAAAAGTCAGAAGGCCTAATTGATTGGACAGATAATGCAAAAAATATTATCGGAAAAATTAATGGTCTATACCCAGTTCCAGGTGCTTTTTTCATATTAGAAGGGGAAAGATATAAAATTTTAAAAGGAGAAATCAGTGGTGGAATTGGGAAACCTGGAGAAGTTCTTAATGACTATTTAGAAATTGCCTGTGGAGAAAAACAATCTATCAAGGTCGTTGAGATACAAAGAGAAGGGAAAAGGCCACAAAATATTGGAGAATTTATGCTTGGCTCACGAATTAAAAAAGGTGATCAGATTTAAATGGCGAGATACCAAGTTCTTGTTGAATATGTAGGAACAAATTTTAGAGGTTGGCAGATTCAAAAAAAAGGATCTACCATTCAGGGACTAATTCAACTAAATCTCTCAAAACTTCTAAAAGAAAAGATAACCCTTAATGGGTCGGGCAGAACAGATGCTGGAGTGCATGCTTACGCTCAATCTGCGCATTTTGATTGTAAAAGTAAAATTTTAGATTTAACAAAATTTTTAAAATCAATTAATCATTTCTTGAATGATAAGGGTATAGCAATTATTCAAATTAAAAGAAGAAATGAAAAATTTCATTCGAGATTCTCTGCTAAGCAAAGAATTTATAGATATATAATTTTTAATCAAATAAATGCTCCTGTAATAGATAAAGGGAGAGGATGGCATGTGAGGAAAATGTTAGATATCAATTTAATGAAAAAGGGAGCAAAAAAATTACTAGGAACCCATGATTATTCAACCTTTCGATCATCATCTTGTCACGCCAAAAGTCCAATTAGAACAATTAAATCAATAAAAATTAAATCATTAAAAAATAAAATTGAAATAGAATTTAAGTCACAATCATTTTTACAGCAGCAAGTAAGATCTATGGTAGGCTGCTTAAAATATTTGGGTGAAAAAAAATGGGATCTGAAAACTTTTGATAGAGCATTTAAATCTAAAAAAAGAGAACTATGTGCACCACCTGCACCACCTGAGGGCCTTTTTTTATCGAGAATTATTTATTAATTTTTCTTATTACCCATTGCAAACTTTTTATTTATTCTCCATCTAGATTCAGCTCTAACTATAAAACCACAGCAGTTTTTGGATTTACATTTACACGGAAATTGTTTAAAATTTTTATCATAACCAAATCCATAATCGCAAGTAAATTCCTCACCTTTTCTAATATCTCTAATCGCTTTAACCCAGATTTTAAGTCCTTTTCCATCGTAATCACAATTATTTTCACACGAATGGTTAATTAGACCTGCTGTATTCCATGGAAAATCCCCATCAAGATCGTATCTTTTATTTACAGTAAATAAATAAATCGGTTTACCATTATCATATTTATCAGATTCTTCGGTCTGTTTTTTTGTGATAAGTTTTCCGATATAATTAATTATTTTTGTTCCAGCTTTAATATCTTTAGTTGCATAAAGCCCTTTCCCCTTTTTATCAATATCAGATTTTTTAATCTTATATAATTTCATTTAAGTCGTGTTTAGATATTTATGTTTAATTATCAATTAAATTCTATTAGAGCGTCAACATGTTTTTTTGTACTTTCCTGTAAAGCTTTTAGGTCATATCCACCTTCAAGAATTGATACAACATTTCCATTACAAAATGACTTTGAGATTTCCAATGTTCTTTTTGTGATTGTATAAAAATCCTCAGAACCAAGTTGAAGTTGAGCTAAAGGATCATCAATATGAGCGTCAAAACCTGCAGAAAATAACAAGAATTCCGGCCTAAACTCTTTAATTTTATTCAAAACGTTTTCGTAAGCGTTTAAATATTTCTCAGGAGATGTTCCAGCTTCAAGAGGAATATTTAATATATTATTAAAATTACCTTGTTCTTTTTCTGAGCCAGACCCTGGATAGTAAGGATATTGATGAGTAGAAATAAATAAAACTTTTTCATTGTTATAAAAAATGTTTTGAGTACCATTTCCATGATGAACATCAAAATCAATAATTGCTATTTTATTGTACTTATATTTTTCAAGTAAGTAATTTGCACCAACAGCAACATTATTGTAGATGCAAAAACCCATTGCCTTCTCTTTTTCTGCATGGTGACCAGGAGGCCTTACAGCACAAAATGCATTCTTAAATTCTTTACTATGCACTCCGTCAATTGCAGTAATAATCGAGCCTACAGCATCCCTTGAAGCATCTTTACTTCCTGGAGAAACTATTGTGTCTCCGTCAAGAAAATTATATCCCTTTTTTGGAAACGACTTTTTTACCTGATCAATATAATTTGAGGTATGTGTTTTAATTAAAATAGAATTCTCAAATTTACTTGGTTTTTTCCAAATAAGGTTTTTATTATCAAATTTTTTAAAATTATCTATTACAGCGGTAACTCTATCAACTTTTTCAGGATGCCCGTCCCCAGTATTATGATTTTGATAGGTATCTGATGTAATCAAGCCTGTTTTCACTTAAAATAATTTTTTAATATATTTAAATAAATTAAAGTTAATTTTTTTAGATCTAATAATGAAACTGCCTCATCGACTTTATGCATCGTTTTACCAACCAACCCAAATTCTAAACAAGGTGCAATTTTCCTAATAAACCTTGCATCTGAAGTGCCCCCTGTTGTTGAAAGTTGAGGTTTAATTTTTGTAATTTTCTTAATTACATCTTGAACCATAAATGTTGTTTCATTTGGATTTGTTAAAAAAGCTTCTCCAGATACACTGTATTCAATTTTATATTTAGATTTATTTTTAGCAGAGGTTTTTTTAATCACTTTATTTATTTTATTTTTAAGTGAAGTAGAGGAATGTTTATTATTAAATCTTATATTAAAAGTAGCTGTTGCAACTCCTGGAATTACATTATCTGCAGTATTATCAATATTAATTTTTGTTATTTCTAAATTAGTTGGTTGAAAATCTTTTGTTCCTTTGTCAAATTTAATATCTTTTATTTCTTTAAGTATTTGTACGAGTGCTGTTGAAGGATTATTTGCTCTGTGAGGGTATGCTACATGACCTTGTATACCAATTATAGTTAATCTCCCATTCATACTTCCTCTTCGTCCAATTTTAATCATTTCACCCAATTTATTTGGGTTGGTTGGTTCACCTACTAAGCAGAAATCAATTTTCTCTCTCTTTTTTTTTAAATATTCTACTACTTTTTTAGTTCCATTAATTGCAACACCTTCTTCATCGCCAGTAATTAAAAGACTAATTGAGCCTTTAAAATCAGAGGAATTTTGAATAAAATTACTAACTGCTGAAACGAAAGCTGCTATAGAGCTTTTCATATCATTTGCACCTCTTCCAATTAAATGTCCTTTTTTAATTGAGGGTTTAAATGGATTGACCGTCCAGTCCCTAAGGTTTCCTGCGGGAACTACATCTAAATGACCTGCGTAACAAAAGTTAGGACTTTCATTACCAAGCCTCGCATATATATTTTTTACTGGTTTGCTATTTTTTTCTTTAAACTCAAGTATTTTAGTTTTGAAACCTAAGCGTCTTAATTTTTTCTCTAAAAAACTTATCACACCTGCATCAACTGGAGTTACTGAAGGAAACCTAATTAGCTCTTTAGCTAATTTAAGTTCGTTAATTTGTTGCATTTTTATTCTCTCAAAAGATCATTTACTGATGTTTTTGATCTAGTTTTTTCATCCACTTTTTTAATAATCACCGCACAATAAAGTGAAGGTGCTTCAGGATTATTTTTATCTGGTAAAGAGCCTGGCACAACAACTGAATAAGGGGGAATTTTTCCATAAATAATTTTTCCTGTCTTTCTATCAACGATTTTCGTTGATTGACCGATATACATTCCCATACTTAAAACAGATCCTTCTCCAACTATCACACCTTCAACAACTTCTGACATGGCTCCAAGAAAAACATTATCCTCAATAATTGTAGGTAACGCTTGAGCAGGTTCCAATACACCTCCTACACCTGAACCAGCAGAGATATGACAATTCTTTCCTATTTGACAACAGCTGCCAGCTCTTGCAAATGTATCAATCATAGTACCTTCATCTATATAAGCTCCAATATTTACATAGCATGGCATCAATACTGCGTTTTTTCCAACGTAAGATCCTTTTCTTACAGGTGAATTTGGAACCATCCTGAAACCTGCTTTTTCATGGTCTTCTTTTGTCCACCCTGCAGTTTTACCTTTTAAAAGATGAGCTTTATCATACCAGCTACTATATGGACCATTTAAATTTTCCATAGGATACATTCTGAAGCTTAACATGATTGCTTTTTTTATATGTTGGTGAGTTTTCCATTCACCGTCTATTTTTTCAGCAACCCTGACTTTCCCACTGTCTAAATCACTGATAATTTGATTAACAGTATTTTTTAAATTTTCGTCTGAAGTTGGGGTAACTTGATCTCTTTTTTCCCATGCTTCGTTAATGATATTTTCTATACTCATAATTTTATGTGTTTTTTAATAACCTTATTTCTTTTAAAAATAAAGAAAGATTTTCTATCTTATAGTCAATGTAATCTTTATCTGACTCCTTTTTACCCCAGTATTCATTATTGATTAACCAAGCAGTTATTGCCCCTCTTTCTTTTCCTATGGATAAATTTTTTGCGATATCCTCAATATAAAGAGTTTCGTTAGGATCTATTTTAAATTTTTCTAACATTAGATCAAAGGCTTTTGCCGCAGGTTTAGGATTATATTTGGCATCAACAATGTCAAAAATGTTCTCAAATTGATCATCAATACCAAGTGATGTGGTTATATTTTTTACATGTTCTTTGCTTCCATTAGTGAAAACAAATTTTCTTAAATTTGTACTTTCAAGCTCACTTCTTAAAGTTTTATCCTTATTTAGGAAAGATAAATCAATATCATGAACATAATCTAAAAATTCCCTTGGTGGAATATCGTGATGTATCATTAAACCATTTAGACTAGTGTCATATTTATGAAAATAACTTCTTTGTAATTCTCTGGCTACTTTTAAATCTAAATTTAATTTTTTAGATATATATTCGGTCATTTTTTTACTTACTTGACCAAAAACTGCTTCTAAATCTTGATATAAAACTCCATCACAGTCGAAAAGTATATTTTTAATATTCCTTAATTTTTTCATTTTCTAATTAACGTTCCTGCACCTTTGTCAGAGAATATTTCCCATAAACATGAATGTTTTTTTGTGCCATTAATTATACCTACCGCAGTTACTCCATTATTCACAGCATCTAAACAAGCATTAATTTTAGGTATCATGCCTTCTGTTATAGTTTCATTTTTAATCATTTTTAAAACTTCCGAAGAAGATATTTCTTCTATTAGTTTTTTTCCTTTATCAAGGACACCATCAACATTTGTCATTAACAATAATCTTCTGGCTTTTAAAGATTTAGCTATAGCCATAGCTGCTGTATCACCGTTAATATTATAAGTTTGATTATTTTTATCTAAGCCTAATGGTGATACAATCGGAATTTTATTTTGTTTCAGTATATTTAATATTGTATTATTATCAATTCCACTAGGTATACCTACAAAACCAAGCTCTTTAACTTCAGGCATTACTTCGATGATGTTATTATTTTTTGTGTGTATCGAAACACCCTCAGAACCTTTATTATGTAAATTCTGAACAATATCATCATTAAAGTCAATTAAAACAGACTCTACAATATTTATTATATTTTTATCAGTAACTCTTAAACCTCTAATAAATTTTGATTGAATATTAGATTTATCTAATTCTCTTTGAATTCGTGGTCCACCACCATGTACTACTACCGTGGAAAGACCTAATTTATTTAAAACAAATAAATCAGTTATAAAATTATTAAATACATTTCTATCAATTAAAACATTTCCACCGTATTTAATTACAATTAAATCATTTTTATATTTTTCAATATATTTAGTAACCTCACTTAATGGTGGCCCATCTGGGGGCAGTATATTTTTTAAATCCATGTTTATGTTATTTCTTAAATTATTAGGTTGTAGTTTTGACTGTTGTACGCTTCATGATGAAGACCTGTTGCGCCATAGTTAAAATATTATTAACTGTCCAGTAAATTACTAATCCAGCGGGGAAAGGAGCTAATATTACTGTTAAGAAAAGTGGAAAGAACATAAATATTTTTGCCTGCATTGGATCAGTAGGAGCTGGATTTAGTTTTTGTTGTATCCACATAGAAACCCCCATTGCTATAGGCCAAGCTCCAATTACTAAAAATGAAGGAACATCATATGGCAATAATCCAAATAGATTGAATAATGAGGTTGGATCTCTTTCAGATAAATCTTGTATCCAGCCATAAAATGGCATGTGTCTCATTTCAATTGTCACAAACAATACTTTGTACAAAGCAAAAAAAACAGGAATTTGAACTAAAATTGGCATGCAACCAGACATCGGGTTTACTTTTTCTTTTTTGTAAAGTGCCATCATTGCTTGCTGTAACTTCATTTTGTCGTCTTTATGAAGCTCTTTTAGTCTTGCCATTTCTGGCTGCAACGCTTTCATTTTAGCCATACTTCTAAATGAAAAATTTGCTAAAGGAAAAAATACAAGTCTTATGCAAATAGTAATTGCTATAATTGCTAATCCATAATTTCCTAGAAGTTTAAAGAAATAATCTATTCCAAAAAACAATGGTTTAGTTATAAAATATAGGAATCCCCAATCAATTGTTAGATCAAATTTATCTATTTTTAAAGCCTCTGCGTAACCATCAATAACATCTACTCTTTTAGCAGCTACAATGATTTGCATTGTATCTTCTACAGAAGAATTGCTATTTAACTCAAGCGGCTCAGTTGCAACAAAGTTTGCTCTAAATTTATTTTTATAATCAAATGTAGTTTTAAATTCTTTACCACTTGGTGGAATTAATGAAGTTATCCAGTACTTATCACCTATACCGAGCCATCCTTTTTGAGCAGTTCTTGTGAATTTTTTTTCTTCAATGTCATCATAGTCTTCCTCAATGAGCTCATCATCAAGTGTTGCTACTAAGCCCTCATGAAGTATATAAAAATTAGTTATTTCAGGTGCTGTATTTCTAATAATTTGGCCATAGGAATAGAAATCGTATTTTTTATTTGTAGAATTAATTACTCTCTGTTTTACAGTAAATAAGAATTTTTCATCAATAGATATTTCTTTTTCAAAGCTGATCCCTTCATCATTTGTCCATGTTAATTTTATAGGTGATTGAGGGGTTAATTTATTGTTACCTAATATTGACCAAATTGAATTTGCATTTGGTATTTTGACATTTTTGTCTGTAGTTATAAATCCACTCTCTACTAAGTATCCCTGTTCAGAATTTCTTGGTGCTAATAAATTTACTTTTTCATTTCCGTTTAAAACAACATTATATTCTTTAAAAGTAAGATCATCTATTGCTGCTCCCTTTAAAGATATTGATCCAATTATACTTTGATTTTCAAATTCAATTCTTTCACTCTCACTTAATGCTTGTTCTCTTGAAATCTCAATAATATTTTCTTTTTGATCCAGACTAGGTGCATCAGAACTTTGCTCAGTTTTATTTTTTTCAGCTATATTTTCTTGAGTTACCGGTGGAGGTGCAAAAAATAAAGTATAAAGAATAATTACCGCTGCAGACATAGAAATTGCTGCTATTATGTTTCTTGTTTCCATTATTTTTTATCTTTCATTTCTTTTTTAACTGGGTCAAATCCCTCACCACCACCTAAAAATTTAATAGGATGACATGACAGTATTCTTTTAATGCTTATAAAAAGTCCTTTAAAAAAACCAAATTCTTTTAAAGCGTCTATGCTATATTGAGAACATGTTGGTAAATACCGACAAGAGTGTCCAAATAGAGGACTAACTAAATATTTGTAACCCTTAATGAGTTTAATCAAAACATTAGTAAATATATTCATTATTTAATTTTTTCTAAATCCTGAAATAGAGTTTCTTTTATAATTTTGTATTCATTATTTAGCATAGAAGACTTGGCTATAACAAGAAATGAATAGTTAAGGTTTATTGATATTTTCTTAACAGCGTCGTTCATTATATTTCTTAACCTTCTTTTAATTTTATTTCTTCTAACTGCATTCCCAATTTTTTTCTTTGTTACGAAGCTAATATTTAATTTTTTATGATCTTTATTTATTAGTTTTCCAAAGAAAATAGTTACATACTTGTTTGATAATTTTCCCTGATTTAAGAGATTTTTAAATTCCTCATTTTTAGAAAGAGCAACGATTTTGCTTTTCATCAATCTAGACGGAAACTGTTAGTGACTTTCTTCCTCTGGCTCTTCGTCTAGCTAGAAGTTTTTTACCACCTTTTGTTTTCATTTTCGATCTAAAGCCGTGTTTTCTCGCTCTTTTAACATTTGAGGGTTGATATGTACGTTTCATAATAAGTGGTTAATTTTTTATTAAATTTCGCTCTTTATAGTAATTAAATATATAAATAGCAAATAGAACATTTTATAAATAGCATTGTTATTAATGGAAAAATCAAACAAATTTAAATTATTTATTGGTTTAGTTTATTTGATACTAATTTTTTTATTTTTATATTTTTTCTTTTCTAAATTTAGTCTTCAAGAAATTATGTCGTATGACTTTATCAAAAATAATAGATTATATTTTTCTGAGTTAAAAAATTCTAATTTACTTCTCATATTTTTAATTTTTTTAGTTTTAACAATCTTATGGGTATTTCCTTTTTTAGGCTTTGGTTCTCCAGTTGCACTGATGGGTGGTTTTATCTTTGGAAAATGGATAGGTACTATTGTAGTTGTACTTGGCCTAAGTATTGGTGCGACTTTTTTATATATTTTTGGAAACTTTTTTTTAAAAGAATTTATTAAAGAAAAATTTTTGAATAAATATAAAAATTTAGAAACTAAATTTAAAAGATCCGAGTTTATTTATTTACTTGTTTATCGTTTTATAGGTGGGATACCATGGCAGATCAGTTGTTTATTACCAACTCTTTTTAATGTTAAGATAAACAATTTTTTCTTTGCAACACTAATAGGTATTATTCCACAAATTTTTTTAGCAGTGTCGATTGGAAGCGGTTTTGAAAAAATAATTGATCAAAATTCCGAAGTTCCTGGCATTACCGAAATTATTTTTTCAGCTGAAATATATTTTCCACTTTTAGCTTTTTTTAGCTTAATCTTAATAACCATTTTTTTAAGAAAGATATTTTATAAAAACTAGTGGTGCTCCCACCCTGTACTGACCAGGGAACTAGTCATTACCAATGACTTGTTATGCCATTTAACTACAGGAGCAAAAAAACAATTTATTTTTTGTGGATAATAGTGCATTTTTTCAAATTATTGCCTTAATTTTTTGCCCAATATGATTTATATCTACTCAAGGAAATGTTATGGGAATTCACTACGATTATAAGTCAACTAAAGGCAACAAGCTTATGGAAAAGCAAGCTAAAAGAGAAAAAAAGCTTGCTGAAAAAAAAGCCAAACGTTTAGCAAAAGAAGGCCCGAAACAAGAGGAAACTAAAATAAAACCTCTGGATCCCAAAAAACCAATATCCTTAGACTTCCTGACAAATCCAAACAAAGAATGAATTTTAAAGACAAAAATGAGCGTTTAAGTTTAGCTCTTAAAAAAAATTTAAAAAAAAGAAAGATTTTTCAAAAAAAAACTAAGAAAAAAAAGAAGTAATGTCAGTTCTCTCAGATAAATGGATTAGAAAAATGTCTAAAGAACAAAATATGATCTCACCATTTGAGGAGAAGCAAGTAAGAGGGAAAAGCATTTCTTATGGCCTTTCTTCTTTTGGATATGATGCAAGAGTATCCAATGAGTTTAAAATTTTTACAAATGTTAATTCAGAAATTGTTGATCCAAAAAATTTTAAACCATCAAATTTTGTAACCAAAAATGTTTCTGAGTGTATTATTCCACCAAATTCATTCGTTTTAGCTAGAACTGTAGAAAAGTTTAAAATTCCAAATGATGTCTTGGTTATTTGCCTAGGAAAATCAACATATGCAAGATGTGGAATTATTGTAAACGTAACCCCTTTAGAGCCTGGCTGGGAAGGGTATGTTACACTCGAATTCTCAAATACAACGCCCTTGCCAGCAAAAATTTATGCAAATGAAGGGGTCGCACAATTTATTTTTTTAAAAGGAAATGAGAAACCCGAAGTGACTTATGCAGATCGTGATGGAAAATATATGGGACAAACTGGAGTAACATTACCTAAAGTTTAAATATGCAAAAACTAGAAGTCTATGGAGCAAATAGGCTCAAGGGACAAATAAAAATTTCAGGATCAAAAAACGCATCACTACCAATTTTGGCAGCAACTTTGCTTTCAAAAAAACAGATAACTCTAAAAAATTTACCAAAAGTAAAAGATATAGACACTATGATAAACTTACTTCAATCATTAGGGTCAATAATAAAATTAAAAGGACAAAGTCTTCTTATAGATAACACAAAACAAAAAAAAGTTTTTGCATCTTATAATTTGGTAAAAACTATGAGAGCTGGAATATTAGTACTAGGCCCTTTGCTTGCTAAATTTGGAAATGCAAAAGTTTCATTACCTGGTGGGTGCGCAATTGGCACCAGACCTGTTGATATACATATTAAAGCATTGTCAAAACTTGGAGTTAAATTTAAAATTTTAGATGGATACGTTCTTGCTAATGCATCTAAAGGACTTATAGGCAACACCGTTCGATTTCCAAAAATATCTGTTGGTGCTACAGAAAATTTAATTATCGCTGCTTGTTTTGCAAAAGGGAATACCATTTTAAAAAATTGTGCTATTGAACCAGAAATAAAAGATTTGGTTAATTTTTTGTTAAAAATGGGGTGTAAAATTAAATGGACAGGTAAACGTTCATTAAAAATTTCTGGTGTAAAAGAAATTAAAGAAATCAGTTATTCAGTAATGTTTGATAGGATTGAAGCTGGAACTTACTTAATTGCAGCAGCTTTAACGGAGGGAAATTTACAAATAAAAAACGTAATACCTAAAATAATTAAAACCGAAATTGATATTTTAAAGAAAGTTGGTGCAAAAATAAAAGTTACTAGCAATAAGATAAACATTATAGGTAATAAAAAGATAAAAAGTTTAAAAATTAAAACCTCTCCTTATCCTGGTTTTCCAACCGATCTGCAGGCACAAATTATGGTTTTATTATGCAAAGCAAATAAAAAATCAATAATTAGAGAAGATATTTTTGAAAATAGATTTATGCATGTTGCCGAATTAAACCGCATGGGTGCTCAAATTATAACGAATGGAAATAGAGCAGTAGTCAAAGGTAATATAAATTTTGTACCAGCTGAGTTGATGGCTACAGATTTACGAGCATCGGTTTCATTGGTACTAGCAGCACTAACGGCTAAAGGAAAGTCTGTTATCAATAGAATTTATCATTTAGATAGAGGTTATGAAAATATAGAAAAAAAGCTGAAAAAGATTGGTGCGAAAATACGTCGAGTAAATTAATGGTAAAAAAATATCTAGCAAAAATTATTGCAAATGATCAAGAAGGTCTCCAAATGATCTCCGCGTGTAGCGCTGGTGCAAAGGTTAAGATTGTTGATATAAAATATTTAGCATCGAATAAAGTTTTTTTATTATCAATTCAAAGAACAAAGGTAGAAACCAATCAAGAAGATAAGAAAATCAATAGTGTTTGTAGGTTTGATTTTGTTGATAAAGTAAAATCTAAAAATATAGATCAGAAAAACCAAGAATTAGTTTTAGAATTAATTGGAATAGATTATTTGAAAAATAATACTGATTATGAAATAAACTTGATTTTTAATAACAATGCTTACATTGCTTTAACTACAGAGACAATTGAAGTAAGACTAGAAGATCAAAACGAAATTAAAGATTAATGAAAATACTTAATAGTACTAATAATAATTTTAATAGTTCACTAAATAAATTACTTTTGCAACGAAAAAAGAAAGTTCAATCTAGCTCTATCTCTGTGACTAATATTGTTAAAGATGTAAAAAAAAATGGCGATAAAGCATTATTGAAATATGAAAAAAAATTTAATCAAAACAAAACAATTGTTCCAAGCCCTAAACAAATTAGTGCTTCGATAAAATCCTTAAATCAAAAAGTAAAAAAAGCAATTGATATTGCATATAATAGAATTTACAAATTTCATTCTCTTCAAAAGTTTAAAAATATTTCTTATATAGATAAGTTTAAAAACAAACTTGAATATAAATATTTACCCTTAGACTCCGTTGCTATATATGTCCCTGGTTCTTCTGCATCTTATCCATCTAGTGTTTTAATGAATGCTATTCCAGCAATTGTAGCTGGTGTTAAAAGATTAATAATGATTAACCCAGGTTTCAAAGGAAAGCAAAATCCAGCAGTTTTATACGCAGCCAGAAAATGTAAAATAAAAGAAATTTATTCTATCGGTGGTCCTTCCGCAGTCGCAGCAGTTGCTTATGGAACTAGAAAAATCAAAAAAGTCGATAAAATTATAGGTCCAGGAAATGCCTATGTGGCTGCAGCAAAAAAAGAAGTTTTTGGAGATGTTGGTGTCGAGGGTATGACAGCAGGTCCTTCGGAGGTAACTATTGTTTGTGATAAATTTTCAAATCCTGAATGGGTAGCAAGTGATCTAATAGGTCAAGCAGAGCACGATAATCTTGCTCAATGTATTTTGATTTCAAAAGATAAAAAATTATTACAAAAAGTAAACATTGAATTAATTAAACAATTAAAAAAAATTCCAAGAGTATCTGTTGCAAGAAAGAGCTTGAATAACAATGGAATTTTAATGTATGTAAATTCTGACACAAAAATAATAGAAATTGTAAATAAAATCGCACCAGAGCACTTAGAATTAAATGTTAAAAATTATAAATCTTATGTTTCTAAAATTAGAAATGCTGGATCTATATGTTTAGGAAAATATGCTGTGATGGCTATGACAGATTATAACGTTGGTTCTAATCACGTTTTGCCAACAAATGGATCAGCAAAATATTCAAGTGGAATTAGTGTTAATGAATTTTACAAAAGAATTTCTTACATAAACCTATCAAAAAAGGGTATTGAAAGTCTTGGACCATCAGTTATAACACTTGCAAATTACGAAGGGTTAGTTGGACACGCTCAATCAGTAATAAAAAGAATTAGGAGAAAATAATTTGTCAAAACAAGACTTGCTGGAATTTAAAGGTAAAGTAATTGATCTACTTCCAAATGCTATGTTTAGAGTTAAGCTTGAAAATGGACATACGGTTACAGCGCATACAGCGGGTAAGTTGAGAAAAAATAGAATTAGAGTTCTTCAAGGTGATAATGTGACTGTAGAAATGACACCTTATGATCTTACAAAAGGCAGAATAATCTTTAGAGGTTAAAATCTTGCCTCGGTAGCTCAGGAGTAGAGCAGAGCCCTGAAAAGGCTTGTGTCGGAGGTGCGAATCCTTCCCGAGGCACCACCAACTACTTTTCATCTTGAAATAATCCGAAAAAAAATTAACCTATTTCTTATAATAAATAACAAAAGGACTAAGAAACAAGATGACTACATTAACTGGTAAAATTAAATGGTATAATGGAAAAAAAGGATATGGCTTCATTGAAAGAGATGATAAAGAAAAAGATGCTTTTGTTCACGCCTCTGCAGTAAAAGATGCTGGAATGAGATACCTCAATGAGGGTGATAAACTTGAATTTACATTAGAAGACGGTCCCAAAGGTCCTTCTGCAGTTAATTTAAAGAAAGTAGACTAATTTCTTTTTAATATTTTAAGGACGTTTTATCTATTTAGCCTAGATACACGTCCTTACTAAATTAGCTCTTGCCTTATAGTAGTTTTTGTCTAAAAGACTGGTCATGATTATAAATATTACATTTAGAGAGACTTCAAGAAGCACTCATAGAAATAGTTTCCATAGCCTATAGGCTATTTATTTATAATATAATTTTAAATCCACAGAAAAATAATATAAAAACAAGGGATGCCTGGGTGGTGTAACGGTTAGCACGAAAGTTTGTGGAACTTTAAGTTTGAGTTCGATTCTCAGCCCGGGTACCAAAAAATGAACAAAGAAAATAAATTAGTACCTGGATTACCTTCAGGTTTTGAAGATCGTTGGAATAATAAACTTCTTCTTAAAAAGAAGTTATTAAAAGCTATTGAGAATAATTTTATTAAATTTGGAGCTGAGGCTTTAGAAACACCTTCCTTCGAAATTAGTGAAAATATAGGATCTTTTTTAGCTGAAGATGAGGCCAATCCTATGTCTGATGTATTCTCATTTCAAGATGGTGAAAAAAGCATTACGCTTCGATATGATTTATCAAGCCCACTTGCAAGATTTGTTGCTCAAAACAATCAAGAACTGCCATCAATTTTTAAGCGATATCAAATCCAAAATGTTTTTAGAAATGAAAAAGCTGGAAATGGAAGATACAGAGAATTTATGCAAGCTGATTTTGACATTGTTGGAAATGTTGATCCAGCACAGGCAAATACAGAACTTTGCAATTTAATATCAAGCACATTATTAGATTGTGGTTTAAATAGAGATCAGTTTATAATCAATGTAAGTAATAGAAAAATTGTTCAAGGTTTAATTAATGAATTAAAAATTTCTGACGAAAAACAGGTCAAAGTTATTAGAGCAATTGACAAATTGGATAAGCCAGGATTTGGGCTCAAGGGAGTTGAAGATTTATTAAAAAAAGAAAGAAAAGATCAAAGTGGCGCAATTACAAAAGGAGCTGACCTATCCAATGATCAAGCAAAACAAATACTAAATTTTCTAAAAATAAAAGATTTAACTGAATTAAAGCAAACTTTAAAAAATCCATTATCTCAAGAAGGAATAAGTGAATTAGAAAATGTGTTTGAGGTTCTTGGATATGGATCAAATTTAAATCAAGTTAAAACAAACTTTACAATTGTAAGAGGGCTAGCTTATTATTCAGACTTTATTGTGGAAACAAACTTGAATATTAAAGTTACAAACAACAAGGGTAAAGAAGTGGACATCGGAAGCATATGTTCTGGTGGAGCCTACGCAAAACTCATATCAAGATTTAGAGGGGTTGATATTCCAGGTACTGGAATAAGTTTTGGTGTTGATAGATTATTATTTGCTTTAATGCAATTAGATCAAATTAAGATAGAGGATCAAAAACCAGTTTTAGTATGTGTAATGGAAAAAAAATATTTAAAAAATTATTATGAATTAGTTGATCAACTTAGAGATAACAAGATTAATGCTGAAATTTTTTTAGATAGTAAAAAAAACCTAGGTAAACAACTAACTTTTGCAAATAAACGTGATTTATCAGTTGCAATTATTTGTGGTGAAAATGAATTTAAAGATAAGACTGTTACAATAAAAAATCTAAAAGGTATCAAGGGCGAAAATAACAAAACAATCCCAAAAAAAGATTTAATCAATGAAGTCAAAAAACTTATCTGAAAAAATTCTTAGGTCAGTAAAATCTAAGGGTTTTAAGTATATTGAACTACCATCTGTAATAGAGGCAAATCATATTGTTCAAAGATCTGGAGAAAACTTTAGGAAATTTATGTTTTCTTTTACAGATATTAATGGAAAGGAATTGTGCCTAAGGCCAGACTTAACAATTGCTTCGTGCTTGAGATATTTAGAGAATAATCTAAAAGGCAAAGAAAAAATTTTCTATAGTGGACAAGCGTATAGGAAAGTTCAAAGCAAAAAAGATAAAATTATTAGAAACCAAATTGGTTTTGAAATTTTAGGGTCTAAAAACGAAAAAAAAGACGATATTGAAATCATAAACGCATCACTAAAGATAATTCAAAATATTAAATACTCGTCTGGAAAATTAACAATTGGAAATATAGAAATATTTAATTTACTTATATCAAAACTAGATATTCCCAAAAGATGGAAGTTAAGACTTTCAAGACATTTTTGGAGAGAAGAGTATTTTAAAGACCTGCTTAAACGGTTGGAGACAAATGCAGATATTGATCCAACAATCGAAGAGATCGATAAAAAAAGATATCTGAATTTGCTCAAAAAAAATCCTGAGACAATGATTGCTGGAAGATCTGTTAGTGAAATTTTAAAAAGATTTGACACAAAGATTAAAGACCCTAGACAAGCACACAGAGGTAAAAAAGTATCTAGAATAATAAAATCTTTTTTAAAGATTAAGTGTCCTATTAACAATGCAGCAGAGGTATTAAATAAATTTTTTAAAAAAAACAGAATTAATTTAGCTGTGGATCAAAAATATTTTCCGATCTCAAATAATAGAATTTCCAAACTCAATGTTGCTTTTGCATCATCATTTGGAAGACAACAAGAGTACTACACGGGGATGGTTTTTAAGATTGATCTCACATTTAAATCAAAGGATATAAATATTATAAATGGTGGACGTTATGATAATTTATTATCTGATTTAGGATCGAAAAAGCAAATCGCAGCGGTTGGCGCGGCAGTTAACTTTAATTTCAAATGATAATCTGGTTAGCTTCATATCCAAAAAGCGGAAATACTTGGTTAAGATCTTTATTATCAAGTTATTATTTTTCGACAAACGGAGAATTTAATTTTGAATTACTTAAAAAAATTGATCAATTCCCAAGTGTTAATTATTTTAAAGATGATAAAGATTTATATTTAAAACCAGAGGATACTGCTGAAAAATGGTTAGATAAACAAGTTGAAATAAATAAAGAAAAAAAATTACTATTGTTCAAAACTCATAATGCAATGTGTAAAATAAACGGCAATAGGTTTACTGATCCAAAAAATACATTAGGTGGAATTTATATTGTTAGAGACCCAAGAAATGTAGTCACCTCGCTAGCAAATCACTATGAAATTACAATAGATGAGGCCTATGAATTTATGAAAGACAGGAAAAGAGCAATTATTGAAAAAAAGGGTAATAGATATTTAGGTTTTACGGCTCTCTTTTCATGGGATTTTCATATCGACAGTTGGTTAAATTATCGAAACTTTCCAATCTTAGTTATTCGATACGAAGATTTACAATCTGAAACTTTTCAAACACTTAAAAAAGTAATTAGCTTTATTAAAGATATATCAAAAAGTAAAAAAAACTTTGATCGATTTAAAGCGAAAGAAACTATAAAATCATGTGAATTCGAAAAATTGAAAAAAATGGAGGAGAAAAAAGGCTTTGATGAAGCAGCATTTAAAAAAGATAAATCAGAAAGAATTAAATTTTTTAATCTAGGCCTAGAAAATAATTATAAAAATTTATTAAATACAAATTTAATATCTCAGATGAATGAGCTGTATAAACCAAAATTATTGAAATTTAATTATGAACTATAATATTAATATTGGAATTCCAAGCAAAGGAAGACTTAGAAAAGATGTTTTAAATATTTTTAAAAAAAATAATTTAAAACTTATCTCAGAAAGAGGAGATAGAGATTTGTTTGGCTCAATAAAAGGAAGACCAAATATTCAAGTAATTTATTTACATGCTCGTCAAATAATTGAGAGATTATCTGATAAATCACTAGATATTGGTTTCTCTGGTCTAGATTTGCTAAAAGAAAGTGAAATTAATATTCAAAAAAATATTAAAATATTTAAAAAATATCCATATGGTCGTGCTTCTCTAGTCGTAGCCATACCTGACGATTTTATTGATATTTATTCAATGTCTGATTTAGAGGAAGTAGCATTTGAATTTAAGGAAAAGAAAAATAGAAGAATAAGAGTTTCTACCAAATATCCAAATCTTACACGTGAATTTTTTTATAATAAAGGTGTAACTCAATTTTCAATCGTAAAATCAATTGGATCAACTGAAATAGAGCCCTTTACTGGAGGTTGCGAGTTGATAACTGACATTACAAGCACTGGTTCAACTTTAGCTGCAAATAATCTACGAATAATAAATGATGGTTATATTTTAAAATCTGAACTTTGTATGTTTATTGGAAAATCTTCTTCTCAAAATCAAGGAGTACAAAAATTAGCTAAACTACTTTCTACGAAGTATTAAATCTTTCCAATAGATTAAAATAATCTTAATAATATCCAAATTTCTAGCTACAGCGTATAGAGCAATAATAACACCTACAATAAATACTATTTTCAATATTAAGAATAATTCCATAAAATTAATTTTAAATATTTAAATACATTAATCGATTTTTTATTATAAAATAAGGATTAAGAATCATGGATATTATTTTAATAACATTACTTGTTTTTTTACTATGTGGGGTTTTAACAATTCTTTACTTAAATTTAAGATCAAAACCTAAAGACGATAATGAACATAAAGAAGCCGAAGAAATAGTAAATTTAAAGAATGAAATAGTTATTTTAAAAGATACTTTAAATAATACTATAAATACTTCCCTTGGAACAATGTCGACCTCATTTAACAACCTATCAACAGGGGTTACCAAAGATATGACTGAGGCCTTAACTAAAGTAGATGAGAAAGTTGGAAACTTTAACCAACAAGTGCAATTATTAAATCAAAGCCAAGAGGGGATCACTAAAATTTTAGCTGGAGTTAAAAAATATGGAACACTTGCTGAGTTTTCATTAGATGCTTTAATTAAGGATTTATTACCTGCTTCTCAATTTATGATTAATGTTAAGATGAAAGAGGATACCAGTGAAAATGTTGAATTTGCCATTAAACTTCAAGGAGATGTTTTGGTTCCAGTTGATAGTCATTTTCCTGTTGAAAAATTTAAAGCAATTACCGATGGTTATGATGTGGATGATAAAAGAGCTATTGCAGATGCAAGAGCTAAATTAGCAACTGCTTTTAAAGCTAAAGCTAAGAGTGTTAATGAAAAATATATTGTTCCACCAAAAACTACAGATTTTGCAATTGTTTATGCACCGACTGAAAGTTTATATAAAGAATTAACTGAATTCCAAGATCCAAGTACTAAAGAATTATTAACTCAAGAATTAATGAAAAAATATAAAGTTGTAATTTGTGGACCTAATACTTTATCTGCTTATTTACAATCTCTTCATATGGGTTTTCAATCATTGAAAGTTCAAAAAGGAGCAACAGAAATATATAACCATTTAAAAACAATCAGTTCAAGATTTGGAAAACATTTTGATAATATAATTTCACTAAGAAAAAAATTAGAGGAGGCTATGTCTGTTGTTGATAAGTTTGGAACAGATGCTAGATCAATCACAAGAACTCTTGAAAGTATTAAAGACCCTGAACAACTTGAAAAAGCTGTTCAAACTGAAAATGTAGAAAAATTTGTTGATCATTCAAAACAGGCCAAAAATTAATTTCTATTTTTCTCCAATAACGAATATAAGAAATCACATGCAGTGGAACAAGAAATATGATTATCCAAAATCCTCAAGAGCTACAGTAGATGGTATCAGAAGATACTTATTAGGTGAAGCGAAACTGCCAAGTGTTACATCCATTCTAGATGCCACAAAATCAGAAGAAGATAAAGCCGCGCTAGCTAATTGGCGAGAGAGGACAGGTTATAAAGAGGCTGAGGCAATTACAAAAGCAGCAAGTAGCAGGGGTTCTCAGATGCATAATTATTTAGAGTCCTACCTTCTTGGAAGAGAAAATTTAAGTTTTTTTGATGATAACGAACAATATAAATTAATGGCAAAAGAAATAATTGAAAAAGGTTTAAAAAATAGATTGGAGGAAATTTGGGGAGTTGAATGCACACTTTACTATCCTGAAAAATATGCTGGCACAGCAGATTGTGTCGGAGTTTATGAGGGACGAGAAACGATAATAGATTTTAAACAAAGCAATAAGCCAAAAAAGTCTGAATATATTGACTCTTGGCTTCTACAAACGAGTGCATATTCATTGGCTCATAATATTGTGTATAACTCTAATATCACTTCTTGTGTAATTTTAGTTTGCACAGTAGATAAATTGTTCCAAGAATTTAAAATTCAAAGTCATGATTTAGTTGTTTATCAGAACTTGTTTTTGGGAAGATTAAAAAAATTTAATGAGCTTACAAATTTAGCTTAAATATTAATATGGATAAAATAGTAATCTACGATACCGAAACAACCAATAGTACTATCTGGGGAAGCATCATTGAGGTTGGTGCTGTAGTTGTGGATAAAAATCTCAAAGAAATAGGAAAATTAAATATTAGAGGCAGAATGCCAGAAGGGGAAGTACCTAGTGCAAAGGCACTTCTAGTAAACTCCACAAGTATTGATTTACTTACCAAAGGCAACTATTCACATTATGATTTTCTAGGCGCTGTCGAAAATTTTTTTTCAAAAGCAGCTCCATCTTTGTTTATTGGTTGGAGTAATCTTAACTTTGATCGTCGAATGTTTCATTTTAATTTTTTTAAAGGAAACAGATATCCTTATTTAACTCACTCTTCACCTAATCAAGAATCTGATGGTCTACATGTTGCAAGAGCTGCTCAAACTATAAACTCTAAAACTTTAAAAACTGAATTAACACCTGCAGGAAATGAAAGTTTGGCTTTAGAAGCACTTGCACGACAACAAGGATTTGATACTACTCAACAACACACTGCTTATCACGATGCTTTTACAAGCTTAAAGATACTTAGAATTATTAAAGATCAACATAAAGATAATTGGGAAAAATTTTTAAGTACTTCAACAAAAGGTAGTGTTGAGTCACTTTTAAAAAGTGAGGGAATTTATTCTATTTTTGAAAATGTAAAAGGACGAAACATGATGTATCTAGTTTGTACACTTCATCCAGAGCATTGTTTTCATCCTACCTATGCGTCTTGGGGATATGTTTGGGATTTGAGAAGAGATCCAGAACCTTTTTTAAATTTGTCAGTTAATGAGCTTAAAGCAAATTTAAAAAAAATTAGTCCAAAAGCTTTAAGAGTATTAAAAACTAATAAGGCTCCGATAGTATTAGATAAAAAATTTGCATTAAAGGAAAAAGCATATTCAGAACTAGATTTAGAAACAATTCTCAAAAGAGCAAAATTAGTCAGAAGTAGTGAAAATTTTTGTAAGAATATTCAAATTATTAATAGGGAAACTGCTGAGGAGAAAGCTCAAACTCAAACTCAAGAAGATTTGCTTCCAGAAGAAACTTTGTATGAAAAATTTATTCCTAATAAAGATACTGCATTATTTAAAACATGGCATAGTTCATCTTGGGAAGATAAACTAAGATTATTAGATAAGTTTCAAGACAAAAGATGTAGTTGGTTTGGCCAAAAAATTATTTACCAGGAAGCACCTCATATTTTACCTCCCGATTTATACAAAAATATTAAGAGTGAAATTGCTAGGAGAATATTGAGCAAAAATAAGGAAAAGTGGCAAACAATTGGCATGGCCTATACTGAAATTGATACATTGAGAGACCAAGCAACTAATCGAGATGATCAGGAAGAGTTGAAAAAATTAGACGAAATTAACGAATTTATAATGTCTATTGAAAAAAAATATGAAATTGCCTAGTTGACTTTAAGGCTCCAATTTATAGAAAGACTTTATGCTAATAGATTTTAAAGACGAAGATTTTGATAGTAAAATCAAAAATGAAGACGTATCTGTAATTCAATTTTCCGCTTCTTGGTGTGGTCCATGTAAAGCTCTTAAGCCAGTGATGGATAAATTGTCAGACGAATACAAGGAGAAAGCAAATTTCTATATTACAGACATTGAGGATGCTGGAATTAATACAGGTTCAGCAGCTGGTATCCGTGGAGTTCCAACAGTAATTATATATAAAAAAGGACAAGAGATTAGTCGAAAGGTTGGAGGAGTTCCAGAAAGTCATATGAAAGAATTCCTAGACGAAAATATTTAGTTTAGACTTAACACCTCTCCAGCAAGATACAAAGATCCGGTTATCAAAATTATATCGTTTTCCTTGATTGGAACTGACTTGATAGCATCAATAATACTTTCTTTATATTTAACGTTATCAAAGCTATTAAGTTTGTTTTTCAATATTTTTCCTTTGATCGAGTTTGGTTGATTGGGGATATCTATAGTTGTCAAGGAGGAAATATTTTTGAAGTAACTTATATATTCATTGTGATCTTTGTTGTTCATCATTCCTAGAATTATATGTTTATTACAATTCAAACTTTCCAAATATTCATTTAAAACTTTTGCTCCTAAAGGGTTATGAGACCCATCAACAAGTAATTTATTATTTTTTACCAATTCTTTAAGATTACCGGAACCTATTTCTTGAAGTCGTGCGACACTTTTAATTTTAGTAATTCCATCTTTAATATGTTTTTCACTAACGTTTAAATGGTTGATTGATCTTAAGGTTGCTATTGCTGTTGAAATATTTTCTAGCTGAAATTGACCTTTTACGCTTGGAGTTGGGAGTTTAATACCACCATTTTTATCTTCATAAAAAATAAATCCATTTTCATTCAATGAATAATTATAATTTTCATTAAAAAAATATTTTTTTGAGGAATTTTTTGTAATTGAATTTTTTATCTCATTGACAATTTTAGATGAACTTTGCTTTGCAATGATAATATTAGAATTTAATAAAGTAGAGGTTTTTTCAAATATTATTTTTTTAGTTGTTTGTTCATTTTCAGGCAGCCAATCTAGATGATCCAAACCAATAGAGGTCACAATACTTGCTAAATTATTTTTTAGTATATTTGTTGCATCAAAACGGTGAAACAAGCCTGCTTCAATTAAGTTGATATTTTCAGGGTATTTTGAGGCATTATAAAAGTAGGCAGCAGTTAATATTTCAAAAAAAGTTATTGGTTCATTGTTATTTGCTTCTTCAATTTCCTCAAAAAGAATTCCAAGATCGTCATCATTTAATTCCTCATTATTAAATACAAATCTTTCATTTATTCTTTTTATATGTGGACTGGTGTAAATGTTACACTTAATATTTGTCTCTTTTAAAATTGCAAATAAAGCCTGAATAGTTGAATATTTGCCGTTAGTTCCAACAATCGAAATAGCTTTTAATTTGTCCTGAGGGTTTCCAAGGGTTTTACAGAGTTTTTTTATTCTATTTAAACTTAGATCAATCTCTTTAGGATGCAACTTTTGTAAGCGATTGACTATCTTCTGCAGTTTCATTTTGTTCAGAGCTTATAACAGAATTTCGCTTTAACAATATTGATAATAGAGTTCCAATTTTAGATGCTAGTTCTTTTCGCTCAACTATTAGGTCAACAAATCCAGTTTTTTCAACATACTCACTCTTTTGAAACCCTTCTGGTAGCTCCTCTTTAACTGTTCCTTGAATAACTCTAGCACCAGCGAATGCAATCAATGCACCAGGTTCTGCAATATTGATATCACCAAGCATTGCATATGAGGCTGTTATTCCTCCTGCAGTAGGATCTGTAATACATACCAAATAGGGCAAACCATTTTTTTTTAATTCGTTGATTGCAAGAGTAGTTCTAGTCATCTGAGATAACGAAATTAAACTTTCCATCATTCTCATTCCACCACCAGCACTAATGCATAAAAAAGGTGTTTTATTTTCTATTGCATGTTGAATTCCATATAAAAAAGCTTCACCTTCTGCAGCAGCCATTGAGGCACCTAAAAAATCAAAATCAGATGCAACTGCAGTAATTTTAATATTATCAATTTTGCCAGAAGCAACCATCATTCCACACTCTAGGCCAGTTTTTTTTCGTGCACTTTTTAATCTGTCTTTGTATGATTTAGAGTCAGTCCAATTTAACGGATCATCTTTTGGAATAGGTGTTTTAAATATTTCATAATTATTTTTACCAAACAAAATATCAAATCTTTGTTTCGGTTTTATTCTATGATGTTTGTTGCATTCAGGGCAAACCCATAAATTATTTTCTAAATCTTTTTTAAGTATTGGGCCTATACAACATGAAGTCCAATCACTATTTGCAATATCTTCCTTCGAAGCTCTCTCTTTAATAGCTGTTTTGATTTTCTCACCAGCTTTTATTATTTTTGTAATCCAGTTCATTTAATTTTATTTTTTAATCTTTTAACTACATTAGTAACATTTGTGACAGCATTTTGTCTGTTTTTAATCGACTTAGATATTTCCTTACAAATTGCACTTCCTACAACCAAACCATCGGCTTTTTTAAGTGATTTGATTGTTTTTTCAGTGATTCCAAATCCAATTACAACATTTTTTGATTTATTTTTATTTTTAATTTTAAAATAATTTTCTAAGATTTTTTTAGACGAAACTTTTAACTTTCCTCCTGTAGTTGACAACATACTTATGTAGTAAATCATATCATGCGAATCTTTTATAATTCTTTTTAATCTAATACTTGATGTTGTTGGTGACACTAATTGTATAAAATTAATTGCTTGTCTTTTACATTTTTTAGAAAAACTTCTATTTTCTGGGTATGGAAGGTCAACAACAATTAGACCATCTATTTTTGAATTTTTACATTTTTTAAGAAATCTATTTTCGCCATATTGATAGATCATATTATAATAACCCATTAAAATAATAGGGATTTTTTTTTTTGATAACTTAAATTCTTTAGCAATTGCAAAAACATCATTTATTTTAATTCCATTTTTAATGGCTCTATAAGCACTAGTTTGTATTTGACCTCCATCCGCAATAGGAGTGTTATGTGGGAAACCTAACTCACATATATCAGCATAAGCTGATATTGACTTAAGGATTTCTAAAGATTTTTTTTTAGTATTATCACCCGCAACTGTATAAGTTAATAACGCTGGTCTATTCGCGTTTTTTGCTTTTTTAAAAGCTTCATTAATTAATGTGGCCATCAAATTTTTCCTAATCTTTGTTTTAAAATATCCCTATCTTTTTGGGCATCCCCACATGAATTTACAATTATAATTGTATCTTTATTAAGTTTTGGAGCAATTTTAATTGCTTCAGCAAATGCATGACTAGGCTCTAAACTTGGATTAAGGTTTTCAAACTTTGTAACCATTAAATGTGCATTCAAGGCCTCCTCATCGGTTGCATAAGTATATCTTGCACGTTTAGCATCTTTTAAGAAACAATGAATGGGACTTACACCTGGATAATCTAATCCAGCACTTATGGATTCTGTTTCATTAATTTGACCTTCATTATCTTGGCAAACATATGATGCAGCACCATGTAAGATTCCAATTTTAGCATTTTTACTTAAAGGAGCAGCATGAAGTTTCGATTTTTTTGGCCCTCCTGCTTCAACACCAATCAACTCAATTTGGTTTTTATCATAATCTATAAATTCACTCCAAAAGCCGTAAGCTGAACTTCCACCCCCAACACAATTAATTAGTTTAATTTTTTTTGGGATCTTTTTAAATTCAGATTTTAGTTGTGCTTTTAATTCTCTAGATATTTGTGCGGTGCTCCAACCACATATTTTAACAAATATATTAGGACCGACTGTACTACCAACACACATATGTGTACTGTCACAATTTGATACCCAGTACCTCATACATTCACTAACAGCATCTACCAAAGTTTGACTCCCTGAATACACAGGAACAATCTCAGCCCCATTTTTTTTCATTGCATCACAATTAGGTTTTTGTCTTTTAATATCTTTAGCACCCATAAATATTTTACATTTCAAGCCAAACTTCTTTGCTGCCATACTTAACATTTTTCCAGCATAACCTGCCCCAGTATCACCAACGATATATTTTTTACCCATAGCTTTACAAAGAAGAGCATGGACTGTTGCATTGTATATTTTATGAGCACCGCCATTAGCTTCTGAGACAACTTTTGCCCATATTTGAGCTCCACCTAAATGATTAGACAAATTTTCTAATTTTAAAAAAGAAGTTGGGCAGCCAATATAATTTTTAAAATAATAGTCCCTCTTTTTTATAAATTTTTTATCTTTTCTTAATTTTTTAAATTCTTCCGTCAAATCCTCAACAGGTTTTTTTAGAGTTTCAGGAATAAAGCTTCCTCCAAACTTTCCTCCCCAAAAACCAAACTGATCATGTTGATCAATTAATGGAACGCCTTTTTTAATTTTCATTTTTAATTTCTTTTACATTGTTTAAAAAAATTTCTATTTTTGATTGATCTTTTAATCCAGAAGTTTCTAAGCCTCCAGACAAATCTATAAAATCTGCTATTTTTCTGTAATATTCTAAATCATCATTGTATTTAATGTTACCAGCTAGCATCAGTTTTTTATTAAATTTGATCTCTGTAATTAGATTATGATCAAATGTTTCACTTTTTTCATAACCCTTACTATCAAATAAATAAATATCAGATACATCATGAAAGTTTTTATACCCTTCTAGATCAGATTTGTCTTTAATAGTAAATGCGGTGATAATTTTTTTATTATATGTCTTCTTAATAGAGCTTATTTGTTCTGGGGCACAATCATATAATTGGTAGTAATCAAAAGGCAGATTTTTAATTTTCTCTAATATTTCTTGATCAGGTTTAACCAATACAGCCACATATAGACTTTTATTTTTATTTATACTTAATAATTTTTCTAATTTTTTAAATTCAACATATCTTGGGCTTTTAGGGTAGTTACAAATAAAACCAACAAATTTAGGGGGATATAAATGATTAACTATAAAGCTCAATGTATCTTGATCAGAAACTCCACAGATTTTGCACCCTTTGATCATTTACTTAAATGATCGATTAATTTTTTTATATTTTTTTTAATATTGCCGTTAGTAAGAGATCTCCCCATTACAATCCCTGAAACTTTATTGTTAAAAGCATCTTTAGGAGACATCACTCTAGCTTGATCATTTAATTTATCTCCAGGCAATCTAATACCAGGTGTTATTATCAGTAAATTTTTAAATTTTTTTCTAATCATTTTTGACTCCCATGGAGAACAAACGATCCCATCGCAACCTGATTTTTTTATAAGAGCAGCCTGTCTTAAAACTAGTTTTTGAACATTTCTAGTATGGCCTATCTCTTTCAATGATGCATTATCCAAACTTGTCAAAATTGTAACACCTAAAACTTTTAAATTTTTATTAATTTTTTTAGCATGTTTTTTTACAGCTTTAAGCATATTAAGGCCACCATTTGCATGAACAGTAATATATTTGCATTTTTTTAAATCCCTCAAACTATCAATTGCTGAAAGAGCAGTTTGCGGAATGTCATTTATTTTTAAATCTAACCAAAAATCTTTTTTAAATTTCTCAAGGAAATTCCTTCCATTTTTTGAGTAAAAAAACTGTAATCCAAATTTTGGGATAATCTCAAGTTTATCATTTTTTAAGTTAGTAATTATTTTTCTTATTTTTTTTATATTTGATGTATCACAGGCAACAAATATATTTTTATTATTCATTATTTAATTTTTTAAACAAGTCTTTCGACATTTTAAAGTGAATAGTTTTTTTTTCAGGCGTGTTGACCTTTTCACCTGTCTTTGGATTTCTAGATATTCTTGCTTTTTGAATATTTGTATAGAATATTCCGAATCCTCTTAACTCAACTCTATCTCCTCTTCGTAGAGCTCTTTTTATTTCGTACAAAATAATATTCGTAAATTTTTCTAAGTCTTTCTTAAGAAAATTTGGATAGTTATTGGAGAATTGTTTTAAGAGCTTTGATTTTACAATAGCCAATTTTATTTATCTTCTTCTTTTTTCTTTAAATCATCAGAAAGTGATGAAAAAGGTAAGTTTTTACCTGATCCCTCAGAACCATATTTCTCAAGAGCTTCTTTTTTCTCTATTTCTTCTAATAATTTTATACTTAAAACCACTTTTCTCTTATTTAAATCTAGATCAGCAATTGCACAATCTAATTTTTCTCCACCAGTCCATCGTGATGGTCTTGCATCTGCAGCATTTATCGCAATTGCAGATTTTTTGATTTGGAAGTCCATCTCACAACCTTCAGGTCTCACAACCAACCCTTTGTTGTCTGTTGAAACAACCTTCACGGTAATAGTTTGATTTTTTGATTTGTCCTTGAAGAAATCAAATGGGTCTGCTTGTGTTTGTCTCAAGCCAACTCTAATTTTTTGTTCTGAGGACTTAATTTCTAAAACTTTAACTTTAATTTTATCCCCTTTTTTGTATTTATCTAACTCTTCCTCACCTCTATTTAGGTAGGTTAAATCATTACAATGTAAAAATGCATCTACATCTAAATCCTCAATTTTCACAAATAGTGAGTATTCATTTTTACTAACAACCTCACCATCAACGATACTATCTATAGGAAATTTCTTCTCAAATGTTTCAAAAGGATTTTCCTGAGTTAATCTGTGAGAAATTGCAACTCGTCTCTTATCCTTATCAATTTCTGTAATTACACAATCAATTTCATCCCCAACTCTAAACATTTTCTTAGCTGAAACATTCTTTTTAGTCCAACTAAGTTCGCTGGAGTGCAGTAAAGTAGTTAAACCTGGTTCTAGTTCACAAAATGCACCAAAGTCCATTAATTTCACTACCTTTACTTTATAAATCTTGTTTAATTCGTAGTTTTCAATATGCTCAAATGGATCTGGTGATAATTGTTTAACAGAACATCCGACCTGTAGTTTTTCTTTGTCAACACTGATAACTTTTAAATCGTGCTTTTCTCCAATGTTAAATACTTCATCAGGATGATTAACTCTTGAATAAGAGATCTCTTGTAAGTGAACTAAAACATCTAATTCTCCATTTACATTAAAAAAACATCCAAAAGAACTATAACCTTTTACTTCAGCACTTTTTATAATATCTCCAACTTTATATTTTTCTACAATTTTAGCTTTATCTTCTTTTTTAAATGACGAAATTATTTCTCTTCTTGAAACACACGCGTTGCCTCTTACTTTGTCCAATTTTATGAGTGCAAATTTTTGCGGCTCATTCATTAAATGACTAATATCTTTAAGTGGTTTATCACTTATTTGGGAACCAGGTAAAAACATCAGTGATCCCGTATCTATGTGTTCTACAATACATCCACCTTTACACTTAGATGTTATTTTTCCCATTATAGGCTCATTTTTTTCATATGCCTCAACTAGCTTATCCCAACCTTTAATTTTTTGAGCTTTGCTGGCAGATACCAAAACCTCACCATGTTTATCTTCAATTTTTTCTAACAAAACTGGTATTGTTTCTCCGATTTTTATTTTCTCACTAAGTCCCATACTTTTTAATTCGTTTATATCAAGAACTGGTTCTGATTTTAATCCTTCAACAAAAAGGAATACAAATTTTTCAGTGATTTTATTAATTTTACCCTCAATTATTTTACCTTCTTCAA
>CACEBA010000005.1 GCA_902557585.1 uncultured Pelagibacteraceae bacterium
GTTTGTTCATAACTAAGAAAAACAACATCCTCAAAGTCTTTTTTAGCCTGATCTAATATTATTACTTGCTTAGCACATGTACTGCATGTTTTATTCCACGAGTTAATAACAACTGTCTTCCCATTTATTTGTGCGTCTTTAAATACTTCATTAGTAAAAGTTGTACCTTTTCCAAATGACGCAGAGCTTAGACTAAAAAATAATAAGGTAATTATTATAATTTTTCTCATTAATTTATTAATGCACAGTTTAATCTTATTGTAATTGAATAAAATGTCTCTATATATCCACAAATTACATGTCAACTAATCTGATAACTATCAAAGATTTATCTAAAGTTTACGATAATGGGTTCCAAGCTTTAAAAAAAGTGAACCTCAATATTAAAAAAGGGGAAATCATAGCTCTTCTTGGGCCAAATGGTGCTGGCAAGACTACTTTGATAAGTATTATTTGCGGTATTGTTACTCCCTCATCAGGAAAGGTTACTGTTGATGATTTTGATATCATTGATGATTATAGAGAGACTCGTTCAAGAATAGGTTTGGTTCCTCAAGAGTTAACACTCGAACTATTTGAAACTGTTTTTAATAACGTTTCATATTCAAGAGGGTTAAATGGAAAAAAACCTAATCCAAAACATATTGAAAAAATTTTAAAAGATTTAAGCATGTGGGATAAAAAAGATTTAAGATTAAGACAATTATCTGGTGGTATGAAACGAAGAGTCTTAATAGCTAAAGCATTATCTCATGAGCCTTCAATATTATTTTTAGATGAACCAACCGCAGGTGTTGATGTTGAGCTTAGAAGAGACATGTGGAAGGTAGTTGAAGATTTGAGAAAGACTGGAGTTACCATTATTCTAACAACTCACTATATTGAAGAAGCAGAGGCAATAGCAGAAAGAGTGGCAGTAATTAATCAGGGAGAAATAATTGTCATTGATGAAACAAAAGAACTATTAAAAAAAATGGGTCACAAAAAGTTAACAATAAATCTTCAAAATGAGTTAAACCAAATTCCTTTAACTTTAAGCAAGTATAATTTAGAAATAGGAATTGATAAACAATCTATAAATTATACTTATAATGTTAATGCAGAAAGTACAGGCATAACTAACTTACTTAAAGATTTGAAAGAAGCAGGTTTAAAACTTCAAGATTTAAAAACTGAACAAACCACACTAGAGAAAATTTTTGTTACATTAGTTAAGGAGAATAATGAAATTTAATTATTATGCATTTAGGGCAATGTATTTTCATGAGATGGACCGTTTCAAAAGAACATTAATGCAATCACTTTTTTCACCAGTACTTTCAACCTCTTTATACTTTATTGTTTTTGGATCGGTAATAGGTGGATATGTAGAAAAAATTGATGGTATCAGCTATGGATCTTTTATTGTTCCAGGCTTATTAATGTTAACATTGTTGACACAATCTATAAGTAACACTTCATTTGGAATATTTTTTCCAAAATTTAATGGTACGATGTATGAAATTCTTGCAGCTCCAATTTCTACATTTGAAATAGTGTTAGCATTTGTGGGAGCGGGCGCAACTAAAACTCTAATAGTAGGGGTTGTAATTTTTATAACCTCAACTTTTTTTGTAGAGGTTTCAGTTATGTACCCATTCCTAATGATTTTTTTGTTAGTGCTTGTTGCTTTTACTTTTGCTTTATTTGGCTTTTTAATTGGTTTAATGAGTACTAATTTCGAACAAATGTCGATTGTGCCAACACTTGTAATTACACCCATGGTTTTTTTAGGTGGTAGTTTATATTCATTAGATATGCTGCCTGAAATCTGGCAGACAGTTACTTATTTTAATCCAGTAGTATATTTAATTAATGGTTTAAGATTTGCATTTTATGGAGTCTCAGATTTTAATATTTGGATCAGCATTACATCAATGGTGGTATTTCTAATAATTTGTGTAACCGCTGTTTCAGTATTACTTAAAAAAGGATATAAGATTAAATCTTAATTACTTGCAATTTTCTTTTTTGGATCATAAAACGGTTTTTCTACAACTATAGCTTTAAATTTACCATCGTTTGTCTCAACTTCTAGGTTGTTTCCAATTTCTGAGTTTTCAATATTTACCATTGCAAGTGCAATATTTTTTTTTAATCTTGGCGAATATACAGCAGATGTTACTTTGCCAATTATATTATTATCTTTTTTAATAGACCAAAACGTTGTATTTGGGCCTGACAATGGCTTACATATAATCTCTAATCCAACTTGTTTTCTTTTAATTCCTTCAGCTCTGATTTTTTTTAAAGCAGTTTTACCGATAAATTCAATATCATTATCTAATGATACTAAACGATCGAAACCTAATTCGAATGGATTTGTATTGATATCTGCATCAGCATGATAAGAAAGCATTCCACCTTCTATTCTTCTTATTGAAGATGTGTGTCCAGGCTTAATACCAAAATCTTTTCCAGCTATCATTATTTTTTCATACAAATCATTACCTTTTGACCCATCTCTTAAAAATAATTCATAACCAAATTCGCTTGACCAACCTGTTCTTGAAACCACCAAAGGTATTCCATCTAAATCACACTCTTTAAACCAATAATATTTTAGATCTTTAATTTTTTCTCCAAATAGCTTTACCATTATTTGTTTAGATGTAGGTCCTTGTAGCTGTAATGGTGAAACATCAGGCTCTGATATATTGACATTTAAACCTGAATTTACAGAAACACCCTGAGCCCACAATAATACATCACTATCTGCAAGCGAAAGCCAAAAATGGTTTTCACCTAATCTTAATAAAACAGGATCATTTAATATTCCACCTTCACTATTAGTGATCAATACATATTTGCATTGACCAATCGCAATATTTGAAAGATCTCTAGGAGTTAATAATTGCGTGAATTTATAAGCATCTGGTCCAGTAATTTCCACTTGTCTTTCGACAGCAACATCACAAAGTATAGATTTTTCTATTAAGTTCCAAAAATTTTGTTCAGGATCACCAAAATCTCTTGGAATATACATGTGATTATAGACCGAAAAACCAGTTGCACCCCATTTTACTGTTGATTCAAAATAAGGAGATTTTCTAATTTGCGTGCCAAATCCAAAGTTTTTAATAGTCATTTCTAAAAATGCTTAACAGATGGAGTAAATTTTGCAAAGAAATATAGAGAATTTATAGCCCATTTGAGGGCTATAAAAAAATGAGAGGTTGTATTTAATTTTTTAGAATTGCTCTGACTCGGTTGAACCATCCATTGCAGTAGTTGAACTTTGTCCACTACTTATAGTATTTGAAACAGCATCAAAATAAGATGTTCCAACTTCACGTTGATGTTTTACGCTGGTGTAGCCATCTTTTTCTCTAGCAAATTCTTGTTGTTGAATTTTAGAATATGCAGTCATACCTTCTTTTTTATATTTCTCTGCAAGTTCAAAAATAGCAATATTTTGAGTATGAAATCCTGCTAAAGTAATAAACTGAAATTTATAACCCATGTTAGCAATTTCTTTTTGAAAAGAAGCTATCTCATCATCACTTAAATGTTTTTTCCAATTAAATGATGGAGAACAATTATAAGCTAAGAGCTTTCCAGGATATTTTTCATGAATTGCATCCGCAAATTTTTTTGCTTCTGCTAAATTTGGAGTAGCGGTTTCACACCAAATTAAATCAGCATATGGTGCATACGCAAGTCCTCTTGAAATTGCTTGCTCTATACCATCTTTAACATAAAAGAAACCTTCAGGAGATCTTTCACCTGTTAAAAACGGTTTGTCATTTTCATCAAAATCATTTGTAATTAATTTTGCTGCATTTGCGTCTGTTCTCGCCAGTATAATTAAAGGTACTTTAGCAATGTCTGCTGCTAGTCTTGCTGCTTTTAAATTTTTAATCATAGTTCCAGTTGGCACTAAAACTTTTCCACCCATATGACCACATTTTTTTTCACTAGCCAATTGATCTTCGAAATGAACTCCTGCTGCACCAGATCTTATAAATTTTTTAGTTAATTCAAAAACATTTAATGGTCCACCAAAGCCAGCTTCACCATCAGCTATGATTGGAAGCATATAGTCAATTCTATCTTTTGTCTGTATATCTCCATCTTGTAATTCCATATGCTGAATTTGATCCGCTCTTACTAGAGAGTTATTCATTGACTCAACTAATTTTGGAGCACTATCATAAGGATAAAGTGATTGATCAGGATACATTTCACCAGCAGTGTTTGCATCTGCAGCTACTTGCCATCCACTAAGATAAATTGCTTTTAAACCAGCTTTCGCATGTTGTACAGCTTGGTTACCAGATAAAGAACCTAGTGTATTAACATATGGTTCTGTGTTTAATAATTTCCATAGTTTTTGAGATTGCATTTTGCATAATGAATATTCTATTTTAATTGAACCTCTTAGCCTTTCTACCTCATCTTCCGTATAATCTCTTTTAATGCCTGCAAATCTTTTTAGGTCGTATGAAATATTTTCAGCACTCATTACTTAAATCCTTTGATTTTATTTTATAAAAATTGAATAGAGAGGGGGGAGAACTAGTTATTATCGTTTGAAGTTTCGATAAGATCGTTCATTCCACTCGAACCCCAATCACAATGATCATCTCTCATATAGATACCTCTACTATTATGATGATCTAAATCTTCTTTTCTTATGATTTGAGCTTCATTTTCTGTGTTTTTTAATTTTTTATTCATATAGTATGTATAATTTACAAGATTTACAAATTCCACAAAAAACGTTAAAAAGCTTGTAAATCAATAAAAAAAATTGTAAATATAAATTTACAAAATTTACAAATAGAAAATATGAGTCAATTAGATCTAAAAATAGGACCAAAAATAAAGGCTTTTAGAAGACAGTTAGGATTACAAGCAAATAAATTGGCTGAGGAATTAGGAATCTCACCAAGTTATTTAAACTTGATAGAGAGTGGAAAAAGAAAAATTGATGGAGATTTACTTTTGAATGTATGCGAAAAACTGAATATTGAGCTTTCTGATTTAACTTCAAAGACGGATATAAATTTACAAAATACAATATCGGAAATTTTAGACGACAATCTTTTTGAGGATTTAGACATACTGGGTCCCGAAGTAAAAGATCTTGTTAGTACAAATCCAAAGATTGGTAAAGCGATAGTAAGACTTGGCGACATTTTAAAAAAAAAAGATCATGAATTAATTAATAAAATTGAAAAAATTTCAGGAAAAATAGTTGATAATAGAAAAAATTCTTTTCCAGGAGAAGTAATTTCTGATTTTCTTCAAGAAAATAATAATTATTTTCCAAAATTAGAGGAATTTGCAAATAAAGTTTTCGATAAAATTCAAAAAAATAATCGAACGAGATATATTGCACTTTGTGAATATTTGAATTCAGCATATTCTATTAAAGTTAAAGATGTAATACCTGATGAAAATAAACCGTTTTCTAAAATATTTTCTAAAAATAAGAAAGAACTTCTATTAAGTGATTATAGTTCTCTTGAAACTAAAAAACTTCATGCTGCTGCTCAAATTGCACAAGAGGGAGCAAATAAAGAGATTGAAAATTATTTATCTAAATTTAGTTTTCCATCAGAGGAGTCAAAAAAGTTATCAAAGGTTGCTTTGTTAAATTATTGCGGCGCAGCAATTTTAATGCCTTATAGACTTTTTCACTCAGAGTGTAAAAAATTAAAATATGATTTAGAATTATTACAAAATACATTTGCTACATCATTTGAGCAGGTTGCTCATAGAGTTACATGCTTACAAGACCCAAAACTTCTGGGTATACCTTTTCATTTTTTAAGAGTTGATATGGCAGGAAATATTTCAAAAAGATTTTCTTTATCTGGTATTGATATACCAAGATATGGTGGAGCATGTCCTAGATGGAATGTTTATTCTGCATTTACTAGACCAGGAGTTATTCAAGCTGCAGTAAGCAAAATGACCAATGGAGAAAAATATGTTTGTATTGCTAGAACAGTAGAAAAAGGAATAGGTAGGTTTGGTCAGGCTAAAAGTGTTTTATCTATAGGGCTAGGATGTGAGGCTAAATATGCAAAAGATTTTGTTTACACAGAAAATATAAATATCAACGATAAATCAACAGAAATACCAATCGGCGTATCTTGTAGAACTTGCGACAGATTAGATTGTTCACAAAGAGCATTTCCACCTTTACATAAAAAATTTGATGTAGATTTAAACACAAGAGGTGTTTCAGTTTATGTTAGTGATAATAATTCATAAAAAATGTTAAAATTTATAATTCCAGCTATTGTTATTTTTTTTATTGTTTTATTTTGGGAAAAAATCACTGAATTTGTTGAAAAAAAATTAAATATTAAACTTAATTATGTTGTTATTAGCTCTGTAATATTGATTATTGCAGCTATTCTTTTGCTCTTAAATTTTTAGTCCAATCAAACACATGGAAATAAATATCTTATTTTTTTTTACTGTAGTGCCTGCAATTATTTTGTTTGGTATTGCCAAGTCTGGACTTGGTGGATCAATAGCACTAATTTCAATCCCTTTAATGACAATTGCAATGCCTCTAACAAATGCGTTAGGAATTATTTTACCTATATTGATATTTTCTGATTTTATTGCAACTTATAAATATAGAAAAGAATATGATTTTGAAACTTTGAAATTAATGGTTCCATTTGCTGCAATTGGAATTTTTATAGGCTCATTAACTTTTACATTTTTTTCAGAAGAATTATTAAAATTTATTATCGGTTTAATGGGATTTCTATTCGCAGGTCATTATTTTTTCTTTAAAAAAAATAAAGAAGCTAAATCTGATAAAAATTTTTTAAAAGGAGGAGTTTGTTCAACTATTGCAGGATTTACGAGTTTTTGTGTCCATGCTGGGGGTACTCCTACAAGTTTATATTTGCTTCCTTTAAGAATGAAAAAAGAAATTTATGTAGGAACAAGAATAATTTTTTTTACATGCTTAAATTTATTTAAACTTCCTCTATATATTAATTTATCAATGACAAATTTTGAAACATTTAAACAATCTTTAATATTATTTCCAGTAGCGTTGCTGGGTATATTAATTGGATATAAACTTCTTAAAATAATTGAGGAAAAATTATTTTATAATATTTTGTATACCTTAATTTTTATTACTAGTACTAAGCTTTTATATGATTATTTGATTTGATTGTAAGTAGGTATTAAATTTTGAAGAATATGGTAATAAAAAAAATATTAATATTTCTATTATGTGCTTTGTTAATTTTAAACTATTCTAAAGTTATGGCTAATGAAGAAGTAAAGTATGAAGTGGTTAATAAAAATGAAATTTATGAAATTAGAAAGTATTCTGATCGTTTAGTTGTTGAGACTTCCAGAGCTGGATCAGATAGTAATTTTAGAAAATTATTTAATTACATTTCTGGAAAAAACGACACACAAGAAAAGATAGCAATGACCACTCCTGTTACTCAAGTAGAAAAAAATGGCAATATGACAATGCAGTTTTATTTACCTTCAAAGTTTAATTCAGATAATGCACCTAATCCAAGTAGAGAAGATGTAAGGATAGTAAATATTGAAGGAGGATATTATGCTGTACTTAGATATTCTGGCAGAGCTTCTGATGGAAATTTTATAAAACATAAAGAAATTTTAGAAAAAGAGTTAAATAAAAATAAAATTATAATTTTAAGCCCACCAATTAGAGCTACATATGATAGTCCTTTTACTCTTCCGATGAATAGAAGGAACGAGGCAATGTATAAAGTGGAGTTTAATTCATGAAGTCAAAATTTTAATTATTGATTTCTAATCAAAGGGTAAACTTTTGGATTTAGATATTTTAGATTAGTTAACATAATCAATAACAAGGTTACAAAACCAATTGAAAAACCCAAGTAAATTAAAACTTTAAAATCAAACATCCATACAAGTTCGAAGATATTTTCCATAATAAATTTTGAACCGATTACTGCAAAGAATATTGCAATCAGTATGACTGATTTAAATATAATGATAAATTCTATTAGTGATGAGAGGATTATTTCTTTTTTTGAAAAGCCTAGGATTTTAAAAACTAAGTTTTGATACTCTTTAACCTTACCTTGAACCATAATTGCACTCGAAATAACAATTAAACCAATCACAATAGTTACAGCTGATATTAAAGTAACAGCAATGAATACTTTATTTAGAACAGCTGTTACTTTAGTTAAATAATCAGCAATTTTAATCATTGATAAGCTAGGCATAACTTCTAACATTTCAGTTTCATCAAACTTGTCAGAGTTAAATTTTGCTGTTGCTAAATATTCATGAGGAATTTTTTGAGCAAATTGAGGATTAAACAGCATAGCAAAATTAATACTGAGATCACGGTAATCTACTTCTCTAAAATTAATTACCTCTCCATCAATTTCACGTCCATAAATGTTTAAAGTAAATACATCACCTAATTGGATATTAAAATCATTTGCAACTTTAGCGTCTAACGATATTTGTAACTGATCTGGCTTAGATAAATCCCACCATTCTCCCTCTAAGATTGGATTATCTTTTGGAATATCCTCTACCCAGGATGATCTTCGTTCACTTCCAATCACCCAGTAACTATCATTATCAGGTTTGATATATGTATTAGGATCAACACCGTTAATTTTTACAATACCAGACGATACCATTGGTACTATTTCAATATTTGCATCTTTATCCATATTTAAAATACCTTGCTCAAATTTTTCACGCTCTCCTTTTTGAATACCAACAAAAAAATAATCAGGTGCAATATCAGGGATAGATTTAGCAATTTCTCTTTGAAAGTTAGTGCCCACTAAAGCGAGAGTTAACAATAATGTAACGCCTAAACCTAGAGACATTACAGTAATAGGAGTAATACTTTTTGTTTGAGTAATATTTTTAATTGAGACTTTTAGTGAAACAATTGAACTTAATTTAAATTTTTTTAGAAAAAAAATAATTAATTTTGAAAGTAAGAAAAAAACTATTAAACACACAAAAAAAGCAAAAAAATATCCCAAACTATAGGTTGGCTGTTCAGATCCAATTGTAAATAATAAAATTAAAGTAGATAATAAAATAAAACTTACAGCGACCGATTTTTTTGAATAATAAAATTGGAGATTTTGAAATACATTTCTAAACAAATTAGAAGCTTTTACCTGATCAATAGAACTTATTGTTGGTATAGAAAAAATCATAAGGACTAGTAATCCAACCAAAAATATTTTTAAAAAATTCAAAAATGAAAAAACTGGATAAACATTTAATCCTAATCCATCAGACAAGTATTTATCTGCTATGGGAACAATCAAGAAACTTGAACCATATGAAATTACAGTAATAACAAACAGCAAAATAAATAATTGCATATAATAAATTGTTTTTATATTTCCTGAATAAAATCCAACTGCTTTTCTGACAGCAATTGACATATTGTTTTGATTGATAAAAGACAACAAAGTATTTGCAATTCCAATTCCAGCGATCAACATTGCGCTTATAGATACGAGAGATAAAAATTGAGAAAAATTATTAATAATTCTTTTTATACCGCTTGCTGAATTTTCAGGATATCTGAGTTTTACTTTTTGATCTTTTTTGAAAATGTTTTCAATTTTTCTTTCTATTTGTTCTGGATCATCATCATTATTAAATTTTACTTTATATTCATAATTTAAAAAACTTCCTATTCCATTTAGTTTTAGTATTTCTAAAGTTTGTTTGCCAGCTAGGGCCCAATCACCAAATGCAACAAATCCACTTACATCTGGTACTGACTTAATAATTCCAATAACAGTAAAGTTTTGGTCTTGAACTTTAACTTGCTCGTTAATCTTTATATTAAGTGTTTTTGATAAACTTTCGTTAATTAAAATTGTATTTGGCTCTTTTTGCATTCTTTCATAAGCTTCGATCGGCTCATAATTAACTTCACCATAAAGTGGATATTTTTCATCCACAGTTTTAATTCTTGTAAATAGTGATTTATTCTTCTGTCTTCCAGTTGTTGAGAGCATCGTACTAAATTCAATCATTTGCGATACTGTTGCAAACTCTTTGACTTGATTCACCAAATCTAAGTTTCCTTGATTACGATTGTAATCAATTTCTAAATCTCCACCTAATAATGCTTTTGCATTATCATTTAGCTCTTTTTTTAAACTATCTTCGATTGTGAAAATAGCACTTAAAATAAAAAGGCTAATAAACAGAGTTATAATGATACTTGAGATTTTATGATAATTTCTACTCAAATCTTTTAAAGCATATTTGAGTATTAAATTAAATTCTGAAGAGTTATTTGATTTTTCCATCTTTAATTTTAATTTTTCTTTTTGCTTTATCAGCAAGCTTGGGATCATGAGTTACCATAATTAAAGAAGAACCTTCTTCTTTCACATATTTAAACAATATATTTGAAATCAATGTAGAGTTTTCAGTATCTAAATTACCAGTTGGTTCATCAGCTAAAATCAATTCAGGTTTCATAGCAATTGCTCTTGCTATGGCTACCCTTTGCTGTTCCCCACCAGATAGTTGACTTGGAAGATTATTAAAACGATGTTTTAAACCAAAACGATCTAATAAAATCTTTGCCTCTTTTTCAGGATTTTTTAATTCATTTAGTTCAAGTGTTAAAGCAACGTTTTCAACTGCTGTATAATTTGGGATTAAATAAAAAGATTGAAATACAATTCCAATATTTTTCTTTCTAATTTCTGATACTTCATCCTCATTAAGGCTTGTAATTTCTTGATTTTGGAAAATAATCTTTCCAGTGGTTGGCTTCTCTAATCCACCAATAAGCATTATTAAACTAGTTTTTCCTGAACCACTTTCACCAACAACTGTAACAGTTTCTTTTTTCTTAATATTTAAATCTATATTCTTTAAAACTCTGATATTATCTTTACCAGTTTGGTATTTAAGATTTATTTTTTTTAATCTTAGCAGTGTAGACATGTATAAAAGTTTATTTATAAAAATTTTGCTAATCTTTCTAGTGCACATAAATGCAAGTGCAATAGAAAAGGTAGTGTTATTTGGAGACAGCTTAATGGCTGGGTATGGTTTACCCAAAGAACATCATTTATCCTTAGTTTTAGAGAATAATCTAAAACAAGATGGATTTGATATTCAAGTTATAAATGGAAGTGTTTCTGGCAGTACATCTTCAGGTGGATTAAATAGGGCAGAGTGGAGTTTGTCAGCGCCAGGAATAGATCTTATCATTTTAGGAATGGGAGCAAATGATATGCTAAGAGGAATCCAACCAGATGAAACAAAAAAAAATTTAGAACAAATAATAGAAATTGCAAAAAAGAAAGAAATTGAAATAGTTTTAGCTGGAATGATTGCCCCAACAACGCATGGAATAAAATATAAGAAAGACTTTGATGCCATCTATCCAAAATTATCTAAAAAGTATAATTTACAATTCATACCTTTTCTTTTAGAGGGTGTGGCACTTAATCCAAGTTTAAATCAACAGGACGGAATACATCCCAACAAACAAGGTACAATAAAAATAAGTGAAAATATTAAAAAAAGTATTATGGATATTTTAGAAAAAAAAAAAAATTAAATTTATGATTTTATAGATTTATTGTTTACTAATTATTTTTTATTTATATATGGATAAGATACCTTATCATCATTTACCAGATGGCACTTTTAGAAACCCTCAAGGTTCCCCTAAAGTTGATCGGAATTTTAAATGGTCTTTTAAAGTGTTTAATAAAGAAAAAAAGAAACTTGATATGACTGTTCCAAAGGATCACGTCGTAAGCAAGGAGCAAGTATTATCTGATCTCGAAAAATGTAAAGATGGTGATTATATTGGATGGATAGGTCATGCAACTTTTCTGATAAAATTAGGAAATACAACAATTATAACTGACCCTGTCTTTTCTAAAAATGCAGGACCATTAATATTTGGTCCTAAACGTTTTACCGAACCAGCTTTAAACTTAAAAGAAATACCTCCTGTAGATATTTTTTTACTAACTCATAATCATTATGATCATCAAGATATGATGACTATCAGAAGATTCCCTTTCAAAAATGCCAAAGTAATGGTTCCTTTGAAGCTAGGTAAGTATTTTAACAGAAATGGGTACAGTGATGTTAATGAAATGGATTGGTATGAAGAAATTGCTATTAATGACAAAATGAAAATAACGTTTCTTCCAGCAGTTCATTGGTCTAAACGCAGTTTAACGGATACCAATAAAACACTTTGGGGTAATTTTTTGATTGAATATAAAGACAAAAAGTTTTTATTTGCATGTGATACTGGGGTTGGAAATATTTATAAAGACATAGGTGATAAATATGGCCCAATTGATATTACCTTTATCAATATCGGAGCATATAATTTTTATCCAATCGTGCCCTATAAGGATAAGTCCACATATCACACGAATCCAGAGGAAGCTCTTGAAGTTTGCAAAGATTTAAGGAGCAAAAAAATTATTGGAATGCACTGGGGTACATTTGTATTATCATTAGAGCCAATTATGGAACCAAGAGACAGATTTAAGGATAATGCTGAAAAATTTGATTATAATAAAGAGGATGCACTTATTTTTAAAATTGGTCAAATCACTCCATTGAATGAAATTTTAAAATAATATTTATGAAATATTTAAGTTTAATAATAATTTTTTTTTTAACTTCTAATGTTGAAGCAAATAATATTAATATTTCAGTTAATACTGACTTAGATCTTAATTGTAAGTTTGAAAAAGTTATTATTAAAAACTCAGAACACAACTTTGTTACTTTTGCAAATAGTCAAATAGAAAGAGAAAATCTCAAAAGTTTAAAAATAATTGCAAAAAGTCCTGATATCTTAATTGTTGAGAATCTTTCGAAATTTATAAAAACAATTAACTTAGAGGTTAAAATAGTAAATAAAGATATAATTTTGTTTCAAGCATTCGACAGTGAAAGAAATTATTCAGAATCTGCAGTATATACTAAAAAAACAGGTGAATTAGTTCATGAAATTACTCGAAAAATAAATTCAGGTAGTAAAGAAAAGGATATTTCATTTTATAGTTGTATAAAAAATAAGAAAGACACTTAAGCTCAAAGACTCCAAAACCTTTTTTTGATAATAATTAAAAAATGAAAAAATTTTTTTTAATATTTTTATTATATTTTATGTCACAATTGAGTTCTTTAAGTGATGAAAGAGACAATAAACTAAATCAATTATTTATTGAGTTGAAAGTTAATCAGTCAAATGATGCATTTATTGTTGAACAAGAAATTTGGAAACTTTGGCGCACCCATCCAACTGACATGAAACTAACTGCAAGATTAGAAGAGGGTGCTCAATTTGTAAGAACCCAACAATTAAGCAAGGCAATAGAAATTTTTACCGAGGTAATAAAACTGGATCAAAATTGGGCTGAAGCATGGAATAAAAGAGCAACAGTTTTTTATATGATGGGAAAGTTTAAACAGTCACAAGAAGATATTGATAAAGTTTTAGCGCTAGAGGCTAGACATTTTGGTGCTTTGGCTGGACAGGGGTTAGTTAATATACAATTGAAAAATTATGAAAAAGCAATCCTAAGTTATCAGCAGGTAAAGGAAATATACCCTTCAATGCAATCACCAGAAATTATGATTAGAAAAATAGAAGAATTAATAAAACAACAAACAATATAAAATGTGTGGAAGATACGTTGTAAAAAACCCAGTTACAAAAACTTCCTCTTTAGTAAAGTCGGCGATTCAAGTTGAGGATAAAGAAAATTATAATGCTCACCCTTATCAAAAACTACCAGTCATAAAAAAATATAAAAACGGTAACACTTTAGAGGCTCTAAAGTGGGGAATGGTTCCTAGTTGGGCTAAAAATAAAGAATTTAAAGCTTTGATAAATGCAAGATTAGAGACAATTGATGAAAAGGTTTCATTTAAAAAACTGATTAAAAATTATCGATGTGTTGCTGTTGCTGATGGTTTTTATGAATGGAAGAGGGAAGAGAATGAAAAAACTCCTTATTATTTTGTTAGAAAAGATACTAATGTAATTTATTTTGCTGGTATTTTTGAAGGGGACCAATTTTGTTTAATTACAGAGGAAGCAAAAGAAAATATTAAAGAAATTCATCACCGTCAGCCAGTAATTCTCAATCAAGCAGATGTTAATCGTTATTTAAATTTAGAGCTACAGGGTTCGGCCTTTTTGAATGAACGAAAAGTTCCAGATCTTATTTTTCATGAGATTTCAAAGGATGTTAATAAACCAACAAACAATACAGCCTCATTGATACAAAAGATTTCTAGTTAAATTTTATCTTTTTTTATGCTTTTTAAATGAAAATTTTTTAGGTCTTTGTCTTTTTTTAAATTTTTTTCTTCCTTTAAAAGATGATCTTTTGTCGTCTTTTTCAACTACTTCATCTGATTTTTTACCAAAATATTTAGGATTATTGGTAAAGCCAAAAGATTTTTTCTTCTCTTTAAATTTTGATTTTTTATCTCCATCTTTTTTGAAAAATTTATTTTTTCCTTTGAAATTAGTTTTTTTATCCTCATTGTTTTTAAAGAACTTCTTTTTATCTCTGAAGCTACCTTTTTTGTTATCATTAAATTTTCTTTTTTTGTTAAATGGTGCCTTACCTTTTTTACCTCCCCTAAAACTTTTCTTTTGATTTCTATCTCTTTGGGGTGGTTTGTAATTTGGATCTATTAATTTACTTATAGAATTCCACATGGATCGATCACTTGGAGTTAAAAACGTTAAAGCTAAACCCTCTTTACCCGCTCTACCGGTTCGTCCTATTCGATGAACATAATCTTCTGGAACTTGTGGTAAATCGTAATTAATAACATGTTTGATAACTGGTATATCTAATCCCCGTGCTGCAACATCGGTTGCAATTAAGATACGACAGTGTCCATTTCGAAATCCATTAATAACTCTGTCTCGTTTACTTTGTCTTAAGTTTCCGTGAATAGCATCAGCTTTATGACCATCATATTTTAGTCTTTTAACAATTTTATCAGCACCATGTTTAGTTTTAACAAATACTAAAATAGATCCACTTCTCTCAACTAGTTGATTGATTAATTCATGATATTTCTTGTCTTGTGAGACTTCAAATGTTTCTTGCTTAATTTTATCAATTGGGGCTGTTAAAGATCCAACAGATATTCTTTCTGGATTATTTAGATACCTTTGAGATATTTTTAATATGTTATTGGGTAAGGTTGCTGAAAATAATAATGTTTGATGTTCTTTTGGTACAAAATTTAAAATCTGTTCTATTTGAGGAGTAAATCCCATATCAAGCATCCGATCAGTCTCATCTAGAACTAAATAATTAACTTTAGATAAATTTAAACTTTTTCTCTTTAAGTGATCATTAATTCTGCCAGGGGTTCCAACGATTATCCTTGCACGTTTGCTTAGCTTTCTAAGTTGCTTTTGCATACTCTCACCACCAATTAAAAGAGCATTACCAATTCCTATTTCTCTTACATTTAATTTTAAAACTGTTTCCATCACCTGTGTTGCAAGTTCTCTTGTAGGACAAACAATTAAGGCCATTGCCTGTTTATCTTTAATTAATTTATTAATCATTGGGACGGTATAGGCTAAAGTTTTACCTGTTCCGGTTTGAGCGGTTCCTAAAATATCTCTACCCTCAAGACTTATTGGAATTGATTGACTTTGAATTGGAGTAGGAGTTTTAAAATCAGCAAGCTCAATTGACTTTTTAAGCTTATTTTCAATTTGTAAATCTGAGAAATTCATTATGATGGAAAAGGTATATATTAAGTGTTTACGATGGATGCTTATATCTTTTTTAACCAAATACAATGAATAGTTTGATCAAGGATTAATCTCTAAAGTTTACAAATTCTATAGGAATACCAATATCAATGGATTTTATTGCACTAATTGCTTCTTGAAGGTCATCTTTCTTTTTTCCATCCACTCTCAATTCATCTCCTTGAATTTTTATTTGTATCTTTAGTTTAAGCTTTTTTATATCAGCAATAACTTTTTTAGCATTTTCTTGGCTAATACCCTCTTTTAATTCACTTATTTGTCTTATAGATCCTCCAGAGGCGCTTTCCGAACTTTTCATACTAACTACCCTTGGATCTACTTTTCGTCTGATTAAATGAGTTTGTAATAATTCATTAACTTGTCTTAATTTTAATTCATCAGGCGCAATAGTAGTAATTAATTTATCTTTTCGGTCTATTGAAATGTGTAAACCTTTAAAATCAAAGCGGTTGCTAATTTCTCTTAAACAATTTGAAAGAGCGTTGTCAAATTCTTGGTGATTAATTTTACTAATTACATCAAATGAAGGCATAAGATCAATAATCTATTATATTATTTATATTTTATTAAATAAATTTAATAAAGGACAAAAAGTACCAGTAATAATGGCGAATACATGGTTGTTATAAAATAAATTTTTAATATATTTAGGTTATGTTGACTTATATTATTCCATTTTTAGTTCTAATTTTAGTTGTGGTATTCATTCACGAATATGGACACTATTATTTTGCGAGAAAATATGGAGTAGGAGTTACTGATTTTTCAATTGGATTTGGTAAAGAAATATTTGGCTGGAATGACAAACATGGAACTCGTTGGAAAATATGTGCAATACCACTAGGAGGTTATGTAAAATTTTTTGGAGATAGAAATGTTTACTCTCAATCAGATCATCAAGAAATATTAGAAAAGTATAATGAAGAAGAAAGAGAAAAACTATTTATTTTAAAACCTTTGTACCAAAGGGTGTTAATTGTTTTTGGTGGGCCTCTGGCTAATTTTTTGTTAGCTTTGGTTATTTTTTTTTCTATTTATACTTTTGTTGGTAAAGACTTTACTCCAGCTGTTATAAATGAAGTTCAAAAAGATAGCCCAGCGATGATCGGAGGTCTAAAAAATCAAGATATAATTTTAGAAATAGATGGAAATAAAATTAAAAGTATCATGGAAGTCTCTAAGTTTATTACTATGTCTACAGGAGATTTTATAGATTTCAAAGTTAAGCGAACTTATGATGAGTTAATTTTAAAAGTTAAACCTAATATTGTTGAAGGTGAAGACGGATTAGGAAATCAAATTAATAAAAGAATGGTTGGTATAAAACTTGGTGCCTATAACAATGAAATTAATCATGTAAAACTTGGTCCTGCGCAAGCTTTATATCATGCGGCCCATGAAGTATATTTTGTTACCACTTCTTCATTAAAGTATATTGGCGGTATGATCCTCGGAAAAGCAGATACATCTCAACTTGGTGGCCCAATTAGAATTGCCAAGATCTCAGGTCAAGTTGCAACGTTTGGAGTGTTAGCTTTTATTAGTATGATGGCATATATTTCTATTAGCTTAGGTTTGATTAATTTATTTCCAATTCCAATGTTAGATGGAGGACATCTAATGTTCTATGCTTTTGAAAAAGTCTTAGGTCGTCCATTATCGCAAAAAACACAAGAGGGTTTTTTTCGAATCGGATTATTTTTGTTGCTATCATTAATGTTTTTTACGACTTTTAATGACTTAAAAGATCTAGGTTTATTTAGATAGCATTTTTTATAAAATTCAAAAAAGTAAGTAAAATCAGTACTTATTTAAATTTTTACTATATGTTGTATGTTTTAAATTTTTGTATACTAAAAAAAAGCTTGATTTATCAACGTTTATGACAAATATAATTATTAACCAACAAAACCGGAGCTAAAATGAACAAAAAACAACTAATTGCTAAGCTTTCAGGCTCATTAAATTTGAGTAAAGCTGATGCGGAGCGAACATTTGATACAATTACTAATACTATTTTAGATGCTTTAAAAGGTGACGACCCAGTGAAAATTGCTGGATTTGGTACATACAAAGTAGCTAAAAGAAAAGCTAGAGTTGGAAGAAACCCTAGAACAGGTGAGCAAATTCAAATCGCTGCTTCTCAAAAGGTAAAATTCTTACCAGCAAAAGCTTTAAAAGAAGTATTCAATAAATAGCAAATTTTTTTTAACAGCCTTAACGTAAAAATACACGTTAAGGCTGTTTCTATATGCAAATACTGCATAGCCAATTTTCCTAATCAGCGTTAGTTTTTAGATCTACAAGAAAATATAACACCATTCTTAACAGTGGAGGTCTTATGACTAAATTAATAAAAAGAATATCTGCGCCACTTCTTAGTTTAATATTTTTATTAAACATGAGTAGTGCAGGAATGGCAGAGACGACTGTTTCTGCTGAAGTTCAAGCTATATTCAATTCACTACTATTTCTAATTTGTGGTTTCCTTGTCATGTTTATGGCTGCAGGTTTTGCGATGCTAGAGTCTGGTATGGTAACCTCAAAAAGTGTTTCCGTAATTTGTGCAAAGAACATCGGTCTTTACTCAATTGCTGGAATTATGTTTTGGTTATTTGGATATAACTTGGCGTATGGAATCCCAGAAGGAGGATATATTGGAACATTTACCCCATGGTCAGATGCAAGTTCAGTAGATACTGGATATGCAGATGGTTCTGATTGGTATTTCCAAATGGTTTTCTGTGCAACAACAGTTTCAATTTGTTCAGGAGCAATGGCAGAAAGAGTAAAACTTTGGCCGTTCTTTCTATTCGCAGCTATCTTAGCAGGAATTATTTATCCAATTGTTATGGGTTGGCAGTGGGGTGGAGGCTGGTTAGCAGAACTTGGCTTCTCTGATTTTGCTGGTTCAACTTTAGTACACTCAACAGGTGGTGCAGCAGCATTAGCTGGTATAATGTTACTAGGTGCGCGTTCTGGACGATTTGACAGTAAAGGTGAAGCAAAAGCAATGAAACCTTTTGCTGCTTCTTCAATTCCATTAGTAACAGTAGGTGTATTTATCTTATGGTTAGGTTGGTTTGGGTTCAATGGTGGATCTCAATTAGCGATTGGAACATTTGATGACGCAGTAGCTGTCTCAGGAATTTTTATCAATACTAATCTTGCTGCTTGTGGTGGTGTAATGGCTGCAGCGACAATAACAAGATTAATGTATGGTAAAACAGATGTTGTACAAATGTTAAATGGAGCAATCGGTGGATTAGTTGCAGTAACTGCTGAACCATTAGCACCAACACCATTAGCGGCAATTTTCATTGGAGCTATTGGAGGTTTAATCGTTGTATTTGGAACTAAATTATTATTCAGTTTTAAACTTGACGATGTTGTAGGTGCAATTCCAGCTCACATGTTTGCAGGAATATGGGGAACACTCGCAGTGCCATTAACAAACTCTGATGCATCTTTTAGTGCACAAATAATAGGTGTGCTATCGATTAACATTTTTGTATTTGTCGTGTCATATATCGTGTTCTCAGTTATGAAAGGTATTTTTGGTATTAGATTAAGTAAAGAGGCTGAAGCTAAAGGTACTGACGTAACAGAAACAGGAGTAATAGCATACGCAATACGAGACTAATTGCATGCAATATAGGAGCTCTTCGATCTCCATGTCGTTATCTCATTGAAGAGCTCCTAACAAAAAATTAACAAAATATCTCTCTCTTGTTAGTTAGAAAAGGCCCTGGAAAGGGCCTTTTTATTTTGTAATACTTTTAAGTGTCTCCAGAACTTCATTAGCATGATCTTTGACTTTAACATTGTCCCAAGCCTTAATAATTATGCCATTTTTGTCAATTAAGTAGGTTGATCTAATTGTACCCATAAATTCTCGACCCATAAATTTTTTTTTGCCCCAAACTTTAAATTTTTTTAATATTTTTAGATTTTCATCAGCTAAAAGGTCAAATTTTATCTTATATTTATCTTTGAATTTAAAGTGACTTTCCAAACTATCTTTTGAAATCCCATATACTTCACAATTTAATTTATGAAAATTTGATAGCAGTTTATTAAAATCATTAGTTTCAGTAGTGCATCCAGGAGTATTATCTTTAGGGTAGAAATATAAAACTACATATTTACCCAAAGAGTCCTTTAATGAATAATTATTTTTTGATGTTGATTGAGATATAAATGAAGGCGCCTTAGATTTAATTTTTAACATAATTTTCTAGAATTATATCGATTTTGGGTTAATTTAAATAAAATTATGAATATAAAATCAGCGCAGTCTTTAGTTGCAGAAGCATTAAAAGAAATAAAAACAATAGATACTGATCAAGCATTTAAAATGGTTGAGGATAATAACTGTAATCTAATTGATATAAGAGATGTGCGTGAATTAGAGAAAGAAGGTCGAGTTGAAAAATCACATCACATACCAAGAGGGATGATGGAGTTTTGGTTGGATCCAAATAGTCCTTACTTTCAACAAGGTAAACTTGATCAAACAAAAGAGATGGTTTTATTTTGTGCTGGAGGATTGAGGTCAGCTCTTGCTGCAAAAACACTTAAAGATATGGGTTTTGAAAAAGTTTCTCACATTGACGGTGGATTTGGAGCGTTAAGACAGAGTAAATTTAAAATAGTTTAATTAATATTCAATTCATCTAGAGCATAATTTAGTCGGTCTTGTCCCCAAAAAATTTTTTTATTTACTACAAAAGTTGGAGCACCAAAAATTTCTTTTTTAAATGCATCATTGGTATCATTCCTCAATTGATATTTAATTTCCTGTTTGGCAATACCATTAAAAAATTCTTTATAATCTATATTTAATTTATTTAGCAATTTTGTAATATTTTTTTCAATAGTTAAATCTACGTTATCTTGCCAATAAGCATTAAAAAAAGTTTTCAAATATTCTTTTTTTTTAATCTCTTCTACAAATAAGTAACCTCTCATAATATAAAGAGTATTAATTGGAAATTTTGAGTTCCAACTAAAATTTATATTATTTTTTTTTGAAATTAACTCACAATCATTTTTCATATTTTTTAATTTAAATTTATTAAAAGCAGGTGCGGTTATTTCAACCAAATTATGTAAACCACCCAAAAAAATAGGTTTAAAATTAAAATTGACATTATCAATCTTAATAATATTTTTATAAGCGATGAAAGCGTAGGGACTTATAATATCAAAATAAAAATCTATATGATTACTCATATAGATTTATTCTTTTTGCATAAAAAATTCTTATTACCCAGTAAATAAAGACACCTATTGGTCCTATTAAATAAGTGATTATTAATGGAATTCCTAATAAAATTCTATTAATGGAAAATTTTTGAGAGTCTTTTACTATCCAACCACCGATAAATAAATTGATTGCAATAAAATGAGTCCAGAACATCATCAAGTATAAAGAGTCTTCAAACAGTCTTGATAATTCATTTAGACCCAAATATAAATTAAAATTCCCATCAAAATCGTAGCCAATTATAAAAGATTTGTACAAAATAAAGATATAACTTCCGCTTAGTAACATGATTGGGAAAATAGAGGTTACAAAAAATCTACACAAGTAGGATTGAGGAAAAAAAATTAATATTAGCCAGAAAGGTATAACTCCTAAATTAATCCACATATAAAGTGTTTCAATAGTAAAATAAGTATAAATTTGTTCGATCATTTAATTATATTATATTCAATCTAGCCATGATTCCTATAAGAAATAGAAAAAAAACCCTTCAAGTCACAGTGGACGAAATGAGAAATTTTGCATTTGTTTATGTTGAGAAGTATGCACCTTCTAAACAACAACTTAAAACATATCTTTTAAAAAAATATATGAAGCTTTCTGCATCTGATACGAGAAAGAAGGATGTCAATAAATTAATTGATATTGTTTTATCAGATTTAGAAAAAAACAAATTTATTAATGATCAATTTTATTCTGAAAGCAAAGCAAAAAGTATGATTCAAAGAGGACATTCATTAAATAAAATTCGTAATTACTTAATGGGAAAAGGAATTAATCAAGAGTTTATTAAAGATACTGTAAATAAGATTAGAGACGATAACAGTGATCAAGATTTTTTTTCTGCAATAAAAATTTGTAAAAAAAAAAGAATTGGACCAGCAAGAGCTGAAGATAATAGAACCTTGTTTTATAAAAAAGATATTTCATTATTAGCAAGAAATGGTTTTGATTTTGAAACTTCAAAAAAGGTTATGGATATGGAAAAAGAAGAATTTTTAAAAATAATTAATTTACTCTAATTTTTTTTATTTTCATCTTTTAAAAGACGAGCAATTTTATTCCTAATATAATTTTTTACAAAAACAAAAACTAACAAACCAAAAATAGAAACTGAAACTATTATTATTAATATTATTCTTAATTGTTCATCCATTACAGTATAGTTTTACTTTTCAATATTAAACTTGTGTTTTTTAAATCTGTTTTACCATATAGAATTTCATTTCCTGTAAAATCAGTTATCATACCACCTGCATGGTATAAAATAGCATGTCCAGCAGCTATATCCCATTCATAGGCTCTTGGTTCTGCAACATAACCATCGTATTCACCTGTTGCAACAACACAGAATTTCAGTGAACTTTTCATTTTAATATTTTCTTTAACTCCTAATTCATCATATATTTTTTGTATCTCAGGCTTAATTTTATTTGAGTAAGAAATAAACTTAATTGATCCCTCATTTTTAGTTATTGAGTTGCTAAGGTTTATTACTTTGCTATTACTAAATTCATAAGCATTATCCTTTCCATAAGAGTAGAACATTCTTTTTTTAGCAGGTGCATTAATTAAACCTGCAACTGGTTTATTATCAATTATCAATCCGGCATTAATCGTAAACTCCTCCAAATTATTTATATAATCATGTGTTCCATCGATTGGATCGATGAGCCAAAAGTTTTTTAAGTTTGATTTATCCTTATTTTCTAAACTTTCTTCAGAAATTATGGGAATTTCAGGAGTTATCTCTGAAATTTTTTTTGAGATGAGTTTATTTACCTCTAAATCTCCATTACTAACAGGCGTGTTGTCAGACTTAATTTGTTTTATTAATCCTTTTTTTCTAAGTTCGATAGCTAAATCTCCAGCATTCAAAAAACTTTCAATTAAATCCTTAACAATCTTTTTTAAATCCATTTTTCACTTTCCAAGTTTTCTTAACTCGATATTTTTTGCATTTATTACTTTTTTTCCAGCATTTTCAAAATTCACAGTGACTTTATCATTTATGATAGATTGTACTTGACCTATACCCCATTCTTTGTTGTTTGGATTAGTGACTTTGTCACCTGGCTCATAATCTAAAATCATTTAATTTAACTTATATTGTAAATCAGTATAAATACCACCTTATGAACGAAAAATTAAACTCTTTAGGCTTTAATAAAAAACCATCAGATACAACAGTAGTTGTAGCTATGTCTGGTGGCGTAGATTCTTCTACTGTTGCAGGCATGATGAAGAGTGAGGGTTATAAAGTTATAGGCATTACCTTAAAGTTATACAATGATGGTAAAGAAGTAGCAGCCTCTAAACAATGCTGCTCTGGTCAAGATATTATGGATGCAAAACGTGTAGCTCAAAAATTAGGTATTGAACATAAAATTTTATATTACCAGGATAAATTTAAACAAGGTGTAATAGATAATTTTGTTGATAGTTATTTAAAAGGTGAAACTCCCATCCCTTGTATACAATGTAATCAAACAGTAAAATTTAAAGATTTGTTCCAAGTTTCAAAAGATCTTAATGCAGATGCGTTAGTCACTGGCCATTATGTAAAAAGCATTACGGAAAAAAATACTACAAATATGTATAGAGCAATTGATGAGAATAGAGATCAAAGTTATTTTTTATTTAATACTACTAGAGAGCAACTGGATTATTTAAGATTTCCTTTAGGGGGATTGTTAAAAGATAAAACTAGAGAAATAGCAAAAAATTTAGATTTAAATGTTGCTGACAAACCCGATAGTCAAGATATTTGTTTTGTTCCAAATGGAGATTACGCATCAGTTATACAAAAATTTAGACCAGACTCATTTCAGAAGGGAAATATTAAGAATCTTAATGGAGAAGTAATCGGAGTTCATGATGGCATTATCAATTTTACAATCGGTCAGCGCAAAGGAATAAAAGTTTCAGATAAAGATCCACTTTACGTACTTAAAATTAATTCTAATAAAAATGAAATAATTGTTGGACCAAAAGAAAAATTAGGTAAACAAAAAATTTCTTTAAAAGAAATAAATCTCCTAGCACCAAATATAGAATTAGATAAAAAAATATTTGTAAAAGTAAGATCAACGGGTGATTTACTAGAAGCAAAAGTACATGTAAATGATAATAAAACTGGGATTGTCAATCTAAGTCAACCTGAGGATGGAATTTCACCTGGTCAAGCCTGTGTTTTTTATAACAAGGATCAATTTGGATATAAAGTTCTTGGTGGTGGCTGGATTAAAGAATAGAAGCTAATTTACTTCTTTTTATTTTTTCTTTTTGCTCTTCTTTTTTTAGAGCCTTGTTTTCTTCGACCTCTATGTTTTTTTGGGTAACTCATTCAATCCTATTTTAATTATATTGACGTTTTTCATGGGATATAGCATTGTCTTTTAAACATATCAATTTTAATTATGCGAAATTCTTTTAAGACTTTTTTAAAACATACTGCAAAAGACTTTCACAATCAGTCTGTAAATCCTCCTGTAGTCCGAGCCTCAACAATAATTTTTAAATCAATGCAAGAATTAAGAAAAACACAAGCAAAAGCTCTTAAGAACCCAAAAGGAGGTTATTATGACTATGGCAGGCAAGGAACATCTACTACTTATATTCTTCAAAAAATATTAACAAAACTTGAAGAAAGTTATCATGTTTTTACTACACCAACAGGATTTGGTGCAGTTTTTTTAGCAATATTTAGTGTTACAAGGCCTGGAGATGAAATCATCGCAGTTGATCCAATATATACTCCTTCTAGAATATTAATGGAAAGTTATTTAAAAGAATTTAATATAAAAACCTTATTCTATGATCCTAATGATCTTAATACCTTAAAAAAAAGTATTACTAAAAAGACCAAATTAATTTTTGTAGAAAATCCAGGAAGTAACACATTTGAATTTCAAGATTTGAGTAAAATAATTTCTATTGCTAAGAAAAATAAAATTTTAACAGCAATCGATAATACGTGGGCAACTCCTTACTTCTTTAAACCAATAAAGCTTGGTTTTGATATGTCTATTGTATCTGCAACAAAATATTATTCAGGACATTCAGATGTAATGGGTGGTTCACTTGCCGTTAATAAAAAAGTTTATAATAAAGTAAAAATTGCTGATAAAATGACAGGATTAAGATTAGGTCCAGATGATGCATATTTAATTACCCGTGGATTGAGAACACTTGATGTAAGATTAGAAAAACATAGTGAAAATGCCAGAGAAGTTTCAAAATTTCTTTCCAAATTTAAAAATGTGCAATTACTCTATCCATATAATAAAAATTCATCTAATTACAAAATGTGGAAAAAATTTTATTCAGGAGCCTCAGGTTTAATGGGTCTGAAAATAAAATCAAAGAATAAAGCCTCTATCCGAAAGTTTGTAAATTCATTAAAACTATTTGGACATGGTTACAGTTGGGGTGGTTTTGAAAGTTTAGCACTTCATCAGGAAACTGGGGAAACTGGCAAAAGAAAATACCACCAATTGTTAAATGATGAACATCTTGTAAGATTACATATTGGTTTAGAGGATCCAAATGATCTTATTGCTGATATTAAGCAAGCAATGAAACATATTAAATAAAACTTTATGACTACTGAAAAATTTATTAGAAATAAAACAGCTTTGGTCACTTTAATAGCCGCATGTTCGGTAGTTCTTATTTCGTTAGGAGTAAGGCAAACATTTGGTATGTTTTTTACGGACTTCAAAAATGATTTAGGAATTTCTCTGACAGAATCTGGATTATCAATAGGATTGCAAATGTTGATGTGGGGATTAACAGGACCTATATTTGGAGCAATAGCTGATAAATATGGTGGTCATAAAGCAATTGCTTTAGCTTTTCTTTTTTTTATAGCTGGAATTTATTTTTTATATGCAGGTCCAAATACAGGAATATTTTTTCAAATCGATATGGGTATATTAGTAGGAATTGGTCTTGGAGGTACAGCAATTAGTATACCCATGGCTATTGTTGGTAAACATTTTCCTTTATCAAACAGAACAATAGCAATGAGTCTCGTAACAGCTTTTGGTTCCTTTGGATATTTTTTGTCCCCTCTATTTACAGCTTATTCTTTAAATGAAAATGGATGGAAAATTACTTTAATCGCTTTTATGATTGCACTGATAATAGGTTTGATAATTTCTTATTTTGTACGATCTCCTACATTAAATGAAAGTATAGAAGAACCAAACTCACAAGGGACTTATGATGCACTTAAAGAGGCTTTTGGAACAAAAAGTTATATACTTTTGGTTTCTGGTTTTTTTGTATGTGGTTTTCACATAACACTAGTAGGAACTCACGTTCCAACTTACGTTATAGACAGAGGTTTGGAAAGTTGGACAGCTGCTGCAATTTTGTCACTGATTGGACTGTTTAATATTTTCGGTTCTTTATTAAGTGGCTATCTTTCTACTAAGATAAGCAAAAAAATAATTTTAAGTGTAATATACTCTTTAAGAGGCTTATCAATTATCTTATTTATATTTTTGCCAGCGAGTAATATTAATGCATTTATTTTTGGTGCAAGTTTTGGTTTTTTATGGCTGTCAACTGTTCCTGCCACTAGTGGGATAGTTGCTCATATGTTTGGTACAAAATATTTGGGCATGCTATATGGCATTGTTTTTTTAAGTCATCAAATAGGTTCATTTTTTGGGGCGTATCTGGGAGGATTATTCCATGATCTTTATGGGTCTTATGACTATGCGTGGTATTTAGCAATTGCATTATCAATTTTTGCTGCAATTATTCACTTACCAATTAAAGAAGAAGTGGTGTTAAGATTAAAAACAAACTAAATTGAATACATTAAAAATTTTAAAAGATATTAATTCGTCAAGTAAATCTTATATAATTTACAAAACACCAAAAGGTTTTGATTTATTTACTAACTTTTCTAAAAAAATAATTTTGTCCAATAAAAATGTTGTAGATTTTGTAAATTCAATTCCACTTAGAAAAAAAAATTTAAAAAAAACAGATCTTTATATAGGGTTTTTTGGTTATGAAATTTTAAATTACTTGATTGGTATTAAATTTTCTAAAAAAAGGAAAAATCATTTTCCAAAGGGTATTTTTTATAAACCAGAAAAAATAATAAGTCTTAATGAAAATTTGATTTTTACACCATTAAATGATGGAAAGAAAAAGAAACAATTCAAAATAAATATCAATAAAAAAAATTATACTAAAATATTTAATAAGTTTAAAAAAAAGATTAAACAAGGAGAGACATATCAAATTAAAATCTGTACTAAATATAAAAATAAATCTGTAATCGATCCTTTAGATTTTTTTTGTCGGTTATCAAAATCAAATCTTGCTCCAGAAGCTTTTTTAATTAAAGATAATAATTACTCAGTAATTAGCTGCTCTCCTGAAACATTAGTACAAAAAAAAGGTAGATCAATAATTACTAAGCCAATTGCAGGCACTCTTAAGAAAAATAAAAATTTGAATAAAAAAAAAGCTATGAAATATTTTAAAAATAATATTAAAGAAACCAAAGAGCATAATATGATCGTGGATATGGAAAGAAATGATCTATCGCGTATTTGTGTACCCGGATCTGTAAAAATAGAGAAAGAAAAAACTATTGAGGAGTATAAAGATTTATTTCATTATGTAAGTTTTATTAAAGGCAAGTTAAAAGAGAAAATTGGAACAATAAATATAATTAAATCTATGATGCCAGGTGGTTCTGTCATTGGGTGTCCAAAAATAAGTACATTAAACCTATTAAACAATCAGGAAAAAGAAAGCAGAAATATTTACACTGGGAGTTTTGGTTATATCAAATTTAATGGGGATATGAGGTTTAATATTATTATTCGCTCAATACTTAATTTTAAAAATATTTCAGAAATTTCGGTTGCCTCAGGTGTTGTAATTGATAGCAATGCCAGCAATGAGTTTAATGAAAATTTCATAAAAGCTAAAGCCTTAATAGATTTGTTTAAGTGATATACGTAATTGACCATAACGACTCATTTACTCATAATGTAGTTCATCAGTTATCTTTATTTGATAATGTAAAGTGTACGAATTATGATGACATAAATACTCAATTTTTAAAAAATGCATCAACTATTGTTTTATCGCCAGGACCTGGTTCTCCAAAAAATTATCCAACTACTAGTGAGATTTACTACAAATTTAAAGGCAAAAAAAGAATTCTAGGAATTTGTTTAGGATTTCAACAAATTTTATTTTGTGAAGGTGCAAAAATAGTTCAGCAAAAACAAATCTATCATGGATTCCAGTCTGAAATAAAAGTTGTCAGTAAAAGTTCTATATTTAAATATAAAAATAAACTTATGGTGGGACGATATCATTCATTAAAGTTAAAAGAACCTTTTTATTCACAAAATTTTGACATAACGATGAGATGTGCTATTTCAGGCTCAGCAATGGCAATTGAAAATAATATAGACAAAATTTATGGCTTTCAATTTCACCCAGAATCTTTTTTAACTATTAATGGTAACTTACTTATTAAAAAAATCTTATCAGCTTAATAGTCTTGAAGAAATTGATTTTCAAGATCTATGGGGCGATCATGGAGTGTTTACAACAATGTGGATTTATGGTTCACCACCAAAAATTCTTTTTTTTAAAGAGCATATTAAAAATTTATTAAAATCTTTAAAACAATATAAAATATACAAAAAATCAATTCACAAAGATATTTATCATTTAATTAAAATTAACATTAATACAAAAAAAAATTATAATCACTTATTAAGAGTTGCTTTAAATAAAAAAATAATATCAATATCTTTAAGAAAAAGAATTAAACCTAAGTTAGATTTCAATTTAAAACTTGTAAAATTAAAAAGAGAAAAACCGGAATTTAAAAACTTAAAATATAAACAAATTTTAAAATATTTATCAAAAATGGATAACTCAAAATCTGATATTGGTCTTTGTTCAGCAAATAAAATTTTTGAAACCGGCACCTCAAATATTCTTTTAATAAAAAAAAATAAAATATATTCCCCAGTAACAAACTGTTATAAAGGTATTACTTATAAATTTTTTAAATCAAAGGTTAATAAAATTATAAATAAAAATATAATGATAAATACATTAAATGAATTTAATGAAATCATATTAATAGGTTCTGGAAAAGGTGTAGCATCAGTTAAAACAATTAATGATGTAGGATGGAAAAGAAAAAGTTTGAAAATTTATAATTTACTTAACGGATATTATTTACAAGTATTAAAAAATTATCCAAAATATAAATAAATGTTAAAAGATCCAAATAACCCATGTCTATTTTGTAATTCAAATAAAAGTGGCATTGCATATGAAAATAAGCTTGCTTATGCAAGTTATGACACTTATCCAGTCTCAGATCTTCATTGTTTGATCATACCTAAAAGACATATAAACAATTATTTTGATTTATCCGATGAGGAGTTAATTGCATGTAACAATCTAATTAAAGTAGTTAAGAAAGAAATAGTTGAAAAAGATAAAACTGTTGAAGCATTTAATATTGGCACAAACGTTGGAAAAATTTCAGGTCAATCTATTATGCATTGTCACATCCATTTGATTCCAAGGAGGAAAGGTGATGTAAATAACCCTCAAGGAGGCGTAAGATCTGTAATTCCCAAAAATCAACACTACACGCGTAAAATATAAATTGTAAGTTGTTATTATGGACAAAATAACCAATAGTTTTGGTTGAACTGATGATTTAACTAGACTAGAAAATCTTTAAAGTTTGATCAAAATAATTTAATTTAAGGGTAAAATGTTTAGCACAAATCCATTTTCTATATTAGCTGAAATCGTTTCACCACTTGCAATGCAGGGTTTTATCATAGCAATGATAGTATTAATAGCTGGTGGTACAATTATCCAAATGATCTCTCACAGAAATCTAACATATTTTTTTAATAATGCTAAAAAAGCAAAACTTAGTGCTACGAAAGAGTTAGGAATGGGAGAAAAAGTGTCGATTGTCGCAAAAACAACTGTGTATGATATTGGCACAACATCAGAATTAGGATTTGGAAAAAGAAGGCTCGCACATGTGCTTGGAATGTATGGCACAATTTTATTTTGGGTGGCATCTGCTGCATTGATTTTTTTTTACACAGGAACAAGTAAACCATCCTCAACTACTTGGTCGATTATATGGCATTTAGGTGCGGTATTAACTTGTGTTGGTGGATATTGGTTTTGGTTTTTTTTAAGAGTTGATGTTTCTGCTGAGGCACATCCTTGGTATAGAATTATTAAAGCAGATTTATTTGTTTTAGCTTTATTAGCATGTGCAACATTTGGTTTGTTGTGGTCTTATACACAGTTCAATGGACAAATTGGATTGTCATACTTATTTTTAATTTTGTTTGTAGTTGCAAACTTGATTTTATTTGGTGGAATTTATTGGTCTAAATTTGCACATATGTTTTATAAACCTGGAGCTGCAATACAAAAAAATTTAGCTGAGGCTGATGGATCAAGAGACAATCTACCACCACCAGCTGAGGCACCTGAACAGTTTGGTTTAGGTATTAAAAGAGAGGAACCTAAACACTATTAATTATGAAAAAATTAAATAAGGAGAAAAAATAATATGTCAACTTTTGTATATATGACTAGATGTGATGGTTGTGGACATTGTGTAGATATTTGTCCATCAGACATAATGCACATAGATGAAAATATAAGACGTGCAAAAAATATAGAACCTAACTTTTGTTGGGAGTGTTATTCATGCGTAAAAGCATGCCCTAATCATGCTATAGATGTTAGAGGTTATGCTGACTTTGCTCCAATGGGCCACAGTGTAAGAGTTAGAAGAGAAGAGGAAAAAGGTACAATTTCCTGGAAAATAAAATTTAGAAATGGAACTACGAAGGATTTTGTTTCACCAATAACAACAAAGCCATGGGGAAAGTTTATTCCAAAACTTGCTGACGGTGAAAAAATAAAACAAGGTGAATTAAATTCTCAAAGACTATACACGGAACCAGAAGGACTTAACATAGATGGTGAATTACCCGTTGTTCCAAAAGACTCATTCAAAAAAGGAGTTTACTACTAATGGCTAAGCATAAAACGCATTACGAAGATTGCGATGTATTAGTTGTTGGTGGTGGTATGGCTGGAACAGGTGCTACTTTTGAAGCTAGGCATTGGGGTAGAGACATGAAAATTATCTGCGTTGAAAAAGCAAATATTGATAGAAGTGGAGCTGTTGCTCAAGGTCTTTATGCAATTAACTGTTACATGGGTATGCAGTGGGGTGAAAATCAACCTGAGGATCATGTACGTTACGCAAGAAACGATCTTATGGGAATGGTAAGGGAGGACTTAGGATATGATATGGCTCGTCACGTAGACTCAACTGTCCATATGTTTGATGAATGGGGTCTTCCAATGATGAAAAATGAGGAGACAGGAAGATACCTTAGAGAAGGTAAATGGCAGATCATGATTCATGGAGAGAGCTACAAACCAATTGTTGCAGAGGCTGCAAAGAAATCAGCTGATAAAATTTATAATAGAATAATGATTACTCATTTATTAATGGATGAGTCTCAAGAAAATCGAGTAGGTGGTGCTGTTGGATTTAACATGAGAACTGGAGATTTTCATGTCTTTAGAGCAAAAGCTGTTATAGTTGCAGCTGGTGGTGCTTCTCATATATTTAAACCTAGAGCAGTAGGTGAAGGTATGGGAAGGACTTGGTATGCTCCATGGAGTAATGGTTCAGCTTATGCTTTACCAATTGCGGCTGGAGCAAAAATGACACAAATGGAAAACAGAATTGTGTTATGTAGATTTAAAGACGGATATGGCCCAGTAGGAGCTTATTTCTTACATTTAAAAACTTATACCCAAAATGCTAATGGTGAAAATTATGAGAAGAAATGGTACGATCAAACTAAAGAATTAGTTGGGGAATATATCGATCACCACCCAACTCCAACTTGTCTAAGAAATCATGCTTTTATTCAAGAGACTATGGCAGGCGGAGGACCAATTCATATGGTTACAACTGAAGCTTTCCAGGACCCACATTTAGAAACTGTTGGATGGGAAAACTTTTTAGGTATGACAGTTGGTCAAGCGGTAGTATGGGCTTCACAAAATATTGATCCAAAATATACAAATCCTGAGTTAACGACATCCGAGCCGTACGTTATGGGCTCTCATGCTACTTGTTCAGGAGCTTGGGTTAGTGGGCCTGAGGATTTATCTCCTCCAGAATATTTCTGGGGTTATAATAGAATGCTTACAATTGACGGATTATTTGGAGCAGGTGATACCGTTGGTGGAAGTGCTCACAAATTTTCGTCAGGCTCATTTACCGAAGGTAGATTAGCTGCAAAAGCTGCAGTTAAATATATTGAGGACAAAAAAGCTGAAGGCTTGAAGGTATCTGATAAACAATGTGAAGATTTTAAGGCTAAAGTATATAAACCACTTGAAACTTACAAAATAGCTCAAAATGAAATAACTGGTGGAACAGTTTCTCCAAGTTATATTTCTCCAATCCAAGGATTACAGCGTTTACAAAGAATAATGGATGAATATGTTGGTGGAATAGCTACAAATTATATGACAAATGCCAATATGCTAAAAAGAGGCTTAGAACTTTTAACTTGGTTAGAAGAAGATCTAGAGAATGTTGGAGCTGAAGATTATCATCAATTAATGAGAGCTTGGGAGTTAAAACATAGAGCTTTGACTTCACAATGTGTAACAGAACACACCATGTTTAGGGAAGAAACTAGATGGCCAGGATATTATTATAGAGGTGATCACATGAAACTTGATGATGATAATTGGCATTGTTTAACTGTTTCTAGAAGAGACCCTAATACTGGTAAATTTAGTATGGAAAAAGTTCCTGTCTACCATATCGTGGACGAGAATGAGAAGAAAAAAGCCTCTTAGAAAATTCTTAACTTAGTTTATGGATATTTTATCGAAAAATGATGATGAGATATATGAATTGGCCAAGCCTATTTGGGATAATTTAGTTAGGTCATCTAATTTAAAAGATTATGGTGGATTTACTAAAGATTTTTCAACACAAATGTTGTTTGGGGCCAATGAAGTAGAACTTGGTAAGCAGTGGGCTAACAATAAGATCATTACTAATTTAAATGAAACATTTGAACCTTTTGGCTGCCTCAGAAGAGGAATTCATGTCACTGTTTTAATTAAACAAACCAATAAAGAAATCTCAGGTGAGTTTTTGGGTAGGCTCGTTCTTGGAGTTGAAGATGATGTCGTAAAAGTATTTGGGGCTACAATTTATTAAAATAAAAAATCTTCAGCTTATTAAGTATTTATTTGACAAATAGAATGGTGGGTGTAATGACATGATAAATGCATATCTCAGAAATTAAAATTTTTAATAAACTCCCTAGATTAAAAACTTCATACGTTAAAGTAGGTATTTTAATGAGTTTACTTGCTTACTGGGGTGTAATTTTAGTTGGAACTTTTGTTACTTTTAACTAAGTTATTTTTAAGCCTAATTTTTAAGTTTATATGGAAGTTTTTTTACCAATAGCGCAAGTATTTGTTAATCCTATAGAAATACTTTTATTGAGCGCAATAGTTGGAGTACTCTCTGGACTGTTCGGAGTTGGTGGGGGTTTCTTAATGACACCATTTCTTATTTTTTTAGGTATCCCTCCTGCTTATGCCGTTGCAAATGAAGCTAACAATATTTTAGCTACTTCTGTCTCTGGATCAACAACTTACTATTTAAAAAATATTTTAGATTATAAAATGGGTTTTATAATTGTAATTGGTGGTATAATTGGAACTACATTAGGAATTTATACATTCTCATATTTTAAAGGTATTGGAAAAATAGATACTGTGATTTCGTTAGCCTATATGTATATTTTAGCTATCATTGGAACATTGATGCTCGTTGAAAGTTTAAGAGAAATAGACCAGGCAAAAAGAAATGTTTTAGCCAAAAAAAAGGCACATGTGCATTATTGGATACATGGCCTTCCACTTAGAATGAGATTTCCTAAATCAAAATTGTACGAGAGTATTTTTACTCCAATTATAATTGGACTTATTGTTGGATTTATTGCAGCTATTATGGGAATTGGTGGCGCTTTCATACTAGTACCTGCA
>CACEBA010000006.1 GCA_902557585.1 uncultured Pelagibacteraceae bacterium
AAGTTCCAAGATTTGCTGGTCCAAGTACGTTTGCAAGACTTCCTGAATTAAGAGATGTTGAAAGTTGTGATGTGGCGATAGTAGGTATACCATTTGATGCTGGAACTAGTTACCGACCTGGCGCAAGATTTGGACCACAAAGTATTAGACAAGCATCTAGACATTTAAGAACTAATTATCACCCAAGTTATGATGTTGAACCTTTTAAAATTCAACAAGTGGCAGATGCAGGAGATATATCTTGTAATCCTTTTAGTATTGATGAAGCTATAAAACAAATTGAAGTAGGTGCCACTGAATTGTTAAATAAAGTTGGTGGTATTATTAGTCTTGGCGGTGATCACACAATTGCTGTACCATTGTTGAGAGCAATTAATAAAAAAAATAAAGGTCCAGTATCTTTAGTACATTTTGATGCTCATTTAGATACTTGGGATACTTATTTTGGAGCGCCTTATACTCATGGAACTCCATTTAGAAGAGCTAGAGAAGAAGGATTATTTTTAGATGATGCCTCAATGCATGTAGGAATTAGAGGGCCACTTTACAGTAGAGATGATATTAAAAACGATGAAAGTTTTGGTTTCAAAATAATTCATTGTGATGAATTCCAAACTGAGGGAACTGATAAAATAGCTGAAAGAATAAAAAAAAGAGTAGGTAATAATCCTTTATACCTTTCAATTGATATAGATGTACTAGATCCAGCTTTTGCTCCAGGTACTGGTACTCCTGAAATAGCAGGTATGACAACCAGGGAGATGGTAAATGTTTTAAGAGGATTATCAGGTTTAAATCTTGTATCTGCAGATGTTGTTGAGGTTTCTCCTGCATACGATCATGCTGAAGTAACATCATTGGCAGCAGCAACCATAGTGTATGAATTAACTAATTTGTTTGCAAAAACATAAGGAAAGGATAGTTTTTTAATATGTTAGAAAAAAGAAGCTTTTACATTAATGGTTCATGGGTTGATCCAAAAGAACAAAAAGATATTGAAGTTATAAATCCAGCTACTGAAAAAGTTTGTGCTGTAATATCATCAGGTAGCAAAGCTGATGTTAATGATGCTGTGTTAGCTGCTAAAGAGGCTTTTAAAACTTGGGGATATTCTACTAAAGAGGAAAGAATTGCTCTTTTAGAAACTTTTTACACTTTATATAAAAAAAGATGGAACGATATTACTGATGCAATAATACAAGAGATGGGAGCTCCAAAAGACTTTGCATCAAAACTTCAAACCGGGACCGGAGCAAGTCACACGAAATCATTCATTAGATACTTAAAAGAATTTGAGTTTGAAAAACCTTTAGGAGATCATGCGAAAAATCAAAGATTATTATATGAACCAAAAGGGGTATGCGCCTTAATAACACCGTGGAACTGGCCAATGAATCAGGTCTGTCTTAAAGTTATTCCAGCTTTAGCATCTGGATGCACAATGATATTAAAACCATCAGAATTAGCACCGCTTTCAGCAATGGTGCTTGCAGAATTAATTGATGAAGCAAAATTTCCAAAAGGTGTTTTTAATTTAGTGAATGGAGACGGGGAGACAACTGGAGACGCATTAACAAGTCATCCAGACGTAAACATGATTTCCTTTACAGGCTCAACAAGAGCAGGTGCTCTTATATCTCAAAATGCAGCAAAAGATTTTAAAAGAGTAAGCTTAGAATTAGGTGGCAAAGGAGCAAATATAATTTTTAAAGATGCTGATAAAGAAGCAGTTGAGAGGGGTGCTTTAAGATGTTTTAGAAATTCTGGACAATCCTGTAATGCCCCTACAAGAATGTTAGTTGAAAAATCTATCTACGAAGAAGCAATAGACAGATTAAAAAAATATGCAAATGAATTTAAAGTGGATGATCCAAATAAAGAGGGAGAACATATTGGTCCTGTAATTTCTGATACTCAATTTAATAAAATTCAGAGCTTAATACAGAAAGGTATTGACGAAGGAGCAAAATTAGTTGCTGGTGGACCAGGAAAACCAGACGGGTTGTCTAATGGTTATTATGTAAAACCAACAGTGTTCGCTGATGTTAATAATAATATGGAAATTGCTAGAACAGAAATTTTTGGTCCTGTTTTATCTGTCATCCCATTTGAAAGTGAAGAGGAAGCAATAGAAATTGCTAATGATACAGACTATGGTTTAACCAATTATATTCAAAGCCAAGATCCTGAAAAAGTTAAAAGACTTGCAAGAAAACTTAGATCTGGAATGGTTGATGTTAATGGTGCAGGAATAGCAGTAGATGCTCCTTTCGGAGGATTTAAACATTCTGGAATTGGAAGAGAAGCTGGAAAAGAGGGATTACTTGAATTTTTGGAAGTTAAATCAGTTGGTGGTTGGAATTAGTTAAAAGAAGATTTGTCTTTAATTCCATTGAGTAATTTTAAACATTTCTTTAATTCATCTAGGATAATATATTCATCAATCTTATGAGCTTGTTCAATTGATCCTGGTCCACAAACGACTGTGCTTATTCCAATTTCTTGAAACAATCCTGCCTCAGTTCCAAATGATACAACTTGTCTAGAATTATCTCCTGTTAAACTTGAAATCAATTCACATGCATCTGATTTTGCCTCTCTATCAAAGCCAACAATCTCTCCTATAATTTTTTTCTTTATAGATGAGTTAGGATAAACTTTTATCATCTCTGGTAGTAAAATTTCATTTGCATACTTATCTAATTCTTTATTTAAAAAAATAGCATCCTCTTTGACCACAGGTCTTGTTTCCCAATTAACGTGACATTTGTCTGCAATTACATTATGTGCAATTCCACCAAATATCCCTCCTATAGATAAAGTTGAATGAGGAGGATCAAAAATTGAATCTTTCGGTGCTCTTTCTACAAGTCTTTCTCTTAACTCAATTAATTTATTAACGTACCTTGAAGCATATTCAACTGCACTAACACCTTTATTAGGAGCAGAGCTGTGACCTGCTAGACCCTCAAAATATGTGGTGTACTCATAACATCCTTTATGGGCATCAATAATTTTCATATTTGTTGGCTCACCAATAATACAAATCCCATCTGTAATATTTCTTTTTTTTAATTCTTCAATAAGTATTGGTGCTCCTTGGCAAGCAGTTTCTTCATCAAAAGTAAATGAGAAATGAATATCTCTATCAAGATTTGTTTCTGAATAAATGGGAGCGAATGCTAGAGTACATGCAATGAAACCTTTCATGTCACAAGATCCTCTTCCATACAATTTATTATTTTTAATTGTTGCAATAAAAGGATCTGTTGACCATCCTTTAGAAACTGGAACAACATCGGTATGTCCTGAAAAAATTATAGGTTTTTTATTACTGGGATTTTTTGCTTTGATTGTTGCAAACAAATTTACTCTTTTTTTATCATCATCAAACGTTCTAAAAGAGCTTGCACCAATTTTTTTTAAAATATTATCACAATAATCTATAAGTGAATTATTATCCTCTCCAGAAATTGTCTTGAAACTAATTAAGTCAGTTAATATTTTAACTGAGTTTTTGAACAAATGTTCTGAATTATTTTCTGTACTCATATTTAACATTCATTATATATTAAATATATGAAAGAACAAATTACCTACGATATTTTTGATAAAGTTGATATAAGAATTGGAACTGTAGTTTCAGTGAAAAAAAATGAAAAAGCAAGGAAACCATCATTAGTTGTTGAGGTAGATTTTGGAGATGAAATAGGAATTAAACAATCATCTGCTCAAATTACGCATTATTATAATGAAGAAAATCTTAAGGGAAAACAAGTTATAGGGGTTTGTAATTTTCCTGAAAAAAATATTGCAGGGATAGTTTCACAAGTATTAATTTTAGGATCGATTGATAAAGAAGGAAAAGTAATATTAGTACATCCATCTCAAAAGTCTGAGAATGGATTACCTGTAGCATAACAATGCATCCAGAAATCTTATCCATTATATTATTTGGAATAGTTGCAGCTTACACACCAGGACCGAATAATTTCGTAGCATTTTACTCTGGATTTAATTTTGGAATTAAAAGAACTCTTCCCCATATATTTGGAGTTACATTTGGTTTTCCATTTCTTTTATTATGTATGGCTTTAGGATTGATTAATGTATTTAAACTTTATCCTTTAATTCAAGAAATTTTAAAATATTTAGGAACACTATTTTTAATTTATTTAGCGTATAAAATCTCATTTTCAGGATCTGTAAGTGGAGAAAATAAAAATAAAAATCCTGTAAAATTTATTGAAACTTTCATTTTTCAGTTCTTAAATCCAAAAGGTGTAATTGCATCAGTAATTGTTGTTTCAACATACATTGATACAGGTGAGAATTTTGTTAACTATACGACTCAAATAATAATATTAGCTTTCATCGTTTCGGTCACAAGTATCACTCTGTGGACATTGATGGGTAGATTTTTGAGGAAATTTGCGACAAATCAGAAATTTATTAATTATTTTAATTATGCTATGTCACTGCTTCTTTTATTAAGCATAATAAGTTTTTATTTATAATATGACACCCGGAAACAAAGATTCTTACAAATCAATTAAAAAAATTTTAATAGATGGTATTGAGTACAAATATTATTCTTTAATTGAAGCTGAAAAAAATGGTTTAGAGGGAATATCTAAATTACCAAAATCTTTAAAAGTATTACTTGAAAATTTACTAAGATATGAAGATGAATTAAGCGTTACTAAAACTCAAATAGAAGCTTTAAAGGAATGGTTAAAAACAAAAAAATCTAAAACTGAAATAGCTTACAGACCAGCTAGAGTTCTACTACAGGATTATACTGGAATTCCAGCTGTTGCTGATCTAGCGGCAATGAGAGAAGCTGTAAAAGATAAGAACAAAGATCCAAATACAATAAATCCACTATCTTCTGTTGATCTTGTAATTGATCATTCAGTTCAAGTTGATCAATCTGCAAAAGCAGACTCTTTTGAAAATAATGTTGATATAGAATTTGAGAGAAATGCTGAGAGATATGCGTTTTTAAAATGGGGGCAACAAGCTTTTAATAATTTTAGAATAGTGCCACCAGGAACTGGAATTTGTCATCAAGTAAATTTAGAATATTTATCTAAAGTAGTTTGGTCAGAGGAATTTAATGGTGATAAATATCTTTTTCCAGATACTTTAGTTGGCACAGATAGTCATACAACTATGGTTAATGGACTCTCTGTTTTAGGTTGGGGTGTTGGTGGAATTGAAGCAGAAGCTGGGATGTTAGGTCAACCAATATCAATGTTAATACCGGAAGTGATTGGTTTTGAAGTTAAAAATAAAATGCCTGAAGGTACCACTGCAACTGACTTAGTTTTAACGGTTGTTAAAATGTTAAGAGATAAAGGTGTAGTTGGAAAATTTGTAGAATTTTATGGAGAGGGATTAAAAAATTTAACTCTTGCAGATAGAGCAACTATAGCAAACATGGCTCCTGAATATGGTGCCACGTGTGGTTTTTTTCCTATAGATGATGAAACTCTAAAGTATTTAAAATTTTCAGGAAGAGATCAACATACTGTTGAAATAGTAGAAAATTATGCAAAAGAGCAAGGCTTATGGGCAAGCACTAATATAGAGTTTACAGACACAATAACACTAGATATGTCTACGATTGTACCCACCATTTCAGGCCCTAAAAGACCTCAAGATAAAGTTTTGTTAACAGATGCACCAAACTCTTTTAAAAAAGTCTTAGAGGAAGCAACTAATAAGAAAGAAAAATCAATTGCAAAAGTATCTAAATCCGAATTTGAAATAAAAGATGGTTCTATACTTATTGCAGCAATAACATCATGCACAAATACCTCTAACCCAAATGTTTTAATTGGTGCAGGATTATTAGCAAAAAAAGCAGTTGAGTTTGGGTTACAAGTTAAGCCTTGGGTCAAAACTTCCTTAGCTCCAGGATCACAAGTAGTTACAGATTATTTGGCGAAGGCAGGTTTAAATACTTATTTAGATAAATTAGGTTTTAATTTAGTTGGTTATGGATGTACTACCTGTATTGGAAATTCAGGACCTTTAGCTGATAATATTGTTGATGCTATCGAAAAAGAGAATATTTATGCGGTATCTGTTTTATCTGGTAATAGAAATTTTGAGGGAAGAATTTCTCCGCATATCAAAGCAAATTATTTAGCATCACCTCCTTTGGTGGTTGCTTACGCATTAGCAGGTCACATGGAATTTGATTTATACAAAGATCCTTTAGGAAAAGATAAAGATGGAAATGACATTTATTTAAAAGATATATGGCCCTCAAATGATGAAATTGAAAACACTTTAAAACAATCTTTAAATGCAGAAATGTTTATTAATAGATATTCAAATGTTTCTGAAGGACCAAGTCAATGGCAAAAAATTAAAACTGATCACAGCAGTATTTATAATTGGGACAAAGGTTCTACCTATGTAAAAAAACCACCATTTTTTGACTCTTTGCCGGATCAACCAGAGGGTTTTAAAGAAATAAAAGATGCAAGACCTTTGTTGATATTAGGTGATATGGTTACAACAGATCATATTTCACCAGCAGGAAGTATTCAAAAAAATAGTCCAACAGGCGAGTATTTCATGAAACATCAAATCTTACCTAAAGATTATAATTCATATGGCTCAAGAAGAGGAAACCACGAAGTCATGATGAGGGGAACTTTTGCTAACATCAGGATAAGAAATGAAATGGCTCCAGGAACAGAAGGTGGATTTACAAAATTATATCCTGAGGGAAAAGTTTTATCAGTTTATGATGCAGTAGTGGAATATAAAAATAGAGGTACTGATTTAGTCGTAATCGGTGGTAAAGAATATGGAACTGGTTCTTCAAGAGATTGGGCTGCTAAAGGAACAAAATTATTAGGAATTAAAGCAGTAATAGCTGAAAGCTTTGAAAGAATTCATAGATCTAATTTAATTGGCATGGGTGTTTTACCCTTACAATTTGTAAATGAAGTTAATAGAAAAAATTTAAATTTAGTTGGTTCAGAATTAATAAGTATTATTGATATTGAAAAAGGAATTAATCCATCAGATGAGGTGACGGTAGAGATCAAATACGCATCAGGTGAAATGAAAAAAGTTAAAACTTTATGCAGAATAGATACTAAAAATGAACTGGAATATTATAAAAACGGTGGAATACTTCAGTATGTTTTAAGGAATATGATTTAATATGGACGAAGAAGTATCAATTATAAATACTAATACTAGAAATGAAAAAATTAAAAATTTTTTTGTTAATAATAAAAATAAAATAATTTTTGGAGCTATTATATTAATAATAATAATAATTAGTGCTTATGGTTTTGATAGCTATAAATTGAATAAAAAAAAACAAATATCTGATAATTTTAACTCAATTACGATTGAATATGAGAAAAATAATAAAGATCAGACAGTTAACGAATTAACACAAATAATAGAAGAAAAGGATCCAACATATTCTCCATTATCTTTATATTTCTTAATTGACAATAAGCTCATTGAAGATGAAAAACAGATAAATGAATATTTTGATGTTTTAATCAATCAAACTTCATTGAATAATGAAATAAAAAATTTAGTAATTTACAAAAAAGCATTATTTAATGCAGATAAATCCACTGAGGGTGATTTATTAAACATGTTAAATCCGCTTATTAACTCAAAAAGTGTATGGAAATCACATGCTTTATATTTGATGGCAGAGTATTTTTACGCAAAAGATCAAAATCAAAAAGCTAAAGAATTTTTCAATCAAATAATCAGTTTAGAAAATTCAAATTCAGATATAAAGTTAGATGCACAAAAAAGACTGAATAGAGATTTGAGTGATTAGATTAATTCTATTATTAATTGCGTTTATTTTCATAAATAATTGTTCATTAAATGAGAATTCCAGAATATGGACAGAGAATGATAATGATCTATCCACAAAACCAAATATAAAAAAAGTATTTGAGAAAGATGAGTTAATTGAGATTGAATTCAATCAAGATCTTAAATTAGATCTCTCAAAAATTAAAACAAAAAAAAAAATAATTGAAAATTTTAATAATCCAGGATCACAATCTTTTTCAGGTGAGTTGAATAAATTTGCAACTTATAAATTTTCAAAATTAGAAGAAATCAATCAGTTAAATTTTAAGCCTATATTTTTACCTAATGGACTTATTTTTTTTGACAAAAAAGGTTCAATCATTAGATATGATGAAAATCAAAAAGTTTTATGGAAAAAAAATCATTATTCAAAATCAGAAAAAAAATTATATCCAAAATTAAATTTCATTTTACATAAAAATAATATCTTGGTTAGTGATAGTATAGCAAAATATTATTCTGTAAATTTGGAAACAGGTGATCTTAATTGGTCAAAAAATAATGTTTATCCATTTAACTCGGAAATCAAAAAATATAAAAATAAATTCTTTGTGGTTGATTATAAGAATACACTAAGATGTTATTTTATAGAGGATGGATCTGAGTGCTGGAATTTACAAACCGAAGACTCTTTTACAGTATCAAATTCAAAATTTTCTCTATTAATTGTTGATGATATGATTATTTTTAATAATTCAATTGGAGATATTACAGCTGTAAATTATGAAAACGGAATGATTGCTTGGCAACTACCAACACAAAGTAGTAATATTATCAACGAAACTTACAATTTTAAAACATCAAAACTTATTTCTGATGGTGATTCTATTTATATTTCAAATAACAAAAATGAGTTTTACTCTATTGATGCTAAAACAGGAAATCTCAATTGGAAGAACGAAATTAATTCCAATGTTACTCCTATAATAACTGGGAATTTAATTATCTCGATATCTAATGAAGGTTTTATGAATGTCGTAGATAAAGATAAGGGAAACATTATTAGAATAACAGATTTTTTTATTAACTATAAAAAGAAAAAAAGAAAAGAAATTTATCCAGTTGGATTTGCTATAGGAAATAAAAATCTTTATTTAACAAATACGGATGGAAAAATGATTGTAGGTGATCTAGAAAGTGGTGATATTATTAATATTGAAAAAGTTTCCTCTAACTTTGTTTCGAAACCATTTATATTTAATGACAGTTTATTTCTGATTAGAAATGGATCTATTGCTCAGTATAATTAAATATGTTTTTAAAAATCTTAGATAAGTTAGGAAGAAAAAAAGTTGTACTAGATAGAGGGCCATCCCATCCCAAATTTCATGAAGCAAAACCTTGGATGAACAGGTACTATATATTAATGAGGTACCGTCCTAGATGGTTTCCATTTAACATCTTAATTCATGAAATGTTAGCAGATGACCACGGAGAAGGGGTCCATAATCATACTTTCCCTTATATAACAATAGTTTTACGTGGCGGATATTGGGAAACATTGAGTACGGGTAAATTTTGGAGAGCTCCTGGCTACATTGGTTTTAGATCAGCAAATAACCTTCACAGAGTAGATCTTAAGCCAGGCACAAGACCTTTAACTATATTTATATCTGGACCATTTGGATTACGCAAAGGACCAAGATCAGAATATGGTATTGATTTTAAAACAAAGAAATGATTTTTAAAAATCTCTTTCAAAATTTTTGTAAAAAAAACAATTTAGAAATAAATTCTTATCAATTAGTAATTATAGATGAACTTGAAAGTTTTTATAAATTAAACTTTAATAAATCAATTTTAAATAAATTTTTCTTAAAAAATAATTCAAAAACAGCTTTTTATTTACACGGTGGTGTTGGTGTTGGAAAAACTATGATCCTAAATTTTTTTTTTGATATAGTAGACCAAAAAAAATTAAGACAACACTTTAATGAATTTATGCTCAGCTTTCATAATTTTGCACATGAAAGAAAAGCAAAAAATGAGGAAAATGTAATTATTGAATTTGTAAAAAATTTAAAATCACGAACTAAATTTATTTACTTTGATGAGTTTCAAGTAACTAATATTGTTGATGCAATGATTCTTGGAAAATTATTCGAGCAAATATTTAAAGAAGACATTAAAATAATTTTTACTTCGAATACAAAAATATCTGAACTTTATAAAGATGGTCTTCAAAGAGATCAGTTTAAACCTTTTATAAAAATTATGGAAGAACAATCTACTGAAATTGAACTTAAAATAGAAGATGACTACAGAAAATCAAATGATAACCAAAAACAGAGATATTTTTATCCACTAAATCAAGAGACCAATTTTAGAATAAACAAATTTTTCAGAACTATCACAAAAAATAAAAATCATTTATCTAAAACAATTAATGTAAAGGGGAGAGATTTTAAAATAGAAAAATTTTATGAAGGAGTAGCTAGATTTAGTTTTGATGATTTATGTAATCAAAATCTTGGCGCAGAAGATTATTTAGAAATAATTAAATATTGCAAATTTATTACTCTTGATAGTATCCCACAATTTAACGATATTAATTCAAATCAACAACAACGTTTTATAACTTTAATAGATGTTATATATGACAAAAATATTCCTATAGCAGTAACTGCTGATCAAAATATAGATAAATTCACTTCATCAAGATTATTAGTAAACCCATTTAAAAGAACTATCAGTCGATTATATGAGTTGACATCTATAGAAAAGAATTAATGAAGCAAGAATTCTTTAATCTTAAAATAAGTACTACTGGTCAAAGGTTGTATGAATTCACTCATAAGACAATTCAGTGGATTAACAATAATAAATTTAAAAATGGGATGCTTAATTTAAGCATTCAACACACTAGTGCATCTTTAATTGTTCAAGAAAATGCTGATCCAGATGTTCAAACAGATTTAATAAATTATTTTGATAAATTAGTGCCTATGGACAATAAATTGTATATACACACCACCGAGGGTAAAGATGATATGCCTGCACATATAAAATCTGCATTAACTAACAATCAAATCTCTCTTAGTATTAAAGATAGTAAATTATTGCTTGGAACTTGGCAGGGCTTATATTTATTTGAACATCGTTTAGAGCAACAAAATAGAACAATTATTCACCATTTTATTGGTGAATAGAACTTTTATTTCTTAAGTGACTGAAAAGCTTCTAGAGCAGCAGCTCTTGCTTTTTCGTGTATCACTATAGGTTTAGGATAATCTTTACCAATTATAGTTTTAATAGCTTCTTGGTATTTAATCTCCATTTCCCAAGGTTTATGAATAAATTTATTAGGCACTTTATTTAATTCAGGTACCCATTTCTTCACATACACTCCTTCTTTATCAAATTTTTCTCCCTGTAAAATCGGATTAAATATTCGAAAGTATGGGGCAGCATCAGCTCCACAACCAGCAACCCATTGCCATTGCGCTACATTATTTGCTTTATTAAAATCTAATAAACAATTTCTAAAATGCTTTTCACCCTCTGTCCAATTTATTCTTAAATGTTTAACAAGAAAGGAACCAACTACCATTCTAATTCTGTTATGCATCCAACCTGTTTCGTATAATTCTCTCATCCCAGCGTCAACAATAGGATAGCCCGTCATTCCTGATTTCCATGCTTTTAAGAACTTTTCATTTTTTACCCAAGGAAATCTATCAAATTCTTTTCGATAATTTCCTTTTAAAAATTCTGGAAAATAATTAATCAGACTATGTGCAAACTCACGCCAACCTAGTTCATTGATATATTTCCTGTATCCTGTTCCTTTAAATTTAATTCCATTACATTTTTGCCAGATAGTACTTACATGAATTTGACCATGTTTAATGTATGGAGATAATTTTGACGTACCTTCGATTGATGGATAGTCTCTAGCTGTTCCATAATCTTTTATTCTCTTATCGATTAAATCATTTAGAACTTTTTTAGATTCATTTTCAGAAACTTTCCAGTATTCTTCAAATTTTTTATACCAATTACTTTTAGGTAAAATGTTTTTTGGTTCAATACTATTTTTGAAAAACAAGATTGACTTTGATTTCTTTTTAACAATATAATTTTTACTTGGTGGTAAGCTTAAATATTTTTGTTCAGCGTTTCTCCAGAATGGAGTAAATACTTTAAAAGGTGTTCCATCATTTTTGGTTACTTCTTGAAATTCATTTAAAATATTCCCTTTAAAATATTTAAACTCTATATCGTTTTTTAAAAAAGCATCTTTTATTTTTTTGCCTTTGGCAATTACATCTGGTTCATATATTTTATTCCAATAAATTGAAAAATTATCCTTTTTTTTTATTTTTGAAAGTACATCTAGCTCATCTCCCTCTAATATTTGGAGATTAATTTTATATTTAGATAATTCTAACTTAAAAACTTCTAAAGATTTATAAAGCCACCATTTTTGTGCTTCACGTTTTTTATCAAAATCTACTTTATTATAAATGAATAGAGCAATGACACTTTCATGATTTTGACTGGCGTAAGAAAGTGCGGGATTTCTTTCAATTCTAAAATCTTCCCTAAGCCAGAATATTGCGTTTTTTGTCATAGAAGTTTTATTTTCTGCCTTTAGATAGCAGTTGTTTGTAAAGCTTTACATCTGCATTACCTTCGCAGCCAATTATTAGAACATTTGATTTTTCATTTAATTCAATCAGTTTCCTGGTTTTGGAGTTATTACAAACACTTACTAGACTTATAATGCCTGGTGTAGAACACTCTCCTCCAATAATTGAATTTTTACTTAACTTTTTGTCTTTTAATAGAGCTACTGTTTTAGCAACATTTTTATCACTTACCGATACACAATAATTGCTTACTTTTTTTAAAATTTGCCAAGGAATATAAGACATTTCATTACACGACATTCCGCCCATGATACTTTCTTTTTTAATTTTAATTTTTTTTAGTTTACGGCTCTTAATACTTTGAAGTACACAATCTGCTCTATCAGGCTCAACAATTATAATTTTTGGAATTCTTTTAAAATATTTCGCAACACCGGCGACTACACCAGCAGCCATGCCTCCTACACCAGCTTGTAAAAAAATATGAGTTATATATTGATTAGTTTGTTTTGATATCTCTTTAATCATCAAGGAATATCCTGCCATTGTAAGCTGTGGAACTAGTTTATAACTTTTTGTTGAAACATCTTGGACAATTTTCCAATTGTTTTTTTTTGATAATTTTTTACATTCATTTAGTGAGCTCTCGTAGTCTCCTTTAACTCTTATAACTTCAGCGCCGAATTTCTTAATTTCATTAACTCTTGTTTCACTAACATATTGACTAACAAATATTTTACATTTTAAACCTAATCTTTTAGCACCCCATGCAACTGATCTACCATGGTTACCTGCAGTAGCTGAAGATATAATTATATTTTTTTTTCCTTTTGAAATTTTCTCAACAGCATATGCCCCACCTAAAGCTTTAAAAGACTTTAAATGAAATCTCTTTGACTCATCTTTATAAAAAACATTTTCAAGTTTTAAATTTTTTTTTAACTTATTTAGCGATAGTAAAGGCGTAACTTTATAATTTTTCCAACTGGAAATTGATTTATAAGCGTTACCAAGTAATTTTGATGAGACAAATTTTAAAACATAACTTCTGTTAAAAATATGATCTTTATTGGATAAAAATTTTGTAAACTTCCAATGTCTAATACTTTTAGAACTTGTCACTTTAACAATCTAAAGTGTTCTGTCTTTCCCATTTAGTTATAGGTTTTGACTTATCAAATTTTTCTTTACTATTAAATTCTTTTAATTCGATTTTTCTTAATTTAACATAACTATCGATAACATTTTTTCCGAAAGCTTTATTTATTACCTTGTTGTCTGTAATTTTATCAAGAGATTCTCCGAGTTCATTTGGTAATTTTGAAAGATTGGGATATTTATCAGAGTCTTCATACATATTGCAATGAAGAGGTTTTCCTGGGTTAATTTTTTTATTTAAACCTTCTATACCAGCGGCTAACACTCCTGCTTGAAGTAAATATGGATTGACTGATCCATCCATTAACCTTAACTCAAACCTTCCTGGATCGGGTATTCTAATCATATGTGTTCTATTATTCCCTGTGTAAGAAATACTGCTTGGAGACCATGTTGCGCCAGATTTTGTTGGAGGTGCATTTATTCTTCTATAACTATTAATTGTTGGATTAAAAAAAGCTGATAATGACGATGCGTTTTTCATAACTCCACCTAAAAAATTATAAGCTATTTTACTTAAACCAAGTTTATCTGATTTGTCTAAAAATATATTTTTTTTACCTTTCCAAACAGATATATGTGCATGACATCCATTTCCTGTTAAATTTTCAAATGGTTTTGGCATAAATGTAGCTCTTAGCCCATGTTTTTCAGCCAATGTTTTCACCATATACTTAAAAAAAGTCTGTCTATCGGCTGTTTTCAAGCAGTCAGAATAATCCCAGTTCATTTCAAATTGACCGTTAGCATCCTCATGGTCATTTTGATAAGGACCCCATCCCATATCGATCATACAATCACAAATTTCTTTTATTAAATCGTATCTCCTCATTAATGCTGATTGATCATAACAAGGTTTAGATTGGGTATCTCTTGGATCTGCAATAGAGCTTCCATCAGGTGATGTTAAAAAGTATTCACACTCCACACCAGATTTCATATTTAAATTATGTTGTTTCAATTTCTTAATTTGATTTTTTAACATTACTCTTGGAGATGCTTCAACAGGCTTACCATTCATCCACAGATCAGAGGCGAGCCAACCCACCTCTTTATTCCAAGGTAATTGTATTAAACTGTCTGGATCTGGAATACCAAACATATCACTATCAGCGGGAGACATATCAAGCCATGCCGCAAAACCAGCAAAACCAGCACCATTTTTTTGCATTTCTTTAATCGCTTGAGCAGGTACTAGTTTTGATCTAAGAACACCAAATAAATCTACAAAACTAATTAGAAAATATTTTATTTTTTTTGATTTTGCTATTTGAAATAAATTTTTAGGCATATCTAATAGTATGAGTATAAGAGATCACTAGCAATCATTTTTTTTCTTTATTTCCTGGTATCCAATCACTTCCAGCCAAAGGAACTCTTGCCATTGCAGCTGCTTCCACAGTTAGAGCACATAGGTCTTCTGGTTCTAGATTATGCAAACTATTTTTTCCACATGCTCTAGCTAATGTCTGTGCCTCTAGAGTCATAACTTTTAAATAATTTGTAAGTTTTTTTCCTGCTTTAATAGGATTTAATCTTTTCATTAATTTTGGATTTTGGGTTGAAATACCTGCGGGGTCGTTCCCTTCATGCCAATCATCATATGCTCCAGATGTTGTTCCAAGTTTATTATATTCTTTTTCCCACTTTGGATCGTTATCCCCAATTGCTATCATCGCAGCACTTCCAATTGAAACAGCATCAGCGCCAAGTGCAAGTGCTTTTGCAACATCTGCACCGTTTCTAATGCCTCCAGATATTACAAGCTGTACCTCTCTATGAGAATCTAAATCTTGTAACGCATCTACCGCTGGTCTGATACATGCTAGGGTAGGTTGTCCAACATTTTCAATAAATACTTCTTGTGTTGCAGCAGTTCCACCTTGCATTCCATCGAGTACAACAACATCAGCTCCTGCTTTTATAGCTAAAGCAGTATCATAATATGGTCTTGCCCCAGCAATTTTTATGAAGATCGGAACTTTCCATTTAGTTATTTCCCTTAATTCTAAAATTTTTATTTTTAAGTCATCAGGACCTGTCCAATCAGGATGCCTACATGCAGATCTTTGATCGACACCTTTAGGTAAAGTTCTCATTTTTGCCACACGATCATTTATTTTCTGACCTAATAGCATTCCACCACCTCCAGGTTTTGCTCCTTGACCTATAACAACTTCTATAGCGTCTGCTTTTCTTAAGTCGTCAGGATTCATGCCGTATCTTGAGGGTAATAACTGGTAAACTAAATGTTTAGATTGACCTCTTTCTTCCGGGGTCATTCCACCATCTCCGGTAGTAGTTGATGTGCCAGCAGCACTTGCCCCTCTACCCAAAGCTTCTTTTGCAGGACCAGATAAAGCGCCAAAGCTCATACCAGCAATAGTTATTGGTATATCAAGTTCTAAAGGTTTTTTTGCATACTTAGTTCCCAATGTTACATTGGTGGTACACTTTTCTCGATAACCTTCCAATGGATATCTTGACATAGAAGCTCCTAAAAATAATAAGTCATCAAAATGTGGAAGCCTTCTTTTTGATCCTCCACCCCTAATATCGTATATTCCAGTTTCTGCGGCTCTCCTAATTTCAGAGTTTGTATATTCATCAAAAGTCCAAGATTGTCGAGGTTGAGTTCTATTATTTTTTTTCATAGTTAGTAACTAGATAAGTTATCAATCTTAAAGTTATATAATTTTCTAGCTGAACCATATCGTTTAAAGCTTTCAGCTTTAAGATTTTTTATATTAGCTTCTTTCAAATATTTTCTTAATTTTTTAATGTGGTTACTATCCATCTTTTTTTCCACACAATCAGCACCAAGGGATTTAACTTTTCCTTTAATATATATATTTGTTTCATACAAACTATCACCCAACGCTTCACCAGCGTCTCCACATACTATTAGGTTTCCTGATTGTGACATGAAACCCGACATGTGGCCCACAGAACCTTTAACAACTATATCAACCCCTTTCATCGAAATTCCACACCTTGAACTCGCATCGCCATCTATAATTAATAATCCACCGTGGGCAGTTGCTCCAGCTGATTGGGATGCATTACCTTTTACATGAATTTTTCCTGACATCATATTTTCAGCAACACCAGTTCCAGCATTTCCTTCAATCGTAATATGAGCTTTTTGATTCATTCCACCACAATAATACCCTACGTGACCTTTAATATTTATATTCATATCCTCTGTAAGACCCGCGCAAAGAGCGTGACTTCCTTCTGGGTTGATAATTTTAAAATCTCTTTCATTTTTCTTTCTATCTAAGTTTTGAAGTGTTTCATTTATTGATCTTAACTTTAATTTTTTTAAATCCAATTCCATTAATTTCCCCAAGAATAAACTATGCCCGGTTCTGGCTCAAAAATTTTAGCACTATTTACACTTGGTAAATGAGCCATAGCTTGAAATTCAGATGCTATCGATACGTAATCATTTGTTTCGGCGATGACAGCTGGTTTACATGCTATTTCATCTCTTACAACTGCAAAACCTTTTCTTGTTCCTGTTATAAAAGTATAAAAGCCATCTAGATCTTTTAGTCCAGATATAAGTGTATCCTTTAAAGATTTATTCTTTGATAAACTATTAGAGACATAGCCTGCTGCAACTTCTGTGTCATTTTCTGAATTAAAAATATTACCCTGTTTTTTAAGTTCTCTTCTTAAATTATTATGATTTGACAATGATCCATTATGAACAAGACATTCATCTTCTCCTGTTGAATATGGGTGAGAACCATCAGTTGTAATTGCGCTCTCTGTTGCCATTCTAGTATGACCAATACCATGTGAACCACTAAAAGTTTCTAATTTAAATTTTTTAACAACATCTTTTGGATTACCCACCTGTTTAAAAATTTCTATTGATCTGCCATACCCAACTAGAGATATATTTGTAAATTCTGAATTAATTACTTTAATTACTTTTTTTGGTTCATCGGAAGTTGTTAGGATAACATGATCAGAATATTGATTTATTGTAGGTTTTTTTACTTTTTTAATTATTTCTTTTCTAAAATCATCAAAGTTTAATTTATTTAAGCATATTGAATATTTATAGTTTTTTTCATTTTCAGTCTTATAAATCGCAAATCCAGCACTATCTGGGCCACGAGATTCCATATTATTTAGCATTCCTGACAATATTTTTCCTAAATCTTTTTCGAACTTTTTTGTTTTAAGATAAACGCCAACGATTCCACACATATTTTTTTTAAGTTTATTTAATTAAAGAAATAAAAAAATCTTTATAGTAGATAAGATTAACTATCACAATGATGATTATAGCTACAATAACTCCATATTTAGCTTTTGGGAAAGCTACTCCCCTCATCTTACTAGGCCTTAACTCTTCTTTGTTATCTTCACTCATTGTAAAATTTGATTAAAAAAAAGGGCGCTACATTTAAGTAGCGCCCAAATTTTTGATTAATTACCAATCGGTAATATTGCTTTTATGGTCATTCGCGCCGTGTCTTTTTCTAGACAATCTTTCAAGTTCTTCTCTTTCAGATTTATCTGTAATGACACTCCACCCAATCCATACAGCAATTAACAAGATTACTAGTATAAATTCACTAGATCCTGCTCCAGGATAAACCGATCCAGCAACCTCTTCTGCAGGTTTATTTAGATGATCTATCCAGTTTGATACTGTAGCCATATTTTTCTCCTTTACCTGGTTGCTGATGAAACTGCTTTTTCATCATCTTTAGCAGCTTCCATCATTTCGTAGTCTAGTCCAGCTATCTCAACTTCTCGTGGGATTCTTAGTTTACCCATTCCGTTTAGAACTCTAGCTATTATATATCCCGGTATAAGCCCAAGAACTACGAACATTACTATTGCTCCTATAAATTGACCTAATGGATTAATTGTTGCGTAAGTTGTTCCATCAAACATAGCTCCAACGCTATATCCAGATGAAGGATAACCATTCAAAACAAATCCACAGATTACAAGTCCAATGAAACCAGCATAACCATGTACAGCTACTGCTCCAACCGCATCATCAATTTTGAACTTCCGCTCAACCCAATAATGAAGTTTGTAGGAAATCACAACACCAATCATACCAATAATTAAAGCTTGAATTGGATGATATAAGTCATTTCCAGCTGATGCACATATTATACCTGCAAGTCCACTTGAGTAAGTCCAGAAAGGATCTCCTTTTGCAATAACATATCCAGCCAACAATCCACCTGATAACGACATCAAGAAATTCATAGTAATTCCGCTTAATGTAGTAGGCGTTAAATAAATGTTAGTTGCTGTCCAGAATGTTACTCCTTCCATTCCATACTCAGGTCCAAGGTCATATATTGGCACGTTACAAGCTGCATAAAATCCCCAGAAACCAGTGTAAATTAAAAATAATCCAATAGTAACTAGCCAAGGATTTCGTGGTCCTATGTTTCTTGGTTCACCACTTGATGAGAATTTTCCAATTCTTGGTCCTAAAACCATAAGAACACCTAGTGCAAATCCACCTGCAATTGCGTGAATAACACCTGAAGCATAAGCATCATGATATCCTAAAATTTTAAGCATCCATCCATCAAAGTGCCATCCCCATGAAGCGTCTATACTCCAGAAAACAGATCCAATCGCAATTGCTAAAACTCCAAATGCAAAAGTTGTTATTCTTTCAATGATAGCCCCTGAAACAATAGAAGCAGCTGTCCATGAAAATAGTAAGAACGCTGCCCAGAAAACACCCATTATATGATCGTTAAGATTAACTGCCATAAGAGCATTAGTTGGATTGGCGAGATCATTTCCTCCAAATCCTCCACCTAAAACTAGCCCGGTACTTTCTGTCATAATTGATGGAGCTATTCCTGGTCCTGTTGGAAAAGCCCAATAAATCCACCAACCAAATAAAAACCAAGTTACTGTTACCAAAGGTATAAGCATTGTGTTTTTCATCAAGGTATGCTGGTGGTGTTTGTATCTCGAAGCTCCAACTTCATACATACAGAAACCGACGTGAATTAAAAACATCAGTACTACTGTTACCCAGTAGTAAAATTCTGTAAATATAGTTGTAAGAGCACCTAACTGATCAGTCATTTTTTACCCCCATATTTGTTTAAGAAACCTTATGAAATTTTTAAAGGCATGACAAATAAAAGAATGCTTAAAAACCTACTGTGGACAATAGGTTAAAAAAAAAAATCAACTCTTGATTGTGATATTAAAATTTTAAATAGGCTTTTTTCAAATCAACAAGTGGATGTTTTGGAGACATTTGAAATTTAACTAAAAGCTCTCTCGCTATCATGTCCCTATCTTGTTGATTGTTTGGTAGTTTAATTGATTTGGGAATAGTAACCCATCCATTTGCATTTCTACAAAACACTGCTGGTCTATCTTCTTCGTAACCCATGTGAACATCTTCCAACCAATTTAAATCGTCCCATCCCATGGCTTCTATATATTTTTTTAGAAATGGTGTGATCTTTGTATAATCAGGTAGAAGATTAACATCATATCGATAACCAATAGATTGACCAATCATTTTTTCTCTTGCTGTTTCTTTTTTCTTACCTAATTGGCCTTTGACTTGTTTTGATTTTGATATCTTTTTACCTTTTTTCTTCGTCATATTTATTCCTAGATTTTGTGATAGTTATCAACTCCAACAGTATAATTAGTTCCAGCTAAAGGCACTTTAGCTAGAGCAGACGCCTCAGATGTTAACGCAGCTAAATCTTCTGGCTCTAATGAATGTATATTAGTTTTACCACAAGCTCTTGCTAATAGTTGTGCTTCTAAAGTCATTGAGTGTAAATAATTATAAACTCTTAAAGCAGCATCGTCAGGATTTAATCTTGCTCTTAATTTGGGATCTTGAGTAGCTACACCTACGGGACAACGACCCGTATGACAGTGGTAACATTCTCCAGCCTTTACACCCATTTCTTTTTCAAAATCTGCTTCAGGAATATCTTTGTTACAGTTTAGTGCAATCATAGATCCTGTACCAATAGCAATTGCATCAGCTCCTAAAGCTAAAGCTTTAGCCATGTCAGCACCATCTCTTACACCACCAGCATAAATTAACGTTACTTTTCCAGTTTTACCAACATCATCAATTGCTCTTCTAGCTTCTCTGATAGCAGCAATTCCAGGTATTCCAGTATTTGCAGCAGCTATATGTGGACCAGCTCCAGTAGATCCTTCCATTCCATCTAAATAAATAGAGTCAGGATCGCATTTTGCAGCCATACGGACATCATCGTAAACTTTCGAAGCTCCTAATTTTAATTGAATTGGAACTTTATTTTTTGTTAATTGTCTTAATTCTTCGACCTTTAAAGCTAAATCGTCTGGACCTAACCAGTCAGGATGTCTAGCAGGAGATCTTTGGTCAATACCTGAGGGTAATGATCTCATTTCAGCAACTTGGTCAGTTACTTTTTGTCCCATAAGGTGACCACCCATTCCAACTTTTTGACCTTGTCCAATAAAAACTTCTATCCCATCAGCTAACTGAGCATGATGAGGATTAAAACCGTATCTTGATTGAATACACTGATAGTACCATTTTTCAGAATATCTTCTTTCATCTGGTATCATTCCACCTTCTCCTGAACATGTAGCACTACCTGCCATTGTCGCTCCTCTAGCCAAGGCAGTTTTTGCTTCATAAGAAAGTGCCCCAAAACTCATTCCAGTAATATAAACTGGAATATCTAACTCAATAGGGTTTTCACATCTAGGACCAATTACTGTTTTGGTCTCACATTTTTCCCTATAACCTTCAATCACAAATCTTGTTAATGTTCCTGGTAAGAAAACTAAATCGTCAAATGTTGGAATTTTTTTCATCAATGCCATTCCACGCATTCTGTATCTTCCTAACTGAGCTTTGATGTGTATGTCATCTATTACTTCAGGAGTAAAAATTGCGTTATGCCCTAATAAACTTTTATTTCTTTTTCCTTCTTCGTGTGCGTGAACATCAGCTTTTCCACCAACACCTTTTCCATTTTTTTTAACTTTTTTACTTTTTTTCTTAGGCATTAAATTGCTCCCTTCTTTTCTGTAGGTTCTAAATTGTCATAATTCCAAAGTTTTTTACCAGCTACAATTTTTTTCATTTTGCTCAAATCAAAATTTTCACCTATTTCTGCAACCTTAAGTTTTCTTCTTAACCAATCTTGGTCACTAGATGTTAATTCTGCATCTACAGCATCACTACCATATGATCCAATTTCTCCACCTACGAAAATTGTCCCATCATACATTGAGTCACCTAAATTTATTCCAACATCTCCAAGAATAATTATTCTACCCCTTTGCATCATGAAACCAGTAAATGCACCAGCATCACCACCAATAATAATTGTACCACCTTTCATATCGATACCAGTTCTTGCACCGACACTACCTTTGCAGATTAAGTCTCCACCTCTTATTGCTGCTCCAAAACAAGAACCTGCATTTTTTTCAATAACAACTTTTCCAGCCATCAAATTTTCTGCACATGACCAGCCAACTCTTCCATTAATTCTAACGATTGGTCCATCGCATGAACCCATTCCAAAATATCCTAAGCTTCCCTCAAAAATTAAGTTAAGTTTATTTAAAATACCAACACCTAAACTGTGTTTCCCTTGTGGATTTTTTATTACTATTGTTCCATATCCTTGACTCATTAGTTTATCTATTTCCTTATTGGCTTCAGGTGCTGACATGTTCAAAACATCTAAATCTGTCCTTTTATTAAAATCAACATCGTAAGTTCCAAAATAATAAAAGTTTTCAGCTTCATCAGGATTAAAAAACTTTTGCTGAGTTCTTCCTGTAAGAACCTCAGTATGCATTCCCATTGATTGAGCTTTGGACTTTTTCTCGCTAGTTTTTATATTTGCCATACTTTTACCTCTCCATCAAATGGATCATAAGTATCAATTTCATGCGGTAAAACTGATCTTATCGCTATCTCTTCAGATCCCATTGCAACTAAATCATCAGACTCATAAAGTACTAATGGTTTTGCTGCCATAGTATCTTTTGCCATACCTAAAGAATCCTTAGTTGCTACAAAGTAAGTGAATACACCATCAAGACCAATAAGAGAGTCTTTCATTCCCTCTTCAAGACTTGCTCCTTCTCTCATTTTTTGGGCAATATAAACAGCGATTAACTCCGAGTCACATTCTGACATAAATCTCATTCCTTTGTTCTCTAGAACTCTTCTGTTGTTCCAATAATTTGTAAGCTGTCCATTATGAACAACTGACACATCACTAAAAGGATAACCCCAGAAAGGGTGGGCTGATTTAATATCTACACCAGACTCTGTAGCCATTCTTGCATGACCAATAGCATGTGTTCCAACAAGTTTATCTAAACTGTATCTGTCGCAGACCATTTTTGCATTTCCTAGATCTTTGATTACTTCTAAAGATTTTCCCATTGATAAAATCTCTACTCCAGGAATGCTCTCAACTTTTTGTGAAAACTCCAGCAGATCTTTTGCGTTATATTCAAGTTCGTATCTCAGTGAGTATGGAAGCGTTCTTTCTTCTTTAAGAATTTTTACACCCATTTCAGCTAGAGTTTGGTCAACAATTTTTTTTCTTTCATCATAAACTGAAACGTCTTCCATAACTGAAGAACTTCCTTCCCCAACATTTTCTCCAACTTTAAAACGCATAATGAAATTTTTACCATCCGTATCTCCGTATAAAGCATAACCTGTTGAGTCTTCACCTCTATGTTTTAATGCTTGAAGCATACCCTGAAGTTCGCTTCCAACATTTGAAGATTTACCTCTATGAATTAAACCGGCGATACCACACATATTTTTACCCTTCTTTTATTTTACGACCTATGGAAGACAATCAAGATATGTATCCAGATCCCATTGAGTTGTTGCACCTAAAAATCTTTCCCATTCATCATTCTTATACCAATGGAAAACTTTATACATTTCATCTGGCATTGCAGACTTAATAACTTCATCTTCAGCTAACCTAGCTAAAGCTTCTCCTAAGCTTAAAGGAAGTTTTTTAACATCTTTACCAGCTTTTTGTGCTTCATAAATATTTCTAGACTCTGGTGCGGCTGGCTTCATTTTTTTTGATATACCTTCATCACAAGCTTTTAATAATGCTGCTCCAAGTAAATATGGATTATGCATTGAATCTACAGATCTATATTCAAATCTACCTGGCGCAGATACTCTTAAACCGCAAGTTCTATTTTGATAACCCCAATCAGCATAGACAGGTGCCCAAAAACCTTGGTCCCAAAGTCTTCTGTAGGAATTTACGGTTGACGATCCTAAAGCAGTTAAAGCAGGCAAATGTTTCATAATTCCAGCAATTGACTGTAAACCTATTTTCCCTGGTAGCTGCATATCTTTAGTATCTGGCATAAAAGTATTAGTTCCACCTTCAACGTAGCTGAAAACTTCCTCAACACCTGGTAATTTTTTATTACCAAGTTTGTTAACTTTTATTTTTCCACCTTTCCAAAGAGACATATTTGTGTGACACCCACTTGCTGAAACTCCCATAAATGGTTTTGTCATAAAGCAAGCTATTAAACCATGCTCTCTTGCAACTTGAGCACATATTTGTCTGTAGGTAGATAACCTGTCAGCATTTCTTAAAACGTTATCGTATGTCCAATTGAGCTCTAATTGACCAGGCGCATCCTCATGGTCCCCTTGTATCATATCTAGGCCCATAGCTTTTGAATATTCAATTACTTTCATAAATACTGGTCTTAAAGATTCAAACTGATCTATGTGATAGCAGAAAGGTTTAGAAAATCCTTTTCCTGTAGGCGTACCATCCTCATTTTTTGTTAACCACATCATTTCTGGTTCAGTCCCAACTCTTAACTCGAGACCATGTTTCTTTTTAAATTCATCAGCGAAAATTCTTAAATTTCCTCTACAGTCTGAAGTTAAATGACCTCCTGGATTTTTTCTCTCCTCTCTATTTCTGAAACATGTAACAAAAACTCTGCCCACTCTCTTATCCCACGGCAATTGTACAAAAGTCTCTGGATCAGGAATTCCAACTAACTCCATTGCCTCGGGTCCGTATCCTATATAGTTATTGTGGCGATCTAGAAATAGATTTGCTGTTGCTCCATAAACTAATTGAAAACCTTTTTCAGCTGTTCTTTCCCAATGATCTGCGGGAATACCTTTTCCTACAACTCTCCCAGTGACGGAGATAAATTGATAATAAATATATGTGATTCCTAAGTCATCAATTTTTTCTCTAACTTTTTTAACTAATTTTGCTCTACCAGGTTGGTTTACATGTTTTTCTAGATCAGTCATTTTTCCCCTTAATCAATTATAATTTTTTAAAACGTAGCTGAAAAATTTATTTGTGTCTAGGCTTGAAGTTTAACTCCAAGGAAACGGACTGTTCGAAGTAGGGTGAAGTTCACCTTTCTCGTAACGGTTGAATCTAAACGGTTTTAATAAATCACTCTCAGTACCAAGAATTTCTTTTGCAACAAGTTCTCCGACACCAATCATTTTATATCCGTGATTAGCGTCAGCTATCATATAAACATTTTCAAAAAATCTATCAAAGATCGGGAAAGAGTCTGGCGTCATACATCCAAGACCACCCGATGGACCTTTTCTATATAAATCAGACTTACCTTCAAATCTTTTTTGACAATGAGCTAGTGCTGAACACCACATATCGCTAAATGCATCTGTAGTTTGATATTCCGGCGACTCTATACCGTAAGGATCAACATTAACTTGATCAAAGTGTTTTTTAACTATGTAAGGAGAAGTTCCTCCTTGAACACCTAAACCTTCGATATCAGGTTTGTAATAAATTCCCCAAATTTTGTCCGTCAGTAATTTTTTAGTTTTGTCAGAATATAACGGAGCAGTAGAGTCTACATGTACTACAGGTGGTTGTTTTCCGTCATTAGTTTTTAAAAAATCTGGTTCAACTCCAATAACACCTTCTTGCAACATCCAGTAAGTCCACATATCAGTTTCATGCATTTTACCATCTTTACCTTTAATGTTAGCTGTCTTAGGTAGTTCTAACATATTCCAAAAATCTCTTGCCCATGGACCTGCCCCAATTACGACCTGTTCACACTCAATTGAACCTTTGTCTGTTTCTACTCCCGTAACAGCTTGACTGTTACTTCCTTTTTTAAAACCAGTAACTTTCACACCTTTCATTACCTGAACACCGTTAGATGTAGATTTATTTTCTAACGCTTTAATTGAGTCTTTATTAAAAGCATAACCACCTTTTTTTTCATGAAGAACAGAAGTGATTCCTTGTGCTTGCCAATCATCAAAAATTCCTTTCATATAATTTGAACAATCTTTTTCCCCTTCAATAAATTCTGACTCGTATCCAATAGCTTTTTGTTGTTCGTAAATAGTTGCAACATCTTCATGCATGACTTCTGGTGATATTTGCAAATAACCAACTGGATTGTATTTAAATGCTTTAGGATCGCTCTCCCACACAGAAACTGAGTGAGCCATTAATTCTCTCATTGCTGGTTGGAAATAATTATTTCTTACAACACCACAAGCAATTCCACTAGCACCTGCAGCAGTGTCTTTTTTTTCTAAAACAACAATATCTCCAGGATTTTTATAAGTTTCAGATAGTTTCCAAGCAGTGCTCAAACCATGTATACCACCACCGATAATGACTACTTTTGCTTTTGTAGGTAATAACATGTGAAAATCTTATTTTTTACAAATCATAATTGATATAATTATTTTTAGAACTAAAAAGTATATATATAAAATATACACTTTAAACTTAGCAGAAATAAGTGCCTAATAGCTTATATTTTTAAGAGTAGTTAAATATTCATTGAACTCTTTAATAAAGGAGTCGCTTGGCTTAATATTCTTAATTCTTTGATCTTTTGAGGTTTTCTCCAAATGAAAGAATCCTTTTTCGCAAGCCTCATTAATAATCAGAGCTGATTTTGGCCTGGATGTTTTAAACAGTTTAGTTTTTAGCTGTTCAACAGATAATTTCTTATTTTCTTTAAAGGCAGACATTACTAATAACATCATATGATAATGAGAAGGTGATTTTCTAAAAAAATAGTTACTTGAAGTATGAGATTCTCTCATTTGATCTTCCCAAAAATTTAAAAGAGTTTTTTTATCTTTTGGCATTTAATTTATGATTTTACTTTGGACTTAGTGGGATCATAAAAAGGAAATCTAACTACTTTTGCGCGTATTCTTTTTTGGTGACCATCAATTTTTCCAACTTCAACTTCTGTTCCAATTTCTGAATATTGAACATCTATTCTACACAAAGCTATATTTTTGTTTAATGTTGAGGATAGACATCCACTTGTAATTATTCCAATTTGAGATCTACCAATATGAACGCAGTCACCATGCCCTGCAATTTCTTTACCATCTAACTCAAGCCCAACAAGTTTTTTTTGAGGATTATTTTTTCTTTTTATTAATTCATTTTTACCTACAAAATCTTCCGTTTTTGTTTTTAATGGAACTGCAAAACCAATACCTGCTTCAAAAGGATCTTGTTGACCATCAAACTCATTACCAAATAAAATTAACCCTGCTTCAATTCTAAGTTTGTCTAAAGCTCCAAATCCTGCAGGTATCAAACCATCTTGTTTACCTGCCTCCATTAATTTATCCCAGACCTCAGGAGCATGTTTAGGATGACACCAAATTTCGTAACCTAGCTCACCAGTATAACCAGTTCTAGAAACAATCAATGGTATTCCTTGCAACTCTTCTATTCTACATATGCTAAATCTAAACCAACCAAGCTCATCTATGGAAGGTTGAGTTGGAGGTGTAAAAATTATCTTTTTTAAAATTTCTCTACTTTTTGGACCTTGTAATGAAACATTACTTATTTGGTCTGTTGAATTTTTTATATTTGCATTAAAATTTTTCTTTTTTGCAATTTCTTTTAACCATTCACCACCATATTCATCTCCACAAATCCATCTAAAACCGGTCTCACTTAATCTTAAAAGAGTACCGTCGTCAAACATCATTCCATTTTCGTAGCACATTGCAGAATAGACTACTTGACCTACCGATAATTTTTTAATGTTTCTTGTAAGTGTATAATTTAATAATTCTTCAGCATCAGGACCAATAATTTCGAATTTTCTTAATGAAGATAAATCAATTAAAACTGCATCATTTCTACAAGCGTTGTACTCATTAACAAGACCATGTTTTGTGTAATCATTTGGAAGCCAAAAACCTCTAGCATCTATAAAGTTTCTTGTTAGTTTTGAAGTTCTCTCATAAAAGCCAGAATTTCTTGTAAGTTTTTTTTCAGAGTCTGTTTTCATCCTGAATGCAAATGATTTAGTAAATTCTTTTTTCTTGTCATATGTTCTAACAAAAATATTTGTTGGATTCCACGAATTACAAGCATCTATATCACTAGGACATGCTGTTGTTCCAATAGTTAAATCTTTTAAAGCTCTAAACATGACATAATCGCCAGGACGCGAATATGACTCATCTGAAATAACTGAGTTTAATCCACCTTCAGATGTATTAAAAAATAAATTGATTGCGTGCCACCCTTTTTGTTTTTGTAGACCATACTTTGACATACTTTCCGTAAGATTATCAGAACAATTTGCATGGCCAAAATAACCAGCATCCTCATAGTACTTTGAAGTACAGGCAAGATTAAAAGTATCATGTTTACCAACGGTATCTCTAATTACTTCTACCAAAGGTTCATGGTCAGTATCATAAAATTTAGAAAATAATCCTGGACCTGGAAATGTATTTCCCATGAAAGTTCTAGTTGTTTGCCAATCCAAACCTTTCTCAATTCCTTTTTCTAATTTCCTTGTGTCAAATGCCACAAAGTCTGAACATTGTCTACCAGTAGGACTTATTACTTGGATGTAATCACCTTCTTTAACTTCATAAGATATGCTACTTGCTTTATTTATATTCTCCTCGTACGAAGGCTCAAAGATAGGGTTTGGAATAACATTTAATTCTTTGTCATCAATAATATTTGCTCTTTTAATATAAATAATTAAATCTGTAGGAGGATTTTGCTTTGTAACATCCATGTCTTGCCCAGGCGCTGCAAATATTGCAAAACATTTATCTTTAGACTTTAAATTAATTTTTTCATCAACTTGTGTATTAACATCAAATATTATTGAGGATTTTGATTCTGAAATATTTAAGTTTAGTTTTTTAAGTTGATAATTGGTTGCTAGAATACTTTCATCTTTTTTACTTAAGATATCTCTAATAAAATTTTTATTATTGTTACTTTTAAGGTTTAAAATACCTACATCTGATTTTCCGTCTTTATTAAAACATATAATTTCACAAATTTGATTTCCTTCGTTATTGATAATTTCTATTTCATCATCAGGGAAAATATGAAAAGCAGTTAGACCACCACCATTTACAACATGCCTTTCAACTCCTGGTGGTAAAATATTAAGTCCTGGATATTTTATTTCTTTACTGATTCCTAACATCATCAATGTTTTATTATTATTTTTATTGTGACCATATTATACTGAAAACGAGTTGACTATACCTTTAAATCGGAACATACTTTGAAATTAATATTAATAATCGAGGGGAAAAAATGAAAAAAATAATATCATTATTGTCTGCTCTTGTAATTTCTGTGGTAAGTTTTGCAGGAATTTCTAACGCTGCAGATAGCAAAAAACCCATCGTAATCCCAACTCATAACTGGTCAAGTCAAATTGTAATGGCTTATGTTATTGGTGGAATTTTCGAAAGCATGGGTAACAATGTTAAATATGTAAATGCTGACTCACAAGCAGTTTACGAGTCAATTAGAATTGGAGATGTAACTATATCTCACGAAGTGTGGGAATCTGCATTTGGTAAATCATTCACAACTGCTTTAGATAAAGGTGGTTTGATAGATATGGGTGATCATGAAGCAAGAACACTTGAAGATATGGGGTATCCAAACTGGGTTACAGACAAAGGATTATGCCCTGGTTTACCAGACTGGACTGCTTTAAAAAATCCTGACTGTGCTAAAAACTTTACAACACCTGATTCTCCAAATGGAAAAGGAAGAATGTTAGAAGGTCCACAAACTTGGCATGGTGATTTAATACCACAAAGGGTTGATGCTTTAGGTTTAGGCGATCTTTGGTGGGTTAAATTTGCTGGAAGTGCAGATGCGCTTTGGGCTGAATTAGCAGCTGCTGAAAAAGAAGGAAGAGGAACAATAATTTTCAATTGGACACCAAATTTTACTGATGGTGCTGGTTTTACATTTATTGATTTTCCTCCATATACAGCAGGTTGCAGACCAGAAGATGGTGGAGATGGAAAATGTGGTTCTCCAGATGGCTATCTGAAAAAAGCAGCACATGAGGATTTTCCAAAAACTCATCCAAATGCAGCTAAAGTGTTTAAAAAAATGTCATTTTCTACAAGTCAAATTGGAGCAATGGCAGCTTTAGTTGATCTGGATAAGATGACTCATGAAGATGCAGCTAAAAAATGGTTAGCCGATAATAAGAAAGTGTGGGAAGAATTTACACACGATCATTAAGGTTAAAAATATAAAACTTATAAATCCCTCCCAACTGTGTTGGGAGGGATTTTTTTTTATTTAATTTTTGTATAAAATAAACTCATGAAAAAAATATTTTTATATTTAATTTTAACTTTTTTTATCATTACATCAGCTTTTGCTAGAAGTACTGGATGTAAAGAGGGAAATTGTGAAAATGGATATGGCAAATGGGTTTATACAGATAAAACAACTTATGAAGGAGAGTGGGTTGCAACAAAAAAGGAAGGTAAGGGAGTAGAAACTTGGCCTAATGGGTATATCTATAAAGGTGAATTTAAAAATAGTGTGTGGAGTGGACAGGGTATCTTGATATTCCCTGATGGTTCTACCTACGATGGTGAGTGGGCCAATGGTTTTATGAATGGTCAAGGAACATTTACTTGGGCGGATGGAAAACAAAAGTCAGGTAATTGGAAAAATGGAAAATTACAAGAATAATGTCTCAAGAAAATTATTTTAATAAATTTAAGGAATTACCAGAGCCGGTTAGACAGTTTTGTGGATTGATAATAATTACTTCAATCATCATTTTATCTTTTGTTATTTTAAACAATATTTTTGGAGAAGGTGATGATTTAGTAAAAAGAATGAAAATAGAAGAAGAGAGAATTGCAGAAGAAAGAAAATTAAATGAATTAATATCAAGTCTACCTTCTGGAATTTTAGTTGCTTTTGATGGAACTGATCATCATAGACTATCTATTGATGTTTATGAAAAAGTCTGTAAAGCAACAAAACTTATTCCTCAAAGAGCGATAATGGGGGCCAATTTCCTCAATTTTAGAGCGCATGAAATTTATACAATTAATGGCAACAAAATTGATGAAACATTTGTTGAATGGGATGAAGAAAAAAATAAATGTTTTGCAGGTTTCACAGTTAGTGGGAATAATGTTGGAGTAAATGAAGAAATTAAAGTAAGTGGGGAGGCATTAAGTTTTTTAAGCACTGGTATTGATACTAGAATTTATTATATCAAAAATTTTTAATTAGGGAGAAACGATTATTATATACATATTAATTCTACAAAATTTCGTATAACTTAATAATAATTTATGTCTGATACAGTTATTAAATGTGAATCTGTTTACAAAATTTTTGGAGAAAACGCCAAAAAAATGCTTCAAGAAGCTAATGGGAACGTAGACGCAAAAACTTTTCAAGAAAATGGATGTATAGTTGGAGTTAATAATGCTTCCTTTGAAGTAGCAAAGGGAGAAATGTTGGTTGTTATGGGTTTATCTGGATCAGGTAAATCAACATTACTTAGATGTATTTCAAGATTAACAGATGCAACAGGAGGAAAGATTTTTATAGAGGGTCAAGATTTATTGGAGCTAAACAACAAAGAACTTATTGATCTTAGAAGGAATAAAATGGGAATGGTTTTTCAAAGCTTTGCGTTGTTACCGCACAAAACTGTAGTTGAAAATATAGCATTTCCACTACAGATTAAGGGAATTAGTACTAACGATAGCATTAGCAAGGCAATGGATATGGTTAAGTTAGTTGGGTTAGATGGAAGGGAAAACTATTTTCCAAGAGAACTTTCAGGTGGACAACAGCAAAGAGTAGGTATTGCAAGATCTTTAGCCGTTGAACCAGATATTTGGTTTTTAGATGAACCTTTTTCAGCATTAGATCCCTTGATCCGAAAAGAAATGCAGGATGAATTTTTAAGACTTCAAGACAAATTACAAAAAACTATAATGTTCATTACTCATGATTTTGATGAAGCTTTAAAGCTAGCTGATCGAATAGCAATTATGAAGGATGGTATTATTGAACAGTTAGATACACCCGCTAAAATAGTTTTAAATCCTGCAACTGAATATGTAAGAAAATTCACTGAAGAAGTCCCAAGGGAAAAAGTTTTATTAATTGAAGATGTAATGGACCAATCCACCAGTGATAAATTAGGAGATTTAAGAGTTTCAAAAGATGAGATTATCGAGAATGTTGCTGAAAAAATTCTGACTCAAGAAAAAACTGTAGGAGTTATAGATAAGAACAATAACATTGTAGGCTCAATTAATCCCACAAAGATAATTAATACAGTTTTTGGTGGAAGGAAAAATGGAAACTAAGTTATGGAATTTTTAAAAAAAAATCCAAAAATATTTCAATGGTTATTTTTATTAATTATTTTTTTTGCATTATGTTTTGCAATCGAAGTTCCCGAAACATATAAATTTATAAGAGGTCAGGCAGAGTTTGTTAAAGACCCCAATCAAAGCACCTTTGTTTTTGCTGGCAAAGAGGTAAGGTATTATGCTTTTGATGTCTTTTGGAGATTACCTCCATTACTTGGATGGTTACCAATTTGGATAAATGACTCATTATTTTTCCTAATGAATGACTGGATGCCAATGGAGTTTTGGAATGAAGATACTCAAGAATTTAAAACACGACCACTTCTCTTACAAATAAGTAGAAATTTAACTGCATTTATGACCTTTATAATTGAGTTAATTAGAGAAATTTTATTGGGTGGATTAGAAACTATTGTTGCATTTACAAGTTGGGATTTTATTGATGCTAATCCATGGGCTGAATTACCAGGTTTACCATGGACTATTGTTGCTGCAGGAGCAACAATATTATCTTATAAATTAAGTGGTAAAGGTTTAGCCATTTTCGCTGGATTAACAATGGTTTACATTTCTATTTTTGGTCAGTGGAAACCATCGATGCAAACTTTATCATTTATATTAGTTGCTGCGCCACTATCGTTTATTTTTGGTTTGGGACTAGGTATATCTGCATTTAAGAGCAAAAGAGTTGAAAAAGCTTTATACCCAATACTTTTAGTAATGCAGACTATGCCACAATATGCAGTTCTTGTTCCTGCACTAGTTTTATTTGGAGTTGGTGATCATGCAGCCGTGATTATTACTATGATAGTTGCCATTCCACCAATGATATTATTAACTTTACTAGGATTAAGAGCAATACCTCCTGAAGTAATTGAAGCTGGTAGGATGAGTGGATGTAATAACTGGCAACTAATGTTTAAAGTATTAATTCCTACAGCTAGAAGAGACATATTGATTGGAGTTAACCAAGTGATAATGGTTTGTTTTTCAATGGCAGTTATCTCAGCTTTTATTGGAGCGAAGGGATTAGGTTTTAATTTGTTATTGGCACTTAATCAGCTCAATATTGGATTAGCTTTAGAAGCAGGTTTATGTATTAGTTTGATTGCAATATTATTGGATAAAATGTCTTTGGCTTGGGCAAATAAACAAACAGACTATTTTGGTAATCTTACATTCAGAAATAAAAATGTAATAGTTCTTGGAAGCAGTTATTCAGCTGAAGATGTTGCGCTGCAATGTAATAAATATGGAGCTAAAAGTGTGACTATTGGATATAGAAATAATGCAATGGGTTTCAAATGGCCGAAAGGAATGAAGGAAGTTCATTATTTAGACAGACTTGAAGGTAGAAAGGCAATTTTTAAAGATGGCACCGAACAAGATGCTGATGTTATTATTTTATGTACTGGTTATCTTCATCATTTTCCGTTCTTAAACGAGGATTTGCAGTTAAAAACGCATAACAGATTGTATCCCCCTAAATTATACAAAGGTGTTATTTGGCAA
>CACEBA010000007.1 GCA_902557585.1 uncultured Pelagibacteraceae bacterium
CATTACCTTAAAAGCTTGTTTCCATGTTTTTCTAGGTTTTGTTTGTGCAGCGTCATAAAATGCTTCAATAGTAGGATAAAGTTTGTATTTATTTATGAACCATTCTCCCCAGGTAGGATTAGTCGCAAATCCGTTCTCATCAATAAAAAGGTCAGGACACTTACCTGTTGTCATTGCACCTTTCACTTTGAATGGTTTTTTTCCCATATGCCACTCATGATACCATCCTTCTTTAATATCTATTTCAATTTGACCAGGTTTTGATTTGATTCTTTTTACATGTTCTTCGCATGGTTTTGCTAAAGTATAATCATCAGCTCCGCCATGCACATAAAGTAATTTAGTATTACTTGTTAACTCTGGCTTAGAAAAAAAACCAGCCGCATGACATTCAGCAGCCTCAGGTAGAATTGCGTCAAAACCCTCTGTGCCATCCAAAAATAAAGATGTGAATTTTATATCAGCCATATAAAGACTATTAGTTCCTCCTCTTGAATGTCCAGTAGTTCCAAATTTTCCATTCGACCTTGGATGCGATTTAAGTAATTTTAAAGCTAAAATTCCATCAATTGCACCATTAATTAAAGGAACTTTAGATTGATCTCTCCAGGTATCTTTAGCACCTCTAGGACAAAAATTATCAATAAACATCACTCCTATTCCTTCATCTAAAAGCTTTTGATGTGCATGATAAGTAAAATCATTCCAAATATAGTTTCCTGGGCCACCGCTGCTATGAGTCCAAATAACAATAGGTACCTTTTTATCTCCTTTCGGAAGTTGAAGATAGGCTGTGATTTCCACTGGATTTTTTTTGTGTCCACCAATTATTACAGTTCTTTGGTCAAATCCTGTATAAGACTGATATTTTATTAATTCTCCACCCTGATAATATTTATTTTTCGAAACCCAATTGAGCATCGATTTACTTTTTTTACATTCTTTTTTTGTGTCCAGATTTAAATTTTTTGTGGAATGCGAATAAGCGATGGTCGTAAAAAAAATTGAAATTAAAATAATAAATACTTTTTTCATTCTTTCCCTCCCATTATATCTGGTGTTTGCCAGTTTAAACTTTGACCACTATCAACTGAAATTACTTGACCAGTAATAGATCTATTTTTAATGAAAAAGTCAACTGCATTGCAAATTTGATCAACGTCTACTTGTCTTTTTAATGGAGTTGCCATGTATTGTTTCTTAAAATGTTTTTCCGATTGCCTACTATTTCTTATCGTAGGTCCAGGTGCAATTCCGTTCACCCTAATATTAGGTGCTAAGCTCATTGCACTTGTTTTTGTTAGTGTATAAAGGCCAGTTTTACTTATTGTGTAAGAAAAAAAATAAGGAGTAAGTTTAAAAACTCTTTGATCAATAATATTGATTATATTGTTATTTTTTCCTCTTATATTTTTTGCAAACTCTTTAGATAGTAATGCTGGAGTTCTCAAGTTTGTTCTCAAGTGCTGTCCCCAGCTATCGGTTGTGAAATTTTCTAATTTATCGTTTTCAAATAATGAAGCGTTGTTAACCAAACAATCAAAAAATTTTAATTTTGATTTAGCATATTTAACAATTTTATTTAAGTCACTTTCTTTACTTAAATCACCTTTTACCAGATAAACTTTAGTTTTTTGACTCTCAAGCTCTTTTTTAAGTTTTTCAGCTTTCAACTTTGACTTATTGAAGTGAATTAGAATCTCTTTGTTAGCACCAGATAATTTTTTTGCAATTGCAGCACCAATCCTTGTTGCGCCACCAGTTATAATTATTTTCCGTGCTTCCATTTTTTATCTTTTTTTTTTGTGACTTTAGTTCCCGGCATTCCCATTGTCGATCTACCTTTTGGATAGAGCTTATTTTTTACATCATATTGTCTAATTTTTGGATTTAACGTTATTTCGAGTTCTGTACTTTCTAGTTTTCTAATTTCATCCCTTATTTTAGCAGCATCTTCAAACTCTAAGTTTGATGCCGCTTCTTTCATTTTTTTATCAAGACCTTTGAGGTGTTTTTTAAGATTTCCACCAATATTAGATCCATCACTTATTTTTACGTAATCTTTTTCATAAACGCTCTCTAAAATATCACTAATTTCTTTTTTTACAGATTTTGCATCTATTTTATGTTTTTTATTATAATTTAACTGAATTTGTCTTCTTCTATCAGTTTCGGCTATAGCTTTTTTTATACTTTTTGTTTCTTTGTCTGCATACAAAATTACTTTTCCATCAACATTTCTTGCTGCTCTACCAATTGTTTGAATTAAAGATGTTTCAGATCTAAGAAATCCTTCTTTGTCTGCATCTAATATGCCAACAAGTGCACATTCAGGTATATCCAGACCTTCCCTTAAAAGATTAATCCCAACAAGAACATCAAATACTCCCATTCGAAGGTCGCGCATAATTTCTATTCTTTCCAAAGTATCTATATCAGAATGTAGGTATCTAACTTTAATCCCATTTTCATGAAGATATTCAGTTAAATCCTCTGCCATTTTCTTAGTTAAAGTAGTAACAAGAACTCTATGATTATTTTCAATAACTTTTTTACATTCATGCATTAAATCGTCTACTTGGTTTTTTGCAGGTCTTATCTCTACAGGAGGATCTATCAGACCTGTTGGTCTGATAACCTGATCTATGTATTTACCTTTAGTTTGTTCTAGTTCCCAGGGACCAGGAGTTGCTGATACAAATACAGTTTGAGTTCTCATTAAATCCCATTCTTCAAATTTTAATGGTCTATTGTCCATACAGGATGGAAGTCTAAATCCATATTCTGCTAATGTACTTTTTCTAGACCTGTCTCCTTTATACATTCCGTTAAGCTGAGGAACTGTGACATGACATTCATCAACGAAAATTAGAGTATTATCAGGGAAATATTCAAAAAGAGTAGGAGGTGGTTCACCAGGTTTTCTCCCTGATAAAAACCTAGAATAATTTTCAATTCCTGCGCATGAACCTGTGGCTTCTATCATTTCAAGATCAAACTTAGTTCTTTCTTCTAATCTTTGAGCTTCTAATAATTTATTTTCTGATCTGTGTTTTTTAAGGGTAATTTCTAGTTCTTTTTTAATATTTATGACCGCTTGTTCTATAGTCGGTTTTGGTGTGATGTAGTGACTATTTGCGTATACTTTTACTAAACTTAGATCTCTTATTTGATCTCCTGTTAGAGGATCGAATTCTTCAATTTGTTCTAGCTTATCTCCAAACAAACTTAGCCTCCATGCTCTATCCTCTAAATGTGATGGGAAAATTTCTAAATACTCTCCTCTGGCTCTAAAGGTACCTCTATAAAAGTTTTGATCGTTTCGCTTGTATTGAAGAGCAACTAGGGACTTTATTAATTCTTCACGGTTATAATCATTGTTTTTTTGGAGGGTTAAAGTCATTTTACTGTAAGCCTCAACAGAACCCAGTCCATAAATACATGAAACACTAGCAACTATAAGCACATCATCTCTTTCAAGTAGAGATCTAGTAGCTGAATGTCTCATACGATCAATTTGCTCGTTAATTGATGCTTCTTTCTCTATGTAAGTATCTGATCTAGGCACATATGCTTCTGGTGTATAATAGTCATAATAAGAGACAAAATACTCCACTGCATTGTCTGGAAAAAAAGTTTTCATTTCACCATAAAGTTGAGCTGCAAGGGTTTTATTAGGTGCAAGAATTAAAGCAGGCCTGTTAGTCGCCTCAATAACTTTCGCCATAGTAAATGTTTTACCTGATCCTGTAACCCCGAGTAATACTTGATTAAATTGATCTTTGTTTGCACCTTTCACCAATTTTTTTATTGCTTCAGGTTGGTCACCTGCAGGTTTAAAATCTGATTTTATTTTGAATTTTTTTCCCCCTTCGAGTTTTCCACCGATTTGAGGATTTTTACTTTGGATATCTGTAATTAAATCTTGATATGTATTTTCCATATATTAAACAAGGTAGTAGAATTATTTTTTATTTCAATGAGCATAATATCAAACAGTCTAAAGAGAATTAAACCCTCGCCAACTATGGCCGTTACACAAAAAGCGAGAGAGCTTAGAGCTGCTGGTAAGGATGTAATTGGTCTTGGTGCAGGAGAGCCTGATTTTGATACACCAAATAATATTAAAGAGGCAGCTATAAAAGCAATAAAAGATGGAGATACCAAATATACTGCAGTTGATGGAACACCTACTTTAAAAAAAGCTATAGTAGGTAAGTTTAAAAGAGAAAATAAACTAAACTATTCAACTGATCAGATAACTGTTGGTACTGGAGGAAAACAGGTTCTTTATAATACCTTTATGGCCACACTAAATAAGGGCGATGAAGTAATTATTCCTGCTCCTTTTTGGGTATCTTACCCTGACATGGTTTTGCTGTCTGGAGGGAAACCTAAAATTGTAAAATGTACAGAGCAAGAAGGATTTAAACTCACTCCAAAGAAATTAAAAAAAGTAATTTCAAAAAAAACGAAATGGTTAATTTTAAACTCGCCATCTAATCCAACAGGTGCAGGTTATTCAAAAAAAGAAATTCAAAATTTATCTAAAGTTTTGATAAAAAATAAAAAGGTAAATATTTTAAGTGATGATATCTATGAACATGTAAAATATGATAACTTTAATTTTTTTACAATTGCACAAATACCAAAATTAAAAGATAGAACATTGACAATGAATGGTGTTAGTAAATCTTATGCAATGACTGGATGGAGAATTGGTTACGCTGCAGGACCAAAAGATATCATAAAAGCAATCGGAAAAATTCAATCTCAATCTACCTCAAATCCATCCTCAATAAGTCAAGCTGCAGCTGTAGAAGCTTTAAATGGTAATCAGGGTTTTATTAAAAAAAGAGCAAAAGCCTTTAAAGAGAGAAGGGACTTTGTTGTCAAAAGTTTAAATGACATTAAAGGAATTAATTGTTTAATACCAAATGGAGCTTTTTATGTTTTCCCTAGCTGTAAAGGATTACTAAATAAAAAAACAAAGTTAAAAACAGATACTGAATTTGTTCAAAAATTGTTAGTAAAATCAAATGTTGCAGTTGTTCAAGGTTCAGCATTTGGTTTGGATGGTTACTTTAGAATTTCTTATGCAACTTCCATGGAAAATCTAAAAAAAGCAATGAGTAGGATAAAATCTTTTTGTGAGAGTATTAATTAGTAAGTGAAAACAGCACTTTTGTTTGGATCATCAGGTTTAGTTGGAGGACAGATTTTAAATCGACTTACCAATGATATAAATTACTCAAAAATAAAGATTTTTGTAAGATCTGAACCTGAAATTCATAGTAATAAATTAGAAATTATTAAAACAGACTTTAATGACTTAGAAAATTTTAAAGATTATATCAAAGGGGACGATTGTTTTTTTTGCATAGGAACAACAAAAAAAAACTCTCCAGATCAAAATGAATATAGACGAGTAGAACTTGACCTACCAATACAAGTCGCTCGAATAGCAAAATTAAACGATATCAAATCATTTTTATTTGTATCTTCAATTTCAGCTAATCCAAAAAGCTCAAGTGATTATCTAAGATTTAAGGGACAGGTAGAAGAAGAAATCAAAAATTTAAATTTTCCTAAAGTTGCAATAATGAGACCATCGTTCCTGATGGGTAAAAGAAAAGAAAAAAGAATTGTTGAGAAAGTAGGAATTCCTATTTTTAATCTTTTTTCACCTTTTTTTTTAGGTTCTCTAAGAAAAATGAAACCAATTCATTCAGATATAGTAGCAAAAATAATGATTAGAGTAGCAAATGAAAATATGAAAAAAATTATTTTCGAGTCTGATGAGATAGTTGAGCTTAATTTAGACTAAACCCAATCTAACAACTGACTTAGCAGTTTCCGCCATACAACCTTTTGCCGGTTGAAATTTTAATCCCAATAAATCTTCAGAATATGTAGTGTCAGTTTGCATCGTAATCTCAAGGTCAGGTATCATTGTTTTAGCACTTGAGTCTATGTAACTAAATAATTTAACCATAAAATTTGGCAGTTGTTTTTTGGGAAGTTTTTTTGCGTATTCAGGCATTGCTTCAGCCATTATTTGAGATAACTGAATTAAAGTTTTTACCTCTTTACCCACGATCAATCTTCTCCCTCCAACTTTATCATTACCAATACAAGCTACGTGGGATTTTGCTACATCATGAACATCAGAAATTAATACCCCCCATTTAGGTGCTGCTGGAAATTTACCTTTTAGAAACTGTCTTACATATTCAATTGAGGTTCCTCCTTTAGTATCTAACGCATCACCAAATACTCCACCGGGACAAATAGTAGTCAACTTATTCTTTAAACCTTTGCTTTCCATCAATTCCCAAGCAAGTCTTTCAGCTTTGGTTTTTGACAAAAAGTAGTCTGTAACTCCCTTGGTCCAATTTTCATCTGTCCAATCATTTTCTCCAAAAGAATATGGATTTGTTCTATTTGGTTTTCTAAACATTGCAACAATCGAAGAGGTTTTGATTATCTGTTTTACATTTGCATTCAAGCCAGCATTTAAAACTCTTAATGTTCCATCTACTGCAGGTGCTAATAAACTATCTCTATTGTTTGAAACCTTGTAAGGGAAAGGGGAGGCAATGTGCATTATATATTCACACCCCTGAGCTGCTTCATTCCATCCATCATCTTTTAAAAGATCTAATTCAACGAATGATAAATTATCTATCGGTGCGTACTTATTTATAGTATCTTTCGTTTGTTCAATTAAACTATTATTTCTTACTGTACCTAAAACTTCATAACCTAAATTTAATAGTTCAATAGCAGTGTGTTTTGCTATCCACCCACTTATTCCAGTAAGAAGTACTTTTTTAAGCATTTAATTGTGCGAAAGATGTTTTTCAGCTTCTAAAGCTGCCATACATCCCATTCCTGCTGCGGTCACAGCTTGTCTAAATGTTTTGTCCTTTACATCTCCAGCAGCATAAACACCCGGTACATTAGTCTCGGTTGAATCAGGTTTAGTTATTAAATAACCTTCTTTATCCATATCTAACTGTTCTTTAAATAAAGATGTAGCTGGGTCATGACCAATCGCGATAAATACTCCATCAAGTTTTAGTTCTTGAATATTATTTGTTTTAACGTTTTTAATTTTTATACCTTTTACATTTTTAGGTTCACTGTCTCCGATTACATCTTCAACAACAGAGTCCCAAATAATTTCTATTTTTTTATTTTCCATCAATTTTTTCTGAAGCATTTTTTCAGCTCTCAAACTGTCACGTCTATGGATTAATTTAACTTTTGAAGCAAACTTTGTCAGAAACATTGCCTCTTCAACAGCAGCATTACCTCCACCAACTACTGCAACTTCCTTATCTTTAAAAAAGAAACCATCACACGTTGCACATGCAGAGACTCCATATCCTCTGAATTCTTGTTCAGATTTTATATTTAACCATCTTGCTTGAGCACCAGTTGAAATAATTATACTATCAGCTGTATATTTTTGACCACTATCACCAATTGCTTCAAAAGGTTGAGACTTCAAATTCACAGACGCAATATGATCTTCAATCATCTCTGTTCCAACAGCTTTAGCTTGTTCTTTCATTTGATCCATTAACCACGGTCCCTGAATTACGTCTGCAAATCCAGGAAAATTTTCAACGTCTGTGGTAGTCGTTAATTGTCCACCTGGTTCTGCGCCATAAACTAAAATAGGATTTAACATGGCACGAGCCGCATATACTGCTGCTGTGTATCCGGCTGGACCAGATCCAATTATTAACACTTTTGTGTGTTTAGTTGGATTTTGACTCATATGAAAGCTATATAGTAATAAATGTCCAAATTAAAAGGTTTATTATTAACACAAGGTATGCACGGAATGATAAGTCAAGTAGAAGGCTTAGCTAAAGCACTTGATATTAATTTTATACACTGCAAGGTTGAAACAAATAATATTTGGAAGTTTATTCCTCCGAGACTCACTCCAATCTCCCAAAGTGCTTATAAAAAAATAGATGAAACAGATTTTGATTTAATAATTTCATGTGGAAGAAAAAGTGTAATTCCTTCAATTCACTTAAAAAAAATTTCTGATAAAAAAATATTTAATATTCACATTCAAGATCCAAAAGTAGACTTTAAGCACTTTGATTATATTGTTGCACCAGAGCACGATGCTATCGAAGGTGAGAACGTTATTAGCACTAAGGGTGCTATTCACTACTTAACCGAGCAAGAAATTTTAGAGAATAAAGAATATTTAAAATCTTTTATTAAAAAAGATAACAGAAAAATATGGGCCTTAATTTTGGGGGGACCAACAAAATATTATGATTACTCAACGAAAAATATAAAATATATTTTCTCAATAATTTATGAATTATTTAAAAAGTATAGTTTCCAACTTGTAGTTATTCCCTCAATGAGAACACCACTTAGTATAATTCACTATGCTAAGGAATTTTTTGGTGAAAATCATACTGTAATAATGGATGTAAATAAAAAAGCATATTTGTCTGCACTCGCAATTTCTGAAAATATAGTTGTTACGTGTGATTCAAGCTCAATGATCTCTGAAGCTGCTTTGACTGGTAAACCAATATATGTTGCTAATATTTCCCCAAAAAAAAATGATAAAAGATTTCAAAGATTTCGAAACCTATTTAGAGATTTGAATATTACAAGAAATTTAGGAGAAGAAGTTGAAATTTGGAACTATGAAAAGTTAGATGAAACTAATAGAGTAGCAAAACTTATAAAAGAAAAAATTCAATCTTAATGTCATTTTTAAATTCAATAAAAAATAATTCTACAAAACATGAAATTCCCTTCGATCATTGGGAATATAGTAATGCACTAAGTGAGGGTTCAATAGAAGAAATAATTAAAGCAGACATTCCCGATTTAAGTAAACTTAATCTTTCATATGATGGCACAAGAGCAATTGATGGAGGTGGTGCAGAATTTAGAGAAGGAATTGCCTCTGGAGGTAAAGCAATAAAATTTAGATGTTTTGTATCTAAAGAAAATGCCACACAGTTTCCAAATTTAGTTAAATTTATAAATGAACTACAATCTAAAGAAATATATGAAACCATTTCTAAAATGATTGGTAAAAATTTATCAAATTCTTATGTAAGAGTTGAAGTAATATGTGACAGAGAGGGATTTTGGTTAAAACCTCATTGTGATATTAAAGAAAAACTTATGTCTGGACTTATATTTGTCAATAATACCAATGAATCTGAGAATTTAGGCACAGATCTTTATAACGAAAAGTTAGAGAAAGTTAAAACTTTGCCCTATAGAAATAATTATGGTTATCTTTTTACTAGTGGGCCAAATACTTGGCATGGTATGGAAAAAAAGAAAATTCTTAAAGAGAGAAGATGTTTACAAGTAAATTACGTCACCTTTAAAACTGATTGGAAAGTTAAATAATTCTATTTTTCCCAATCAAATCTCGGAAATGAATCAAAAACTTTAAAAATTCCATCAGACCATTGATTACACACTTTTGAATAAGTCTCATCAGTAACATTTAAACATTCAAGTGATGAAAGTTTATCAGCATCTTTTTTTAAAACAGCAAAATCGATTGGTGGTCCAACTGTAAGATCACTTTTTAAAGTGGAATCCATCGAAATGAGAGCGCATCTTGATGCATCCCCAATTGATACATCTGGTTTAATAACTCTATCGAGAATTGGTTTCCCGTATTTTACCTCTCCGATTACAAGGTACGGTTTGCTGTCAGCTGGTCTGATATAATTTCCTTGAGGATAAACCAAATATAACTCGTGCTGTTGACCCTTAATTTGTCCACCGACTATAAAAGTAGAACCGAGCAAAACATTATCAGTATTAATACCTTGAGGTGCTGAGTGTTCAATATTTAGTGATCCAATGTAAGAAGCAATCTGGTCAAAATCTTTACAAGTATTTAAGTTCATAATCCCAGAGGTACTTTTTAAATCTTTTTCAATAGACTTGTATACAGCTTGAGATGTTCCTAGATTTCCAGAAGTTACAATCACAATGGTTCTATCACCAACATCGTGGGTCATCATTTTTGAATAGATATTTACGTTATCTAATCCTGCATTAGTCCTTGAATCCGAAGCAAAAACAAGACCCTCGTTAGTTTTTATTCCTATACAGTAAGTCATTTAATCAAATAGTTAGTTAACTATAGCATTTTTTCATAATCAATTAAAAGCATAACAGCTATATCCAATATGCATTTGCTTATTTTCTTCAAGTATTAAACACTAATTAATTATGGTCTCAAAGCTTTGGAAAAATTATGATTCAAAATATGCTTATGACGGTTATTTTACTAAAGATAATAAACTTAGAAAGCACGCTACAATAATTTCATCAATATTAGAGAGATACGGTAAAAAAAAACTTCAAGAAATTGAAAAAAATTGTCAAAGCACAATTAGTGCTAGAGGTATAAACTTTAGAGTATATGCCGCCAATAATAGGGCTGAAGAAAAAAAATGGCCTCTTGATATAATTCCAAGAATAATACCAAAAACGCAATGGAATAAAGTCTCAAAAGGTTTAAAACAGCGTGTAAAAGCTCTTAATTTGTTTATTGACGATGTTTATAATCAAAAAAAAATATTTAAAGACAAGGTAGTACCTAAAGAAATTATTTTTAAATCACCTTACTATGTAAAGGAATGTGAAGGTTTTTCTCCAAAACATAAAGCTTGGTCAAATATTTCTGGTGTTGATTTAATAAGAAATACAAATGGTGATTACTTAGTTTTAGAAGACAATCTCAGAGTACCCTCAGGTGTATCTTACATGCTTGAAAACAGGATGGTAATGAGAGATGTGTTTCCTGAATTGTTTACACGATACAAAGTTGCATCAATTCATCAATATACAAATAAATTATATAATTGCATGGTTGAGTGTATTCCAAAAAAAACTGCAAACCCTCACATGGTAGTTTTAACCCCGGGTATATACAATTCAGCGTATTTCGAGCACTCTTTCTTGGCTGATCAGATGGGTATTGCTTTAGTAGAAGGAAAAGATTTATTTGTTGAAGACGATACAGTTTACATGAAAACTGTAAAAGGTCCTTTAAAGGTTGACTGTATATACCGTCGTCTTGATGATAATTTTTTAGATCCAAAAGTATTTTTCAAAGACTCACTAATAGGAGTGCCAGGATTATTTAAGAGCTGGCGTAAAGGAAATGTTGGAATAATTAATGCTATAGGCACAGGCGTAGCTGATGACAAAGTAGTTTACTCTTATGTTAATAAAATGATTGTTTATTATCTTGGAGAACAGCCAATTTTAAATCAGGTAGAAACTTACTTATGTCACAATAAAAATGAAAGAAACTATGTAATTGAAAATATCTCTAAGTTAGTTGTTAAACCTGCTAATGCCTCTGGTGGCTATGGAATAATGATAGGGCCTAAAGCAGATAAAAAAGAAAGAAATGAAGTAATTGCCAAAATTAAAAAAAATCCTAGAGAGTATATTGCTCAACCACTTGAAACTCTCTCAACAGCACCAACAATTACTGAAAATGATATTGAACCTAGACATCTAGATTTAAGACCGTTTGTTCTAAGTGGAAAAACTACTTATGTGAGCACAGGAGGATTAACAAGAGTCGCACTTAGAAAAGGAAGCACGATTGTTAATAGCTCTCAAGGTGGAGGTTCTAAAGACACTTTAATTGTAGACGTATAAAATTTATATGTCCTGTAAAGAAGTAACCTCTAATTTTTTTGTTTTAAGTGATTTGATTGCCTCTAAACATGCCAGCGCTGTTGACATATTAGTACAATAAGGAACTTTGTTTTTAAGCGTTCCTCTTCGAAGGGCTATTGCATCATTTAATCTGTGCTCACTATTTCCACCACCAGTATTAATAACAAGTGCTATTTTTTTAGAGTCTAATATATCTACTATATGAGGCGAGCCACTACTAACTTTATTTATAATTCTACATTTCATCCGATGCTTTCTAATGTATTCCGCCGTTCCACGTGTTGCACAAAGTGTAAAATTTAATTTACTCAATTCTCTTGCTAAACCTATTCCTTCATCTTTATGACTATCTTTTAAGGAAATAAATGCCAATCCATCTTTGGGTAAAGAATTAGAAGATGCTATTTGGCTTTTTGCAAAAGCCATTCCAAAGTTTTTATCAAATCCCATTACTTCACCTGTTGATTTCATTTCTGGACCAAGAAGAAGATCACTATTTGGAAATTTATTAAAAGGAAACACAGCTTCTTTAACAGCATACATTCCTTTAGATTTATCTTTTAAATTAAATTTTGATAATTTTTCACCCGCCATTACACGAGATGCAATTTTTGCAAGTGGCAATCCTTTTGCTTTTGAAACAAATGGTACAGTTCGACTTGCTCGAGGATTAACTTCAATGACATAAATTTCATCTTTTTTAATTGCAAATTGAATATTCATGAAACCTTTTACTTTTAGAGCTAAAGCCAATTTTTTGGTTTGATTTTCAATTTCTTTAATCAAGAATGGTTTAATAGACACAGGAGGAATACTACATGCGGAGTCTCCAGAGTGAATGCCGGCTTCCTCTATGTGTTGCATAATTCCTGCAACATGAACTTGTTTTCCATCTGAGATAGCATCAACATCAACTTCCATTGCATGATCAATAAATTTATCAATTAAAATTGGATTTTCCTCAGCAGCCTTAAAAGCCTCTTCAACAAAATTTTTAAGTTGGCTTTTTTCATGAACAATTTCCATTGCTCTTCCACCTAACACATAAGAGGGTCTTACCATTAAAGGCAAACCAATTTTCTCAGAAATTTGTATTGCTTGTTTAAATGTTTTTGCAATCCCACTTTCAGCTTGTTTTAATTTAAGTTTATTTATCAAATTTCTAAATCGATCTCTGTCCTCAGCTAAATCTATAGAAGTGTACTGTGTTCCTAGAATTGGAAGTTTGTGATCGTGTAAAAATTTTGCAAGTTTAATTGGTGTTTGCCCACCAAACTGAGCGATAATTCCTACAAGATTACCTTTTTCTTGTTCTTTTTTAATTATGTTAAAGACGTATTCTTCCTTTAAGGGTTCAAAATAAAGGCGGTTACTCGTGTCGTAATCAGTTGAGACAGTTTCAGGATTACAATTAACCATGATTGTTTCAAAACCAGCATCTTTCAAAGAAAAACTTGCCTGACAGCAACAATAGTCAAATTCTATACCTTGTCCTATTCTGTTAGGACCGCCTCCTAAAATTATAATTTTTTTCTTTGAAGATGGATCTGCTTCACACTCTGAATTGATTGAGAAATTTCGTTGATATGTTGAATACATGTAAGGCGTAAAAGATTTAAATTCAGCAGCACAAGTATCAACTTTTTTAAAAACTGGTAAAATTTTAAGTGCTGTTCTTTTTCTTCTAACAATATCTTCTGAGGTTTTAGTTAATTCAGAAAGTTTTTTATCAGAAAAGCCAATTGATTTTATTCTATTAAATTCACCAAAATTCTTTGGCAAGCCTCTCTTTTTGATCACAGTCTCAGTATCTACAATTTCTTTAATTTGCTCTAAAAACCACGGATCAATTTTTGATAATGTAAATATTCTTTTTAAATTAATTTTTTTTCGTATCGCTTCTGCAACAATAAGAAGTTTATTTGGGATATTTTCGTTAAGTTTTTTTTCAATTTGCTTTTTATTTAGATCTACCACTCTATCTAACCCTGAAAAACCAGTTTCAAGAGAAACCAATGCTTTTTGAAGTGATTCTTTAAAATTTCTACCAATTGCCATTGCTTCACCAACAGATTTCATTGAAGTGCCTAGGTTTGCTGGTGAGGTTGAAAATTTTTCAAAAGTAAATCTTGGAATTTTTGTTACCACATAATCAATACTAGGCTCAAAGGATGCAGGGGTAACCTTAGTAATTTCATTTTTTAATTCATCCAAAGTGTAACCAACAGCAAGTTTTGCTGCAACTTTTGCAATTGGAAAACCAGTTGCTTTTGATGCAAGTGCTGAAGATCTTGAAACTCTCGGGTTCATTTCAATCACAACCATTCGTCCATTTTTTGGATTGATTGCAAATTGAACATTTGATCCACCAGTTTCCACTCCAATTTTTCTTAAACATGCAATAGAGGCATTTCTCATAATTTGATACTCTTTGTCAGTCAGTGTTAGTGCAGGGGCCACAGTAACCGAGTCTCCTGTATGAATTCCCATAGGATCAACGTTTTCAATAGAACAGATAATGATACAGTTATCTTTCTTATCTCTTACAACCTCCATCTCAAATTCTTTCCAGCCTTCTAAACATTCTTCTACCAAAACTTGACTAACTGGAGATTCATGAAGCCCACTTTTAATTATTTTTAAGTAATCTTTCTTATTTTTAGCAATACCACCACCGAGACCTCCAAGCGTAAATGCAGGTCTTATAATTGCTGGAAGACCAATTTTTTTTAAAACTTTTGATGCTTGATTAATATTATTGACAATCTCAGATTTAGGTAAATCTAAACCAATATCGATCATATTTTTTCTAAATTTCTTTCTGTCCTCTGCATTAGCTATTGCTTTGGAATTTGCGCCTATGAGTTCAATTTTGTATTTTTTTAAAACTCCTTTTTTCTCTGCTTCCATTGCAAGATTTAGTGCTGTTTGACCTCCCATTGTTGGAAGAATTGCATCAGGCTTTTCTTTGATAAGTATTTTTTCTAAAACTTCTAATGTTATGGGCTCTATATAAGTTTTGTCTGCAACATCTGGATCCGTCATAATGGTTGCTGGATTTGAATTAATTAAAACAACCTTATAACCTTCATCTTTTAATGCCTTACAAGCTTGTGTACCAGAGTAATCAAACTCACACGCTTGACCAATAATAATCGGTCCAGCTCCTACAACTAATATTTTTTTAATATCTTTTCTTTTTGGCATTTTTTTTCATGTTGTTAATAAATTCTTGAAAGAGATAAACACTATCTTGTGGTCCAGGGTTTGACTCTGGATGATATTGTACTGAAAATATTGGTTTATTTTTAAGTCTTATTCCTTCGATAGTATTATCAAATAGAGACTTGTGAGTGACTTGAATTTTTTTAGGTAAAGTTTCTTCAACTACTTCAAAACCATGATTTTGACTAGTGATTTCAACTTTATCATGTAACAAATTTTTAACAGGATGATTAGCTCCTCGATGACCCAACTTCATTTTTTTTGTTTTTCCACCCAAAGCCAAAGCTAAAATTTGATGACCTAAACAAATCCCAAATATAGGTAAATTTTTTTTTATTAATATATTAAGTATCTCTATTGCATATTTTCCTGTTGCTGCTGGATCACCAGGGCCGTTAGATAAAAATATTCCATTTGGTTTAAGAGCTAATATTTTCTCTGCAGAAGTTTTGCAAGAAACAACTGTTACTTTACACTTGAAGTCTGAAAAATATCTTAAAATGTTTTTTTTTATTCCATAATCAATTGCAACTACATGAAAAAGGTTTTTTGTATTTTTTTTATACCCTATACTTTTTTTCCAAGTTTGAAGTCCTTTCCATATGTAGTTCTTTGAGGTTGTAACAGTTTCTGCAAGATCAAGATTTTTTAAACCACTCCATTTTATTGTTGAATTTGTTAATTTACTTACATTAAATTTTCCGTTTTTTGAGTAAGCAATTGTTCCCTTAGGTGCCCCCTTATCTCTTATAAAGTTTGTTAAATTTCTAGTATCTAGCCCTGTAATTCCTACAATTTTATTTTTTTTGAGCCAGGCATCTAAATTAAGAAATGCTCTATAATTTGAAGGAGAGGTTATTTCTGAATTAAAAATTACACCCCTTGTCCAAATTTTATCAGACTCAACATCTTCTTTATTGGTTCCAACATTTCCAATATGTGGAAACGTAAAATTTATAATCTGACCTGCATAAGAAGGATCTGAAATTATTTCTTGGTAACCTGTTAAAGAGGTATTAAAGCAAACTTCGCCAGTAGCCTCCCCTTGATAGCCAATTCCAATCCCTTTAAAAACTTTCTTGTTTTCAAGAACTAAAATGCCTGTATTTAACTGTGAATTTTTTGAGTTTGTTTTTTTTTGTTTTTTGATCAATTACAACTCATGAGTTAAAGGTTAATACAATAATTGCTTTATTATCGCAACAGAGATGTATTATAAAATTGTAAAAAAACAATTTTTCTTTTGAAGAATTATTTCTTTGCAGTAGATTAAAAAAATTATGTCCTTAAAAGATTCTATCGAAAACGAATATAAAACTGCTCTTAAATTAAAAGATAAAAATAAAATATCAACCTATAGGTTAATATTGTCATCCATAAAGGATCTAGACATTCTTAACCGATCTGGACCTAATAAAAAAGATACAGATGACGAAGATATTAAGAAGCTTTTGAAAAAAATGGTTAAACAAAGAGCCGAATCAATTGATATCTATAAAAAAAATAACCGAGCAGATTTGTTGGAGGTTGAGCAAAATGAATATGAAATTTTGACTGGATTTCTTCCAAAGCAACTTGGAGAAGAGGAAACTAAAAAAATCTGTGCAGATTTAATTGCTAAATTGGGTGCTAATTCAATTAAAGATATGGGTAAAGTAATGGGTGAGTTAAAAAAAAACCATTCAGATGAAATTGATTTTGCTAAAGCAGGCCCAATGATCAAAGATTTATTAAATAAATAATGAAATATCCAAAAGAATACCTTGATGAAATTAAGACGAGGTTAAAGGTATCAACTGTTGTATCAAAAACCGTTTCCTTAAAAAAAAGAGGCAAAGAGTTCGTTGGTTTGTCTCCATTTAAAAACGAAAAAACACCATCATTTACAGTAAATGACGAAAAAGAATTTTATCATTGTTTTGCAACTTCAGAGCACGGAAATATTTTTGATTTTGTGATGAAAATTCAAAATCTTAAATTTGGTGAGGCAGTAAAGCACTTAGCCCAATTAGCTGGAATGCAACCTTATTTGTTTTCAAAACAAGATGAAGAAAGAGAAAAAAAATGGAAAGAGTACCAATTAATCTTTAGTCAATATGTTGATTTTTATCACAACGAATTGTTAAAAAATGAAAGTTATTCTATTGCTAGAGATTATTTAAAAAATAGATCTTTAACAAAGGAAGAAGTCAAAAAATTTAAAATTGGTTATATAGAAAAAAATCCAAATTTCTTTGAAAAATTAAAAGATAATTTTAGTGTGCAAACTTTAATTGAAACAGGTTTGTTTTACCTGGATGAAAAAAAGAAAATATATGTAGAAAGATTTAGGGGACGATTAATTTTTCCAATTAATAACATTTCAGGCCAACCAATAGCTTTAGGTGGAAGAATAATCGAAAATCTTGATTATTTGGCCAAATATATAAATTCACCTGAAACAAATTTTTTTAAAAAAGGATCTAATTTATATAATTTAGATTTAGCTCGAAAACTTTCGAATAAAATAGATCATATCTATTTAGTTGAGGGATATATGGATGTTGTTGGTTTAAGTAAGAACGGTATTGAAAATGCAGTTGCAAATCTTGGAACTTCTTTGACAGAAAAACAAATTTTAACACTCAACCAGTTTTTTGATGATATTATTATTTGTTTTGACGGTGATGAGAGCGGTTATAAAGCGGCTTTAAGAGCAGCAGAGAATTCTATTAAAGAATTGAAACCAGAAAAACAAATTTCATTTTTATTTTTACCAAACAAGGAAGATCCTGACAGTTTTGTAAATAAAAATGGTAAAGCAAATTTCATTGATTTTACTAAACAAAGTAAGCTATCTATTCATCAATTTATTTTTAGTCATTATAAGAAACAAACAGAAAATAATCCTTCTTCTTTAGCAATATTTGAAAAAAAATTGAGAAGTATAGTTAATACAATTAAAGATGATTTTATAAAAAAATATGTCTTAGAATATTTTTTAGAAAAAATTGCTGAATTGACACCTCATTCTAATCAAAATAAGCAAAAGTTTTTTGTTAAAAGAGCTAAATCACTAGATACAACAAAGAAGCACTATAATGAAAGCCAATCATTAACCGGTGTGGAGCTTAAAGAGTTTTCTTTATTATATTTGGTAATGAATAACTTGAAATTACTACAAGGAAATATTCATTTAATTGAAAATATTAAGCTTTTTACAGAAGTTAATAAAAAAATATTTTTATTAATAATTGAGAAGTTGAAATCTGGAGGACAAATTACAATTGATGATTTAGACTTAGATAATCAATTGCGAGAAAAAATAAATAAATTTGCACCAATTAAGCATATACTAAAAAATCAACCTGATGACGATCAAAAAATTATTGAATTATTAGATGATATATCAAGAGATTTAATGAATTACGATCTAGAATTCAGGATACAAGAATTAGAATCGAAGTTCTCAATTGATATGAGTGAGACCACGTTTAATGAGTTAAAAGAGCTTAAAAAAAAGCAGAATCTCAATTAATCTAACCAATTTATTGATGGATTTTTATATATTTGACATTATATAAGACTTCCAAACTTTAATTGCTGTGGAAAGAATTATAACAAAATCATTTGCTAGATTGATGGGTCGAGGAACTCATAGAGGTTTTATTACCTATGAAGAATTAAATAAGTCCCTTGGAAAAAGAAATTTGTCTGATGAGAATCTTGCTCAAGCATTTATCCATATTCTTGATGAAAAAGTTACTCTTGTCGAAAAGAAATCAGATTTTAAAGTTTTAAGAAAAAAAGACAGTCTTAATAAAGAAGAGGGTAAAACAATAGAAAAAAGTGACGACCCTATCAGAATGTATTTACGTGAAATGGGTGGAGTTGAACTTCTCTCCAGAGAAGGTGAAATTGCAATTGCAAAAAGAATAGAGGCAGGAAAGGATGTAATGTTAATTGCGCTCTCTCAAAGCCCAATTACAGCTCAACAATTCTTTGAATGGAATGAGAAATTACAAAAGGATGAAATTTTAGTTAGAGAAATTATTGATATTGATACTAATTATATGGAAGATGAGTCAACTGGACCAAGCGCAAAACAAAAAAATGCAGGCGAGGCAGACAAAGAAGAAGGTTCATCTGATGAGGAAGATGATTTTAATCCTACCCTTGCTGCAATGGAGACTGAGATTAAACCCAAAGTTTTAAAAACAGTAAACACACTGACCAAAGAATATACTAAATTAATAAAGTATCAAAAAGAAAAATTAGAATGTGTTTTAAATTCGAATAATTTTTCTCCAACTAAAGAGAAAAGTTATGAAAAAATTGTAAATGATATTTTAGAAAATATTAATTCACTGCAACTATCTCCTTCAGTTTTAGAAGAGCTTGTTCAGAAACATTACGTAGAAAATAAAAAAATTATTTCATTAGAAGGTAATCTTTTAAGACTAGCCATGGACCAGAAAATTCCAAGAAATGAATTTATAAAATTTTATATTGGCAATGAAATAAACCCAAATTTAAAAAAATTTTTAGACACAAATAATGTTTGGAAACAATTTTTTTCAAAAAACAAAGAAGAATTTAAAAATATTAGAGAACGATTAATCGAAATTAGTTATAAACTTGGAATTTCAGTTACAGATTTTAAGAAACTTGTTAGCAGAATTCAAAAAGGTGAAAAAGAATCAAGAATTGCAAAAAAGGAAATGGTCGAAGCTAATTTAAGATTAGTAATCTCAATTGCAAAAAAGTATACGAATAGAGGTCTACAGTTTTTAGATTTAATTCAAGAGGGTAATATTGGCCTTATGAAAGCAGTAGATAAGTTTGAATATAGAAGAGGATATAAGTTCTCAACTTATGCAACCTGGTGGATTAGACAAGCGATAACAAGATCTATTGCCGATCAAGCTCGTACAATTCGTATTCCAGTTCACATGATAGAAACAATTAATAAGATAGTAAGAACTCAAAGATTAATTTTAAGTGAATTTGGAAGAGAGGCTACCCCTGAAGAATTAGCTCAAAAACTTAGAATGCCCCTCGACAAGGTAAGAAAAGTTTTAAAAATTTCAAAAGAACCTGTTTCACTAGAAAAACCAGTTGGTGATGAAGAAGATAGCAGTCTAGGAGATTTTATTGAAGATACAAAAGCATTAGCACCACTTGAACAAGCAATTAAATCAAACCTTGGAGAAGCAACTACTAAAATACTTTCTACCTTAACGCCAAGAGAGGAAAGGGTTTTAAGGATGAGGTTCGGAGTCGGAATGAACACGGATCATACTTTAGAAGAAGTTGGTTTGCAATTTTCAGTGACCAGGGAACGAATTCGGCAAATAGAGGCTAAAGCATTAAGGAAATTAAAACATCCTAGTAGATCAAAACAACTAAAGAGTTTCCTTGAAAGTTAGAAAAGGGCCGTTAGCTCAATAGTAGAGTACTGCATTGACATTGCAGGGGTAGTTGGAGCGTAACCAACACGGCCCACCATTAAATTTAAAAATTAATAAATAAAGATTTTAGATAGTGATACCTGTAAATATAAATTTAGAATACATTAATAATTATTATAAATATTATAATTTAAATGCTTAAATTCAGTTTTAAATCTCAGTTAAAATTTTCAATATTATTTATTATATTTCTATTACTTGAGGGTTTGTATTATCACTATTACTTTTTTATTAGTAGGCAATTTAAGTTTTTGCAACACAGTTATCATACAGGTTATAATAAATTTATTTGGTTAGAAAACGGCATTGTTGAGTTTCTGCAGGTAATATTACTGTTATTTTCTATCTTTTTTATAATCAAATCTATATTCCTCAAATCATCAAACAACAATCTTACAAAAAAAATAGTTTATATTTATTTTATTGGTTTACTTTATTATTTTTTTGAAGAAATATCTTGGGGCCAACATATATTCCAGTGGCAAACACCAGAGTTATTTCAAAAATTAAATTCACAAAACGAAACAAATTTACACAATACTAATAATTTATTTAATCAACTACCCAGAAATCTTTTATTATTATGGTGCTCTGTCTCGTTTTTTATTGCTAATTATCTGAAAAAAATAAATTTTAAGGAAACATTAGTAAATTTTATATATCCTAATAGTAACTTAAAATATATTTCTTATTTGATTATTTTTTTTTATTTGCCAGATCTAATCATTAATCAATTTAATTTAAACTATGGTGATGCTGAAATGTCGTCTCAACAAAAACTCATAATTATTGCTACTAATATTATTTCATTTAACTTTGTAAAATTATCAGAACTTCATGAATTACTGTTTGATTATTATATATTATCTCATGCATATTATTATTACAAACACTTGAAAAATAACATTTATTTGAAGTTTTAAATTAATATAATTTTTATTTTTTATTTAATTAAGTCATTAAAAAAATATTAAATAAAAATATTTTACAATAAGAGGAAATCTCATTCTTATGTTGAATAAAACTAAAAAAGAAGTAAAACAAACTAACTATTAAGGGCCTGTAGCTCAGTTGGTTAGAGCAGTACACTCATAATGTATTGGTCCCAGGTTCGAGTCCTGGCGGGCCCACCAAATTGAAATTAATTATTTGAGAATTCTATCAGGTTACTAAATAGAACATTGATATCACCATCATTAGAATTTAATATTGATGAGAACTCCTCTTTTTGAGTTCGTGCTAGACTTAATCCTTCTATAATTAAATCCCTGATTAAAGGACTCTCGGGATTTTTTGTATAAACTCTCCAATCTATTTTCACCTCAGGTCTTTCAGATGTGCCTACTAGTAAGCTGTTAACTATAGTATATTTTTTATTTAGTACCTCTTTTCCTCTAACTTCAATTTTTGGATTAGTATATTCAGATAATCTACTTGAAAAACTTTTTAAAAAATATTTTTCAAATAGTTCAAAATATTTTTTTTTTTGATTTTCATCTAAATTTTTTCTAGCCGATCCTAAAGAGTAAAAAACCTATACCTTTAATATCTACAGTTTCTTTTGCTATAGATTTTAATTGATTTATTTTTTCTTCTTTTGAAATATTTCTAGATAAAACTTGAGATGCTCTATTAACAGTAGACTGAACAAATATCTCTGGCTCAATAGCTGCGACTTGGCTAATGTTCAAATTTAATAATAGCAAAATTATAAAAATTTTTTTCATATTATCTTCACTGTTTTGAACTAATTATTATCTATTTCTTCCCAGTCTTCCTCATTTTTATAAATAACCTCTACATTTCCTCTTTGATTATTTTCAATTTTATTTTCTCTATCTTGTAAGTATAAACTTCTCACTGAAGCATAAAAGTCTATAGAATTTTTCTCAACGTTATCAAAAGATTCCAGATTATTCGCTCTAAAATCAACACCACTTATAGCTTTCGAAGTTATAAAGACACCTTCACTTAAAAATTCATTATTACCGTGAAGTGAAGCGTTGTACCAAGGGTCTCCTCCCATTATGTTTGCAAAGGAACCAGCTGTATCTCTAATTGTTGATGGACCTAAAACTGGAAGCACAACATAGCATCCAGGACCCACACCCCAGGTTCCTAATGTTTGACCATAATCTTCCTTCACATATTTGGGAAAACCAATTTTATTAGCTACATCGACGGTCCCTAAAAGTCCAACAGTGGTATTAACAACTAATCTTCCTGTGTTTATTATTGCTAATTTAATATCACCCTGCAAAATATTATTAGGTATTGTTATTAGATTGGATAAGTTGGTAACTGCATTTTTGGTCCCTTTTTGAATTGGATCCGGTAGACTTCTATAGCCTTTTGCTATTGGTTTAATGATAGCTTTATCTAGGCCTTGGTTTAATGAAAATGTTGCTCTATTTAATTTTTCAAAACAGTCTTTAATTTTTTTAGGCTGTTCTTTTTCCGATAATACTAACTGACCATCAGATCCCGCACTAGCATTTAACGAAAATAAAAAGACTAAAAAGGAAATTATGGTAAATTTTTTAAGCATATTTATTTATATTATATATTATTGACTTTAAAAAATAATATTTAAATTTAAAAAATGTCTATAAAGTGTTTATAAATAGACTAAATTTATGCCCAAATTAAGTGTCAATACAACTCTGAATTACTCCCCAAATTTTAATACAAACAAAAGAAAAGCAAAAAATATAAAATTTATCATTTTTCATTATACTGGTATGAAGAAAGAAATTGATGCTATAAATCTGTTAACAGATCAGAAATCAAAAGTTAGTTGCCATTATTTTATTAAAAAAAATGGAGAAATCCTTAACTTGGTCCCAGATTTATATATTTCTTGGCATGCTGGTGTCTCTTCTTGGAAAAGGTTTATGTCTATTAACAGAAATTCTATAGGTATCGAAATTAGCAATCCAGGTCATAATTTTAAATATAAAAAATTTTCAAGAAAACAAATTAATTCTATATTAAAATTAACTAAATTTTTAATCAAAAAATATAAAATTAAATCTAATTTTATATTAGGCCATTCTGATATTGCTCCAGATCGCAAAAAAGATCCAGGCGAAAAATTTCCTTGGAAATATTTTTCCGAAAAAAAAATAGGTTATTGGCACAGTATAAGTGAAAAAAAACTTTTAAAAAAAAGAAATCAATTAGTTAATCAATTAGATAAATATAAATTCTTTAAAAATTTACATAAAATAGGATACTCTAAGAAAATAAATTTAAATAAAAACAAATACTCACAAATAGTTACAACTGCGTTCCAAAGAAGATTTAGGCAAGAACTTGTTAATGGTATAATCGACCAAGAATGTTTGGCTATAAGTAAAAACCTATTAAAAAACTAATAAATTTCCTTGATATTTAAGAATTTAGTTGTATGTTCGTCTCGCCAGATAAATGACTTATCGCTTTAACTTGTTAAAGAGGAAAGTCCGGGCTCTACAAGGAAACAGTGCCAGGTAATACCTGGCGGGGGCGACCCTAGGGACAGTGCCACAGAAAATAAACCGCCATAACATGGCAAGGGTGAAAAGGTGTGGTAAGAGCACACCGGTTCTATTGGTAACAATGAACGCTGGAAAACCCCACTGGGAGCAAGACTAAGTAGAGATGACATTGTTTAAAAACTAAAAGCCTTCCTTGGCTAGTCATCAGGGTTAGTTGCTTGAGCTTAAGAGTGATCTTAAGCCTAGACAAATGATAAGTTTAAATGACAGAACCCGGCTTATAGTTTATCTGGCAACTTCAAATTAAAACTTCATTAAAAATTTTGTAATTTTTACTATTTCAGCATTATTGAAAGTATCTTGATACTCAGAAGAACCATAATTAGCCTTAAATATTAGGTATTGACGTCTAGTTGTAAAACCCATATTATCCCACAAATTCCCATATACATGGGAATTAACAAATTTATGGTTTATGTTTTTATCTACATACGAAAACAAATTGGACAAAAAAGGGAGAGTTTCAGTGCCTGCTAGTTTTAGGTCACATTTGTCAAACTTGGGTTATAATGGTGTTATCTGTTATCCTTCTTTTAATAATTCGTCAATTGAAGCGTGCTCTCAAGATAGAATTGAAAAAATTTCTGCTGCAATAGAATCTCTAAATCCTTTTGAGGAGAAAAGAGATTATTTTGCTACATCCATTTTAGCAGAAAGTATAAGTCTACAATTTGATAGTGAGGGAAGAATCTCACTTTCTTCGAAGTTACTAAAACATGCAAAAATAAAAAATAACATGTTGTTTGTTGGCCAAGGTCAAACCTTTCAAATATGGGAGCCAGCAGCATTTGAAAAATTTAAGGTAACAGCTAGGAAAAAAGCAAACATTAATCGAGCCAATCTTAAATGGGAGCTTCAACAAAACAAACAATAGGGGATAAAAGATGACAATTAACTTTAAAACACCAGAAATAAAAGAATTACAGCCACGACTGTTAGTTTTAGGAGTCGGTGGAGCAGGCGGAAATGCAATAAATGAAATGATTGAAAACAACATGCAAGGAGTAGAATTTATTGCAGTTAATACAGATGCTCAAGATTTAAAGTTAAGTAAAGCAAAATCAAGAATTCAAATAGGATTAAATTTAACTAAAGGTTTAGGTGCGGGTGCAAAACTTGATATAGGTCAAGCTGCAGCTGATGAGTCTTTAAACGAAATTGTGAATACTCTTCAAGGTGCAAATATGGTTTTTATCGCTGCAGGAATGGGCGGTGGAACAGGCACTGGTGCTGCTCATGTTATTGCTAGAGCTGCTAAAGAATTAAACATATTGACTGTAGGTGTTGTGACTCTTCCGTTTTTATATGAAGGCCCCTCAAGAATGCGAAGAGCACAACAAGGTTTAGAGGAATTAAGAAAACATGTTGATACAATTATTGTTATTCCAAATCAAAATCTATTTAAAATAGCAAATGAACAAACAACATTTGAAGAGTCTTTTAATCTTTCTAATAATGTTTTGAGGCATGGTGTTCAAAGCGTTACAGATTTAATGGTAAGACCTGGAATAATTAATTTAGATTTTGCCGACGTTGAAACAGTAATGGCATCTATGGGTAAAGCCATGATGGGAACTGGAGAAGCCGAAGGTGAAGGTCGTGCGATGCAAGCAGCAGAAATGGCAATTCATAATCCTTTAATAGATGATTATACCTTGAAGGGAGCTAAAGGTTTATTGGTAAATATAACCGGTGGAAAGGATCTTAAACTTTTTGAGGTTGACGAAGTGGTTAACAAAATTAGATCTGAAGTAGACACTGAAGCAGAAGTTATCATTGGAGCAATAACAGACTCAGAGCTTGATGGTAAAATTAGAGTTTCAATAGTTGCAACTTCTCTTGATGGGCAACAACCAGAATCAAAATCTGTTGTTAATATGGTTCATAGAATTCACAATCGTAACCCTGGTTATTCAGATTTTTCAAATATTGCATCATCAGCATCCTTTAATTTCTCAAGCAATACATCCACGAGCCCAATTACTCATGGTGCCAATGCTTTAAAGCTTGAAAATGAAATAGTTCAGGAACAAAATAGTGAAAGTCTTCAAACAAATGAGAATATATTACAGAGCGACAATCTTGAGAAAGAGAGTGTTGTTGAGGATAAAACTGTAAATGAAATGGAAAAATCCTTCACGCAAGAGGCTACTGAAGTACAGAATCACACTTACACACCAGATGGTGTTGAAGAAGATGTTTCAAATGACTTAAAAGAGTTTGGTGTAGACTCAGATTCTCCAGACTTATTTAGTTCTGAAACAGAAAATTTAAGTCCAGAAGATTTATTGTCCTCTGATGAACAAGATGATGATCTTGAAATACCAGCATTCTTGAGAAGACAAAAAAATTAATGGTCTTCAAAGAAATAAATGGACGCCGCCATAACACCGTTGATGCAAAAGCATTATCCGGTGTTGCTAAAAGAAATTATTAGCATTATTTCCCCTCAATATGGCGGCACATTTATTGACTGCACTTTTGGACAAGGTGGTTACACAAAAAAAATCTTAGAATTTGAAAAAACAAAAGTAATAGCCTTAGATAGAGATCCTGAAAGTGAGAAGGCATCTTTTAGACTTCAAAAAAAATTTGAGGATAGATTTAAGTTTAAAAATTTAAAATTTAGTCAATTAAATAATCTCAAACTTAAAAATGAAAAAGTAAGAGGTATTATATTTGATTTAGGGTATTCATATACTCAAATTAAAGATCCAAACAAAGGACTATCATTTGATTCAGTTGGAAAATTAAATATGCAACTGGGCTTAAATTCTTTCTCAGCAGAGGACGCAATAAACAAGCTAGATCAAAAAGAATTAGAGAAAATTTTTAAGTTTTTCGGCGATGAAAAAGAGGGAAAATTTATAGCAAGGAATATTGTAAAAGAAAGAGTCAATAAGAAAATTGATACCCAGGGTCTAGTTAAAATAATTGATAATGCAAAAAAAAGGAAAAATTTTAGAGTTAATAACTCTACTAAAGTTTTTCAAGCCTTAAGAATTTTTGTTAACAAAGAGATTAGTGAATTAATTTATGGATTGATTAACGCTGCTAAAATTTTAAAAAAAGATGGGGTCTTAGCAGTGGTTACCTTTCACTCTTTAGAGGATAAAATAGTTAAATATTTTTTAAAAAGTCTTTCAGAAAATAAAAGTATTTCTAGATATACTCCTTTAACCAAACAAACTGATACACTATTTCATTTAATAAAAAAAAAACCAATTACACCAAATGAAGATGAGTTAAGTGAAAACCCTCCCTCAAAGTCTGCAAAATTAAGATTTGCAATAAAAAAAACTGATTTTTTTGATTTTGAAACTGATATTGAGGATCAATTTAAATATTTAATAGATATTGAGAATTTTGGAGAAAAATTATGAAAAAGATTGGTCTAGTATCAGTCATTTTTTCGTTAATTTTATTCACTGCAATAATAAAAAATACAGCAAAAAAAATTGAGGATGAATTATTTACTATAAAGGAAAATTTAAGAGTATTAGAAACTGAATATGAAAATATTTTGTTAGAGCATGATTATTTGAGCTCTGCTGAAAAATTACTTGAATTTCAATCTTTATATTTTGAGGATCAGCTAATTCAAAAAAATATAAAAAATATCAAAATTTATAATATTTCTAAAAATCAAAAAAATATAAAAAATTTAAAAATAACCAAAGAATAATGGATAAATCTAAATCAAATTTGACAATAGAGGATAATGAAAATGAATTTATATATCAAAAGAAAAAAACTGGAATAAATATTCAGTTTAACAGAGTAGCCTTTATTTTTTTTATTTTTTTTATAATTTATACAATTTACTCTATTCATTTAATCAAACTTGGCACTCTCTATTCAAAAGTAGAAAAAACAAATACATCATTAGTTAATGAAAAGCTTTATAGAGCTGATATTGTGGATATTAACGGTAATTATTTAGCAAAAACAGTAAATTCAATTGATATTGGTTTAAAAACATCTGACGTCATAAATCAAAAAAAATTACTACTCAGTTTAAATTTAATTTTTCCAAAGAAAGATTTTGGTGAAATTGAAAAAAAAATGAAGCAAAAAAATTTTTTTTATCTTGAAAAAAAAGTTTCAGAGGAAAATTATGAAAAATTAATGAAACTTGGAGATAAGTCCTTGAAACCTGAGGAAAAAGTTTTGAGGATCTACCCACAAAAAAATCTTTTTAGCCACATTATTGGTCAAATAGATAATGATAATATTGGTATTTCTGGACTAGAGAAATCTTTAAATGAAATTTTAATAAAATCTAGAAAATCCATCAGGTTGACAGTAGACAAAGATTTACAATTTCTAATTCGGCAAGAATTAATTAAATATCAAGAAATTTTTAAAAGTAAAGGCAGTGCATCAATTTTAATGGATATCCATAATGGAAATATATTATCCCTAGTTTCCTTACCTGACTTTGATCCCAATGAAAGACAAAATTTAGCAGATGTAAATTATATAAATAGAGTAACAAAAGGAACTTATGAGTTAGGTTCAGTATTCAAAGTATTTACATTTGCAAGTGCGTTAAACGAAAAATTAATTAAACCAGAAACTGAATTTTTAAATCTTCCAAAATCAATCAATTGTTATGGTTTTCCAATAAGAGAATATGACAATGAAATTCCATCTGATTTAACTGCAGAACAAATCTTAGTAAGATCTGGAAATATTGGTTCAGTAAGAATCGCCCAAAAGGTTGGTCCAGAAAAATTCAAGTCGTTCTTGGAAAAAATAGGTGTTCTCAGCGATATTCAGTTTGATATAGAAGAGGTGGCACCTCAAAAAAACTATAATTTTGGAAAATGTAAACTAGCAACAGCATCTTTTGGTCATGGTGTAGCTACTACAATCCTCCAACTCGCAAAAGGTTATGCAATCTTATCAAATGGTGGATATGACATAAAACCAACTCTTGTTAAAAATAATCACCAAAAAAATACCAAGAAAAAAAAATTATTAAATAAAGGTGTCTCAGAACAGGTTGTAAATGCTCTTAGAAAAATAGTTAGCACAGAAGAAGGAACTGCAAAATTTGCCGATGTAGAATATTTTGAAATAGGTGGAAAAACTGGAACAGCAGATCAACCTAAAGACGGTGCATACTCAGAAGCTAAAATAAATACTTTTGCATCTATATTCCCTACCTCAAATCCTCAATATGTATTTATAGTGATGTTAGATACCCCGCAAAAAGCAAAAGATTACTATTATAAATACAGACATAGAAAAGGTGGATGGAAAGGAACTTTATATAACACTGCTGGTTGGACTTCTGTTGAAGTAGCAGGAAAGATTATAGATAAAGTTGGGCCCATTTTAGCCACAAAATATATAGAAATTAAATAATCATGCGTTTAGGGGATCATTTCCAACAAATAAAAAAAAAATATCATAAAACTTTTTTTTCTGGGGTTTGTTTTGATCATAGGAAAATAAAAAAAAAATTATATTTTTTTTGCAATAAAAGGAAATAATTTTGATGGTAATAATTTCATACCATCAGTTATAAAAAAAGGTTGTAAAATAATTGTTACAGAGAAAAACTTTGATGAATGGGAAAATGGAGTTTTATTTATCAATGCAAAAAATATTAGAAAATTACTAGCTCAAATTTCATTTAGTATCTTTAAAAAAAAACCAAATAACTTAATTGCTGTTACTGGCACAAATGGTAAATCTTCAGTTTCAGATTTTTATTATCAAATTTTACATCTCAACAATAAAAAAGTTGCCTCTATAGGAACACTAGGAGTGAGATCAAAAAACTTTAATTTAAATTTATTCAATACAACTATTGATCCTATTTATTTAGGTAAAATTTTAAACCAATTAAAAAAAAGAAAAATAGAAAACGTAATTATGGAAGCATCAAGTCATGGGTTACACCAAAATAGATTAGATGGACTATTGTTTAATTCAGCTATATTTACTAATTTATCCCAAGACCATTTAGACTATCATAAAAATTTTAAAAATTATCTTAATGCCAAACTTTATTTATTCCAAAATCTGATAAAAAAAGGTGGATTTATTATAACGGATGACAAAATACCTGAATTCAAAAAGATTAAAAATATCAGTTTAAAAAAAGAATTAAAATTATTTACCCTTAAAAATAAATTTTTCCAAATTATATCCCATAATTATAAAAATGAAGCTCAAATATTAAAAATAAAACACGAAAACTTAATACATGAAATAAAAGTTAATCTTGTAGGAAAAATTCAATTAAAAAATATTTTGATGGCTATAATAGCAGCCTCAAAAAGTAATTTAGACTTAAAAAAAATATTTAGCGTTATTCCTAGACTATCCTCTGTTGAGGGTAGATTTGAAAAAATAGGAAAAATTAAAAATAGATCTCTAGTATTCCTTGATTACGCTCACACACCAGATGCCTTACAAACATGTATTCTAAATATCAGAGAACAATTCCCTGATAAGCATATTTCTTTGCTCTTCGGATGTGGTGGTGACAGAGATAAAGGTAAAAGATCAAAAATGGGTAAAATAGCTGATAAATATGCGGATAAAATTTATCTTACTGATGATAACCCAAGACATGAAAAGCCTAAGAAAATTAGAAATGAGATTAAAAGGGGTATAAAAAAAACTCAAATTCTTGAAATTTCTAATAGAAAAGAAGCAATTGTAAAAGCAATAAATAACTTAAATACAGGAAATGTTTTAATAGTTGCAGGCAAGGGCCATGAAAAAATCCAGCAGATTGGAAATAGAAAAGTTTTTTTATCAGATAGACAAATAATTTTAAGTTCAATTAAAAGAAAGAATCTTAAATTATCTAAAAATTTAAAATTAAATATTCTTAATGAAAGATTTGATCGAAATATTCTATCATCTAAATTAGTAATTAATAAAGCTAGCATAAACTCTAAGGGTGTTAAAAAAAATGATATTTTTTTTGCAATTAAAGGAAAAAAAAATGATGGTAATAAATTTGTTGAACAAGCAATTCAAAAAAAGGCATCAATAGCTGTGGTAAATAAAATTCAAAAGAAACTGCCTCTAAATAAACAAGCAAGATCAATAAACCCTTTAGGATTGCTTACAGAAATTGCAAAAATATATAGGAAAAATATTTCTACAAATATTATTGCCATAACAGGTAGTTGTGGAAAAACTTCTTTAAAGGAATTGTTAGGTAACACCCTAAACAAAATGTCTAAAACAACAATTTCTCCTAAATCATATAATAATAAGTATGGTGTTCCCTTAAGTCTTTTTAATATAAATCAAAATGATGATTATGGTGTTATTGAAGTTGGAATGGATAAAAAAGGAGAAATAGATCAACTGTCAAAAATTATTCAACCCGATATAAGTGTAATCACAAATATTAATTACGCACATGCCAAAAATTTTAAAAACATAAGACAAATAGCTCTAGCAAAAGCTGAAATAATTAATAATACTAAAGATAATGGCCATATAGTCCTTAATGCTGATGACGCTTTTTTTGGTTTACATAAGAAAATAGCTCATAAAAAG
>CACEBA010000008.1 GCA_902557585.1 uncultured Pelagibacteraceae bacterium
TTGCAAAAAATATATATTCTAACTCGAATTTGAATTTCGATAATTATGACGAAATTAGCGATAAATTAACTGAACTGTCAATTGAACAAGCATTACTGCTAATCAAAAAAAATCTTAACAGTCTTGGTATAAATCATGACAATTTTGTAAGTGAAAAAAAAATTGTTTTAGACAAAGAAGTTGAAAATGTTGTTGAATTTTTAGAAAAAAATAAGTTTGTTTATAAAGGTAAAATCAAAGCGCCAGAAGGTGAAGACAATAATAATTGGGTAGAACGTGAGCAATTATTGTTTAAATCTACAGATTTTGGTGATGATAAAGACCGTGCTCTACAAAAATCAGATGGATCATGGACATATTTTGCAAGCGACGTTGCTTATCATAAAAACAAAGTTGATAGAAAATTTGATTATTTGATTAATATTTTAGGTGCAGATCATGCTGGCTATATAAAAAGAATTTCATCCTCTGTCGAAGCTCTTTCAGGAGAAAAAGACAAACTAATTTGTAAAATAAGTCAGTTAGTAAAACTTATAAAAGATAACAAACCTTTTAAAATGTCAAAAAGAAAAGGAGACTATATTACTGTTGATGATCTTATAGATGAAGTTGGTAAAGATGCTACTAGATTTATTATGTTGAATAGAAGCAGTGATGCAGAACTAGATTTTGATTTTGATGCAGTAAAAGAAAAATCTAAGGATAATCCATTATATTATGTGCAATATTGTTATGCGCGAATTTCATCTGTTTTCAGACATATTAATAAAGATTTAAATAAAGAAATTGAAACTAACAATTTTGATTTTGAATATTCTGAAGACGAGATTAAAATTTTAAAAAAATTATCTGAATGGCCAAAATGTATTGATATCTCTAGTACAAAACTAGAACCACATAGAATTCCTGTATATCTTTATGAGCTAGCCTCAGAATTTCATTCTTATTGGAATCTTGGAAAGCAACAACCAGAAAAACGATTTATAAATGAACAAAAAGAAGTTCCGTTAGACAAATTGGTATTTTTAAAAATTATTTCAAATGTAATAAAATCTGGAATGGATATAGTTGGTGTCGATACTCCATCCAAAATGTAATGTTAAAAGAAATTAAATACTTAATTTTTATTGTTGTTATTTTAGTATTTATTTTTTTTACTGGTAGATACTATTTTTCCGATGAATATTTAAAAAAATCCTATCGATCTTATAAAAATAATGATGAGAAGATAAAAGTATATTCAAAAAATCTACCTGTATTAGAGAATGATACACAAAATATAATAGAGTATGTAAAGCAAACAAATAAAGATAAGAAAAAAAAGTTTAATTTCTGGAAACTTTTAGAAAATGATAAATAAAAGAAAAGCCTTCATTACTGGTATAAAATCTGTCCAATTAACAATGAGTGAAAAAAGATTTTTGAGAAAGCACAAACCTTGGGGCGTAATATTATTTTCTAGAAATATTAAATCAATAAGTCAGACTAAATTATTAACCAATACCATCAGAAAAATATTTAAAGATCCCTATTATCCCATTTTAATTGATCAAGAAGGTGGAAGAGTTAATAGGTTAAAAAATATTATAACTTTCGATAATTTGACAAGTGAATACTTTGGAAAGCTATACGTTAAAGATAAAAGGAAATTTAATATTATATATAAATTATTTATCGACAAAACCTCATATCTTCTTAAACAAATTGGCGTAAATATTAATACACTTCCTGTATTAGATCTTAAAATTAAAGGATCTAGTAATATTATAGGTGACAGATCCTTCTCTCAAAATAAGAGAATTGTTTCTAAGATAGGAGATATTTGTATTGATTTATTTGATGGAAACTCAATAGGAACTGTAATTAAGCATATTCCTGGTCATGGATTAGCAAAGGTAGACAGCCATTATTTTACACCAGTCGTAGATAAGAATGTTAACTACCTTAATAAAAACGATTTTTTTCCTTTTAAAAATAAAGAAAGCTTATTCGCCATGACTGCCCATATTGTTTATAAAAAAATTGATCCATTAAATACAGCAACGCATTCCAAAAAAATTATAAATCTTATTCGAAAAAAAATAGGTTTTAAAAATGTTCTGATTTCAGATGATCTATCGATGAAAAGTTTGAAGCACGATTTAATTACCAATACAATTAAAAGTTTTGAAGCTGGATGCAACTTAGCGTTACATTGTAATGGTAATTTCAATGAAATGAAGATGGTTGCTGAAAATTCACCACTAGTGAATAATTTTATTATCAAAAAAACATCACTATTTTATAAAAATTTAAGTTAATATCTAATTTATGTCCGAGTCTGATTCTGCTTTATTTAACGTTGATATAAATAATTATAATGGTCCATTGGATGTTCTTTTAGATTTAGCAAAAGCTCAAAAAGTTGATCTTGAAGAAATATCAATAACAAAGCTAGCTGATCAATTTCACGAATATATAACTAAAGAAAAAGACTTAAATTTAGAAATAGCTTCCGAATATTTATTAATGGCAACATGGCTTGCTTATTTAAAATCAAAGTTATTATTACCAGGTACTCCTGAGGAAGAATTTAAAGTCCAAGAAGTGGCAGAAAAATTGAAATTACAATTAAAAAAATTAGAACTTATTCGTTTACTTTCAGAACAAATGCTTAAGAGGAAGAGACTAGGTCGTGAGATTAGAACAAGAGGAATGAAGGGTAATATTAGATCTATTTATAGCACTGAATATAATTTAAGTTTATTTGAACTTTTAAAAACTTATTCAACAATTATTATGACTAAAGATTTTCAAAGAATGAACATTCCAAAATTACCAGTATTTACTACAGAAGATGGAATTAAAACCATAAAAGATTTTTTTGGAAAACTATCAGACTGGAAAAAACTTGACGAACTAATACCCGCAAATTTTAAATCAGGTTCAAGATATAAAAGAACAGGTAAAGCAGGCATTTTTGCTGGCTCTCTTGAGCTAGCCAAAGAAGGTAATCTTTCAATAAAACAGAATAAATTATTTGATGACATTTATGTAAAGGAAGTAAGTGATTAAAAAACAAAAAGTAAATAAAGATAATGTAGTTAAGTTTCCCTCAAAACTAACTGAAATTGAAAAAGAAATAGAGGGAGTAATTTTTGCTGCTGCCGAACCACTTGATATAGACACTATCGAAAGTAAACTTTCAAAAAAATTAAATATTTCAAAATCATTAGAAAAATTACAACAAGAGTACTCAAACCGAGGAATAAATTTAGTTTGTATTAAAGATAAATGGTCTTTCAGAACGTCACCAAAATTAGCAAACCTTATGTCTCAAGAAAAAACTGTTGAAAAAAAATTATCCAGAGCTGCTGTAGAAACTTTAGCTATAATTGTTTATCACCAACCAGTAACCAGAGCTGAAATTGAGGAGATAAGAGGTGTAGCTTTTGGAACAAACACACTTGATATTTTAATGGAGCTCAATTGGGTTAAACCAGGAGGAAGAAAAGATGTTCCTGGCAGACCTATTCAATATGTAACCACTGATGATTTTTTAAGTCACTTTAATATCCAAAAACTATCAGACCTTCCAAATATTGATGAATTAGGTGCTGCTGGTATGATTGATAGCTCTAGCATTGATAGTGCTATTTTTGGAACAGGTAAATTTTATAAAGAAAAGCAGGAAGAAAAAAAAGAAGATATTTATTCTAATATTGATGAGATGTTGAGTAGCACTCTAGATAGTGAAGATAAAGAATAACAAAAAAGTAACTTTTAAATTTATCATAAAAAGGTTATAAGTTTCTATGAGCATTGGAATTTGGCAAATAGCAGTCGTTGTAATATTGGTAGTCTTATTATTTGGACGAGGTAAAATCTCAAGTCTAATGGGAGATGTAGCCAAAGGTATTAAAAGCTTTAAAAAAGGTATGGCGTCAGATGTAACTGACGATACGGAGCCAAAAAATATTTCCGACGAAAATAAAGACTCTAACAACAAAGAATAACTCACATGCCTACTATTGGTTGGTTTGAGATATTGATAGTAGTTGCTATTGCCATAGTTGTTCTTGGCCCAAAAGATTTTCCAGTTATGTTGAAAAAAGCAGGTTCATGGATTGGCACAGCAAAAAGATATGTTAGCAATATTCAAAACGAAGTTTCTAATTTAGAAATTGATGATGAAAAAATTAACAATGAAGTAAAAAAAGAAACAAAAAAAGATGAACAATGAAGAAAAAGACAGTGGCTTTGTTAGTCATTTAACTGAATTAAGAAAAAGACTTATACATAGTTTTATTTTTTTATTTATATTTTTTATTTTTTGCTATTTTTTTGCTGAATATATTTATGGTTTTTTAGTTGACCCATTTGCTCAAGCCGTAAAAGATGATGGTTCAGACAGAAGATTAATTTTTACAGCTCTTCAAGAAACTTTTTTAACCTATTTAAAAGTATCTTTTTTCACAGCTTTTTTTGTAACTTGTCCATTTATATTAATGCAAATATGGAAGTTTATTGCTCCAGGTTTATATAAGCATGAAAAAATTGCAATTTTACCTTATTTAATACTTACACCGATACTTTTTTTTCTAGGGGGCATGTTGGTTTATTATTTGATCATGCCATTAGCAATCAAGTTCTTTTTATCATTTGAGAGCACCGGTCTGTCAACAAGTTTGCCCATACAATTAGAAGCAAAAGTAAATGAATACTTGTCTTTAGTTATGAAGTTAATTTTTGCTTTTGGGATTAGTTTTCAATTACCTGTTGTATTAAGTCTGTTAGCAAGGATTGGTATTGTAGATAGCCAGTTTTTAAAAGAAAGAAGAAAGTATGTTGTTGTCATAATTTTTGCTGCTGCCGCATTGTTAACACCTCCAGATCCAATTACACAGATTGGTTTAGCAATACCTTTGTTAATTTTATATGAATTATCAATATTTTCAGTAAAATTTATTGAAAACAAAAATTTAGAAAAAACTGATGCATAATTTAAAGGAAATTCGAAAAGATTTCCCTGGTTTTGAAAAAGCTCTAGAAAAAAGATCTTCAAAAATTGATTTTAAAAAATTACAAAATTTGGATGAAGAAAATAGAGATTTAATTCAAAAAAAAGAGTCTATTGAAAAAGAAAAAAAGGATATTTCAAAATCTAAAGACGAAACTTTATTCAAAAAATCTAAAGAGCTTACTTTAGAATTGGATAAATTAACTAATTTACAAAAAAAAATAAAAACAGAGTTGGATAGTTTGTTATCTAATATACCCAATATCCCTCACGCTGATGTCCCTAATGGCAAAGATGAAAATGACAATGTAGAGGTATTAAAATCAGGAAATATACCAAAATTTGATTTTAAACCTAAATCTCACTACGAGCTTGGTGAAAACCTTGGGATGCTAGATTTTGATTTAGCAACTAAAACAACGGGATCTAGGTTTGTTTTTGTAAAAAATCATTTAGCTTTACTAGAACGAGCATTATCTAATTTTATGCTGGATACTCATATAAATAAAAATGGATATCAAGAAATCTCACCACCATTAATTGCTTCAGATAACACAATGTATGGAACTGGACAATTACCAAAATTTGAAAATGATCAGTTTGAAATTAAATTTGAAGAAGGGTCAGGTAGAAAATTTTTAATTCCTACAGCTGAAGTAATTTTAACCAATATTGTGAAAGATAAAATTGTTGATCAAAATCATCTGCCTATGAGATTTGTGGCATCAACACCTTGCTTTAGAAAAGAAGCAGGTAGTTATGGAAAAGACACAAAAGGTATGATTAGACAGCATCAGTTTTATAAAGTTGAATTAGTGAGCATTGTTGAAAAGGAAAATTGTTTAGATGAGTTAGAAAGAATGACAAATTGTGCAACGGACATTCTTGACAAATTAGAACTACCATACAGGAAAGTTATTTTGTGTTCAGGAGATATGGGTTTCAGTGCGGAAAAAACTTATGATATTGAAGTTTGGTTACCATCAGAGAACAAATATCGAGAAATTTCATCATGCTCATCATGTTCTACATTTCAGGCCCAAAGAATGAAAACTAGATATAAAAACAAAAATAAAGAGACTGTCTTCGCTGGTACTCTAAACGGAAGTGGACTTGCTGTTGGAAGGACTTTAATAGCAGTATTAGAAAATTATCAGCAAAAAGACGGATCAATTGTTGTTCCTAAAGTTCTTCGAGAATATATGAACAATTTGGAATTAATTTCACAGAAATAAAGTTGTTTTAGCGAGATAGATAGTATAAATAATCACCATATTTAAAAGGAGAATTATGGAAGGTTCAGGAATAGGACAATTTATACCGTTAATTTTAATATTTGTTATTTTTTATTTTTTCTTAATTAGACCTCAACAAAAAAAAGTAAAAGAGCATAAAGCAATGGTTGAAAACCTTAAAAGAGGTGACAAGGTTATTACTTCAGGTGGTATCACTGGTACAGTTGAAAGACTTATAGATAATGACAAAGTCGAAGTAGAAATAGCTGAAAATATTAAAGTTGAAGTTGTAAAAGCTACTGGTATTCAAAGTCTTCAAACTACTCAAGAAGTTAAAAAATAAATAATTTTAGATAAGTGCTTTATTTTTCTAAGTTACGAATTGTTTTTATAACTATTTTTTCTTTATTATTTGTTTTGATCGCTTCGTCAAATTTATTCAAGTTTGATGATAATTTTTTTGATAAAAAAATTAATCTAGGCTTAGATCTTCAGGGTGGGTCTTACCTTTTACTTGAAATTGATAATGATCCAGTAATAGAGCAAAAATTACAAAATTTAACAACTACAATTAGAAATTTTTTCAAAGACAAAAATATTAAGATAAATAATATAAAAATAGATAAACAAAATATTTTTTTCAATGTTTCAGAGGAAAACAAACAACAAGTTATAGAGACATTTGAAGATGAAAATAGTGAAATCAATCCTTATTATCCAAGATTTAAATCACACCAGCTAGAAATTGAAGATACCGGTCAAAACTTAAAAATTAATTTTTCACGACAAGGTATCATAAATTTAAAAAATTCCTCTCAGGATCAAGCTATTGAAATTGTAAGAAGAAGGGTTGATGAAGTAGGAACCAATGAACCTAATATTCTTAAGAGGGGAAACAATCGTATTTTGGTTGAACTTCCTGGTCTAGATGATCCCATGAGAATTAAATCTCTCCTTGGTAAAACTGCTAATCTCACATTTAGATTTGTTACACAAAATGATGATGACAGATTTGGTGTTGAAAAACTTGAATTTGAGGATGGAACCCAAGAAGCAACAGTTAGTAAAAGAATTATAATTAGTGGAGAAAACCTACTTGATGCACAACCTAAAATGGATACTCAAAATAATCAAACAATTGTATCTTTTACTTTAGACAGAGTAGGGGCTAAAAGATTTGGTAAAGCAACTTCATCCGGTATAGGAAAGCAATTAGCTATAGTCTTAGATGAAAAAATAATTAGTGCCCCAGTAGTAAGAGATACTATTGCAAGTGGTGCTGGCCAAATTAGTGGTGGATTTACTTTTCAATCGGCAACTGATCTAGCTTTATTATTAAGATCAGGTGCATTACCCGCTCCTTTAGAAATTATTGAAGAGAGAACAGTCGGACCTGATCTTGGACAAGACTCAATTAATGCTGGAATGATAGCGTTGTCGATTGGCTTCTTGTTAGTGATTATTTTCATGTTTGTTAAATACAGATTCTTTGGCTTAATAACAAATGTTACACTAATAATTAATTTATTTATTCTTTTAGGTATTCTTACTTTATTTGAAGCAACTTTAACTTTACCAGGGATTGCAGGAATTATCCTAACTGTAGGTATGGCTGTTGATGCCAATGTTTTGATTTTTGAAAGGATTAAAGAGGAACTTAAAGATGAGACAAACAATATTTTGGCATTCGATGGTGGTTATACTAAATCTAGAACGGCAATAATTGATGCTAATATTACAACTTTATTAGCAGCGGTAATTCTATTTTTTATGGGATCAGGACCAGTAAAGGGTTTTGCAGTAACTTTAGGTGTCGGAATATTTACAACATTGTTTTCAGTTTATTTTATTGCCAGATTATTCACTAGTCTTTACGTAGCCAAAAACAAAAATAATGGAAAATTGATCTAATGATTGCTTTTAATAAATACTATAATCATTTTAATATATTATCTAGTGCCTTAATTATAATTTCTTTAATTTTACTGATATTTAAGGGTCTTAATTTTGGTATAGATTTTAAAGGGGGAACATTAATTGAGTTAAGATCTAATGATACAAAAATTAATGTAAGTTCACTTCGAGATAATTTTAGTCAAATGAATTTGGGAGATGTTTCGGTTAAAAAATTTGGTTCTGATAATGATTTTTTAATTAAATTTGAAAATAAAGATAACAAGAAAAATATAATTGAAGAGATAAAGGTAAATCTTGATAAGTCATTTGGTAATAACTATGATTTTAGAAGAGTTGAAAATGTAGGACCAAAAGTAAGCGCTGAATTATTAAAATCTGGTGTAATTGCAATCTCTTTATCTCTTGCAATAATGCTTGTATATATTTGGATCAGATTTGAATGGCAGTTTAGCCTTGGTGCTATTTTAGCATTATTTCACGATGTTATTGTTACGCTTGGAGTTTTCTCACTTTTTAGTTTAGAAATTAACTTATCTATTATTGCTGCAGTTTTAACTATTGTTGGTTATTCAATGAATGACACTGTTGTGATATTTGATCGTGTAAGAGAAAATTTAAGAAAATATTCTGATATAAAGATTTTTGAATTAACCAATATTTCTATCAACGAAACCTTATCTAGAACAATAATTACTTCGGCAACAACTTTACTTGCATTACTTGCAATTTATTTTTTCGGAGGTGAAATCTTAAAAGGTTTTTCGCTTGCAATGATTTTAGGAGTTGTATTTGGAACTTATTCATCAATATATATAGCGAACACGGTATTAGTTAGACTAAGAGTTTCTCAAAAAACTGTCTTAAGAGAAGACGATAGTAAATAAATTAATAAATATTTTGTGCAGCTACCATTGTAAGTAACATTGGTAGAGAAAGAAGAGTATTTGTTCTAGAGAACAACATTGCTGTTTTAGCAGATTTTGCTTTTGTTTCAGGATCAGTTTCAACAATCCCTAATGCTCTTTTTTGATTTGGCCATATTACAAACCAAACGTTAAATGCCATTATAAGACCTAACCACATTCCAATTCCGATTGCAGTATGTTTTGGGATACCAGAACCGATACTAAAAGTCATTGCATCATGCAAATAACCATTTAACCAAGCAAGAATTAAACCTGACAAAACAGTAAAAGCTGCAGCCCATCTAAAATAAAATAAAGCTGCTGGAGCAATTACTTTTCCAATTGCAGGCTTTTGTTCATCTGGAATTTTAGCCATGTTTGGGATTTGAACAAAATTAAAATACCAAAGTAATCCAATCCACATTATTGCGACTACTACATGTATAAATCTAAATAACCAACTCCAAAACAGCGTATCAAAGGCAATGCCTTCATTGTGAAAAAACATTCCTACAAACAAGATAATAGCTATAGCTAATGATGCGTGAATTGTTTTTGGTAAGGAAGATAATAAATTACTCATGATTCCTAATTTTATACACTAAATTTAGGTAATTTTTAAGTTTTAATATTTAATTTAGTAAAGGCTTTAAAAATTGACCAGTGTAACTCTCTTTAATTTTCGACACTTCCTCAGGTTTACCCTCTGCGATAATTTTTCCACCCTTTACGCCGCCCTCAGGACCCATATCAACAATATAGTCAGCAGTTTTTATAACGTCTAAATTATGCTCAATTACAACAACTGTGTTACCAAGTTTTACAAATGTGTGTAGAATTTCTAAAAGTTTTTTAATATCGTGTTGATGTAAGCCAGTTGTTGGTTCGTCTAAAATATACATTGTTCGTCCTGTAGATCTTTTTGATAATTCTTTAGCAAGCTTTATTCTTTGAGCTTCACCACCCGAGAGTGTTGTTGCTTGCTGACCAATCTTAATATACCCCAATCCAACTTTTTTTAATGTTAATAATTTTGTTTTAATATTGGATATATTTTCAAAATATTCACATCCCTCATCAACGGACATATCCAAAACATCTGCAATACTTTTACCTTTAAATTTAATCTCTAAGGTTTCTCTATTGTATCTAGTTCCCTTGCATTCATCACATTGAATATAAACGTCTGGTAAAAAGTGCATTTCGTAAGTAATCACACCATCACCCTCACAAGCTTCGCATCTACCACCTTTAACATTAAATGAAAAACGTCCTGGTTTATAACCTCTTGTTTTAGATTCTGGTAAACTTGTGAACCAATCTCTTATTGGACCAAAAGCGCCTGTATAGGTTGCTGGATTAGATCTTGGAGTTCTTCCTATAGGTGATTGATCTATATCAATAATTTTATCTATTAATTCAACTCCCTTATATCCTTTGAATGCTTTTGGTGCTTTTTTAGCCTTGTTGTTAAGTGTTAGATTTAAAGCATGAAATAGTGTTTGTAGTATGAGTGTAGATTTTCCACTACCTGATACACCAGTAACACAAGTAAAAGTCCCTGTAGGAATTTTAAGATTAACATTATTTAAATTGTTTCCTGTTGCTCCGTTGATTTCAACAAACCTACCATTTTTAGCTAATCGTCTTGTATTTGGAATATCAATTTTCTTTTTATTAGCTAAATATTGACCGGTAATACTATTTTTATCTTTTTTAATTTCATCATAAGTACCCTGAGATGATATTTGACCTCCATTAGTTCCTGCCTCCGGACCTAAGTCTATAATATGATCTGCATTCTCCATTGTTTCGGTATCATGCTCAACCACAATTACTGTATTACCAAGATCCCTTAATCTTTTTAATGCATTAATTAATTTTACATTATCCTTTTGATGCAAACCTATTGATGGCTCGTCTAATACGTAAAGAACACCAGTTAAACCTGAACCTATTTGAGATGCTAATCTAATTCTTTGAGCTTCACCTCCTGACAAAGTGCCCGACTCTCTTGATAAAGTTAAATAATCTAAACCTACATTTAACAAAAAATTTAATCTTTCATTTATCTCCTTAAGCACATGTTCTGCAATTTTAAATTGTCTTTTATCTATATGATTAACTAAATCTTTAAACCATTCGGCAGCATCAAATATTGATTTCTTTGTCACTTCACTAATATTTAAATTATTAATTTTTACACATAGCGCCTCTTCTTTTAATCGATCTCCATTACATGATTCACAGGCAGTATCAGATTGATATTCTGCTATAGCTTCTCTTTTCCATTCACTATCAGACTCCAAAAATCTTCTTTCAAGATTATTGATGACACCTTCAAACGTTTTCTTATAAGAATATTTTTCGTAACCATCATCATAATTAAACTTTATTTCATCTTCATCTGACCCATAAAGAATAATATCTTTTATTTTTTTTGGAAGTTTTTTCCATTTTTCATCTAAAGAGAAACCATAATGTTTAGCAAGTGATGAAAGTGTTTGAGCATAATATAAAGTTGTAGATTTTGACCAGGGTTCAATAGCACCATCAGCAAGACTTTTTCTTTCATCTGGCACAACAAGATTTGGATCTACATTTAATTTCATCCCAATACCCTCACATTCTTCACAAGCTCCATAAGGACTATTAAATGAGAATAATCTTGGTTCTATTTCTTCAATTGTAAAACCACTTTCAGGACAAGCAAATTTTGTTGAATAAATTAATTTTTCTAATTTTCTATGTTTTTGAGGCAATGTTTCATCTTCATATTCAACAAAAACCAATCCGTTTGCAAGATTAACAGCTGTTTCAATACTTTCGGCCAGTCTATTTCCTAACTTTGAGTTTAAAACAATTCTATCAACCAAAACTGAAATATCGTGTTTAAGTTTTTTGTCTAAATTAGGAGATTTTTCAATATCATATAAAACGTTATCGATTTTAATTTTTCTAAAACCCCTTCGTTTATAACTTAAAATATCTTTTCTATATTCACCTTTTCGGCCTCTAACAACTGGAGCGTATATGTAAATAGTAGATTTTTTAGGTAGTTTTTTAATTAAATCTACTATTTGTGTTATGGTTTGCGAGGTTATTGGCTTACCAGTAAACGGGGAATAGGGAATGCCTGCTCTTGCATAAAGCACTCTCATATAATCGTAAATTTCTGTTACTGTTGCAACGGTAGATCTTGGGTTTTTTGAAGTATTCTTTTGTTCAATAGCAATCGCTGGACTTAAACCTTCGATAAGATCAACATTTGGTTTTTTCATTTTATCCAAAAACTGTCTCGCATACGCTGATAAACTTTCAACATATCTTCGTTGTCCCTCTGCATAAATAGTATCGAATGCTAAAGATGATTTTCCTGACCCTGAGAGACCTGTAATTACCACAAATTTGTCTTTAGGTATCTCGACAGAAACATTCTTCAAATTATGTTCTTTAGCACCCTTAATAACTATCTTTTTCATCATAATTTTTGTTGCTTTGAATTAATAAAATTAATATTCAGAAGAATTGTGGTATAAATCTAATTAATTAAATAAACAAATATTAAAATATTATGGCTGGAAGTTTAAATAAAGTGTTATTAATTGGTCGTTTGGGCGCAGATCCTGAAATTAAACAAATGGTAAATGGCAAAAGCGTAGCCAGACTTAGTCTTGCAACTAGTCAGTCTTGGAAAGACAAAAATACTGGAGAAAAAAAAGAAAAAACTGAATGGCACCGTATAGTTGTATTTAATGAAGGACTTGTAAATGTGGTTCAACAGTATCTTAAAAAAGGTGCACAAATATATGTTGAAGGTCAAATTACAACAAGAAAATGGAAAGATGAACAATCTGGTCAGGATAAGTATTCTACTGAAGTTGTTATACAAGGATACAATTCCTCATTAACAATGTTAGGTGGTGGTAATGGAGGTGGTATTCAAAATGATCCTAATCCACAAAATAATATTGAGGACTCTTCTCAAATATCTAATGACATGGATGATGAAATTCCATTTTAGTGTCTATGCAAAAATCTGAAGAAGCAAAAGATAATAATATTAAATTAATCTCAATGCATGATGAGATGAGCTCATCTTATCTTTCTTATGCTATGAGTGTAATTGTAAGTCGTGCTCTACCAGATATAAGAGATGGTCTTAAGCCTGTACATCGTAGAATTTTATATGCAATGTATAAAGGTGGTTATGATTGGTCAAAACAATTTAGAAAGTCTGCAAGAATAGTTGGGGATGTAATTGGTAAATATCATCCGCATGGAGATCAATCTGTTTATGATGCCCTTGTGAGAATGGTTCAAGATTTTTCTATGAGCTTGCCGTTGGTTCAAGGACAGGGGAATTTCGGTTCTATTGATGGAGATCCAGCTGCTGCAATGAGGTATACTGAAACACGTTTGTCTAAAGTCTCTCAATTTCTCATTGATGATATTGAGAAAAATACAATTTCTTTTAAAAGTAATTATGATGAAACCGAAAAGGAACCAAGTGTTTTACCAGCACAATTTCCAAATTTATTAGTAAATGGAGCTGGTGGAATTGCTGTAGGTATGGCGACTAGTATTCCCCCACATAATTTAGGGGAAATTATTGATGGCACTCTAGCGCTTATAGATAATAAAGATATTAAAATAAGAGAGCTCATGAAATATATACCAGGACCGGATTTTCCTACAGGTGGAGTAATTATTGGAAAAGATATTATAAAACAGGGTTACAACAATGGAAGAGGTTCTTTTAAAATAAGAGGCGAAGTTTCAATAGAACAACAGAAAAATGGAAGAGAAAGGTTAGTAGTTACCTCTATACCGTATCAAGTTAATAAGTCAGTTTTAAATGAAAGAATTGCACAACTTGTTAGAGAGAAAAAAATAGAAGGTATAAGAGATATTAGAGATGAATCTAACAGAGAAGGAATAAGAGTTGCCATCGATTTAAGAAATGGCATTGAACCTGAAACGATAAAAAGACAACTTTATAAAAATACACAAATAGAAAGTTCTTTTGGATTTAATACTCTAGCCATTGTTAATGGAAAACCTCAAACATGCACATTAAAGGATTTTTTAACAAATTTTTTGTCATTTAGGGAAGATGTAGTAATTAAAAAAACTAAGTTTGATCTTCAAAAAGCAGAAGAACGAGCACATATATTAATTGGTTTATCAGTTTCTGTAGAAAATTTAGATAAAATTATAAAAATTATTAGGTCTTCAAAAACACCAGATGATGCAAAAGTTTCAATTTTAAAAACGAAATGGAGCATCAGCAAATCGCAGAAACTAATATCATTAGTTGAAGGTAAAACAGCTAAAAATTTATATTCATTATCAGAGCCCCAAGTTCTAGCTATATTGGAGTTAAGATTGCAAAAATTAACTGCTCTTGGAATTAATGAAATTGAAGTTGAGATTAAAAAACTTGCAGAACTAATTTCTAAATTTAAAAAAATTATATCCTCTAAAAAGGAACTATTAAAAGTTATAAGTGAAGAACTTAAAAGTATAAAAGAAAAATTCGCTGTTCCTAGAAGAACAAAGATTATCGACGCAGTATTAAATTATGATATTGAAGAGACCATACAAAAACAATCAGTGATTATAACAGTTACCCTTCAAGGATACATAAAAAGAGGTTCATTAGATAATGTAAAAAAACAAAAAAGAGGGGGCAAAGGAAAATCAGGTATAACAACAAGAGATCAAGACTCAGTAATACAAACTTTGTCTGTAAATACCCACACTTCAGTCTTATTCTTTTCAACAGAGGGTTTAGTTTATAAGGTTAAAGCATGGAAAATTCCTGAAGGATCAACAACATCAAAAGGTAAATCATTATTTAATATTTTACCTTTAAAGAGTCATCAAGCTATTAGCTCGATAATGCCAATGCCTGAAGACGAAACTGATTCAAAAAATTACCAGATTATATTTGCTACAGCATTAGGAAAGGTTAGAAAAAATAGTCTAGATGATTTTTCATCTATTAATGCTTCAGGAAAAATTGCGATGAAATTGGATAATAACGACAAAATAGTAGGCGTTAAAATCTGTAAAGATGATCAAGATATAATTTTAAGTACAAAATTTGGTAAATGCATAAGATTTGAAGCAAAAAAATTAAGGGTTTTCAAAGGAAGATCTTCAAAAGGTATAAAGGGAATTGAATTAGCAACAAATGATCAAATAGTCTCTTTATCTGTTATTGACAGTGATAAAATTAAGAAAAATGGAAAAAAATCTAAAGATGAAAAATCCGAATTAAATGCAAAAGAAAAATTTGTTTTATCAATAAGCGAAAATGGTTTTGGTAAAAAAACCTCTCATTTTGACTACAGAGTCACAAACCGTGGAGGCAAAGGTATTATTGGTATTGTCAATTCACCTAGAAACGGAAATATTACATCTTCTTTTCCTGTTTTTGAGGGTGATGAAATTTTAATATCAACAAACAAAGGAAGAGTTATAAGAGTAGCTGTTAAAGAGATAAGAACAGCGGGAAGAAATACTCAAGGCGTTAGAATTATCAAATTATCTGGTGAGGAAAAAGTTGTATCTGCGATTAAAATAGACGATAACTTGATTTAATTTAATGACCAAAATAGCGATATATCCAGGTACATTTGACCCAATTACATATGGACACATTGATGTAATTAAAAAAGCTTTAAAACTATTTGATAAGATAGTTGTAGGTGTATCAGACGTTAGTAGCAAGACCTATCTATTTAATTCAGATGAAAGAATTGAGATAGTTAATAAAGCTTTGTTTAAGGATTTAAAACTTAATAAAAAAAAAATTACGGTTGTATCTTTTAGCTCATTAACTACTGATTTATGTAAAAGATATAAATCAAATATTATTCTTAGAGGATTAAGAGCTGTATCTGATTTTGAATACGAATTCCAGTTAGCTGGGATGAATAGAAAATTAAATCAGAATATAGAAACTATTTTTTTAATGTCAGACGTTGAAAATCAAATTATCTCGTCAAGATTTGTCAAAGAAATTGTTAAATTAAATGGTGATATTAAAAAATTTACTACTAAAAGTACTATTAAATCTTTAAAAGCAAAATATGAATAAAATTTTAATAAATATATTAGTTTTATTTTATTTATTTACTAATCAATCAATAGCTGAGGAGAATATAATGATTTTAAAATTAAAAGACGGAGATGTAAAAATAGAGTTATTTGAGGACGTGGCCCCAAATCACGTAAAGAGAATTAAAGAACTAGCAAATGAAGGTAAATACGATAATGTAGTTTTTCATAGAGTGATAGATGGTTTTATGGCTCAAACAGGTGATGTTAAATTTGGCAATTCAGAGTCTAAGGAATTTGATTTGCGTAGAGCAGGAATGGGTGGATCTGATTTACCAGATCTAAAGCAAGAATTTAGTAGTTTGCCCCATGATAGAGGAACTCTTTCAATGGCTCGATCTTCAGATCCAAATAGTGCAAACAGTCAATTTTTTATATGTTTTAAACCAGCACCCTTTTTAGACAGACAATATACTGTGTTTGGTAAAGTCATAGAGGGAATGGATTTAGTAGACAAAATCAAAAGAGGTGATGAAAGTAATAATGGATCTGTAACAGATCCTGATAAGATCATAAGTTTTAAATCATTGTAATCTACTGAATGGCATTAAAAAATTTTGCCTTTAAAATTTTAAAGAAAGATAAATTTGCTAGATCTGGTGTTATCGAAACTCACCGTGGTAAAATAAATACACCTGCTTTTATGCCAGTTGGTACACAAGCTACAGTAAAAGCTTGTACAATTGATGACATAAAAAAAACCGGCTCACAAATAATTTTATCTAACACCTATCATCTGATGATAAGACCTGGTGTCGATAGAATTAAAACTGTTGGTGGTTTGCATGAATTTATGAATTGTGATTTACCAATTTTAACTGACTCTGGTGGTTTTCAAGTAATGTCCCTTTCAAAATTAAATAAAATTGATCGTGAAAAAGGAGCTATATTTAATTCACATGTAGATGGTAAAAAATTTTATTTGAGTCCAGAAGAAAGTATAAGAATTCAATTAGGTTTAAATTCAGACATAGTTATGATCATGGATGAGTGTCCTAAAAAGACCGATGATTATGATTTAATAAAAAAATCTATGGATCTTTCATTATATTGGGCAGAAAGATCAAAAAGTGCATTTGGCACAAATCCACACAAAGCATTATTTGGTATAGTACAAGGTGGATTATTTAAGGATCTAAGAATCAAGTCATTGAATGAATTAATTAATATAGGTTTTGACGGGTATGCTCTAGGCGGTCTCGCTGTTGGAGAGACTCAAGAAGAAATGTTTTCAGTTCTAGATGACATTAAAGAATTTCTGCCTGAAGATAAACCCCGTTATTTAATGGGTGTTGGCACACCATCTGATATTCTAGGAGCTGTCAAACGTGGTATTGATATGTTTGACTGTGTTTTACCAACAAGATCAGGTAGGACTGGTCTTGCTTTTACCTGGAATGGAAGAATAAATATTAAAAATAATAAATATCAAAATGACAACGCACCTCTTGATCCTAAATGTGACAATTTAAACTTGAATAAATATTCTAAAAATTATCTAAATCATCTTTTTAATACAAATGAAATATTAGCCTCAATGCTTTTAACACTTCACAATATTAACTTTTACCAAGAATTAATGTCTTCTATTAGAGATCATATTGAGCAAGGTACATTCGATAAATTCCATGATAAATACATTGATAAGTTGTAGTAACTTTTCAATATTTACTAAAATTGATATTTGAAAAAGTAAAATAAATCTATATATAACATTTATTCAGTTTGAATAAATTAGGGGCCCTTAGCTCAGTTGGTAGAGCAATTCCCTTTTAAGGAATGGGTCGATGGTTCGAGTCCATCAGGGCTCACCATAATTTAATTAAATTGTTAACGGAGGATAATCTAAAATAACCTTATTCATTTTTTCATTTAAATCTTTTATTCTATTATCAGGTGATGGGTGCGTACTCATAAATTCAGGTGTTTCCTTTCCTTTATTAAGTTCTTTCATTCTCTCCCAAATTTTGGCTGTTTCTCTTATGTCATAGCCAGACAGAGATGAAAATATCATACCTAAATAGTCTGCTTCACTTTCTTGTCTTCTGCTAAAAGGATTTAAAATTCCTAATTGAGCTAATAAACCAACGGTATTCATGCCTGTTGATCTATTAATATCCGAAAGTACCCCGCCAGATGCAATATCAATTATTCTTGTTCCTACATTTAGTAAAGTTGCACTACTAGCTCTTTCGACCGAATGTTTTGCGACCGCATGAGCTATTTCATGACCCATAACAGCAGCTAAACCATTTTTATTTTTAGTTGCCTCAAGAATGCCAGTATATATAGCAATCTTTCCACCAGGCATACACCATGCATTCCTTACTTTTTTTTTGTCAATTAAAATATATTCCCAATTAAAATTAGCAGTAGGGTCATTTAAACCTTCTCTATCAAAATATGTAGATATAGAATTTTCCATCCTTCCTCCAATCTCCTTAATTTCATTAAGGGTAGTCATATCATCACTCATTTTTTCTTTTTCTTTAATTTTTTCGTAAATTTGAGCTGCTTGTGCATTTAACTTAGCTTCGGAAACTATTTTTAATTGTTTTCTCTCTGTAATTGGTGCAGTAGTACAAGATGGCAGAAAATATCCACAACAACTACAACCAACATATGATAAAAATTTTCTTCTATTCATAAGTGTATAAAATTGATAATACTAAAATATTATGAATCTTAATAATAAAATTTTAGTTGTTTTATTTATCATTGCAATTATTTTTGTTGTTTACGCAAGTTATAAGTAAAGATATGACTAAAAAAAATACAAAAAAATCCTTTTCACTCACATTAAGAAATTATTTTATAACTGGTGTGGTTGTATTAATACCTATTGGATTTACTTTATACCTAAGTAAAATTCTTATTGGTATTTCATCAAATTTAATTCCTTCAAATATTAATCCAAATAGCTATTTACCATTTAATATACCAGGTGTTGAGATAATTATTTCAGTTATAATAATTACCTTTGTTGGTGGTTTATCACTTTCTTTTTTTGGAAGAAGAATATTAAAATTAATTGACGATCTGTTTAAGAGAATTCCTTTTTTAAGAACTGTTTATTCAGCAATAGTTCAAATGACGGAAACATTTTCCAAAAAAGATGATAGTCAAAAAAGCGTAGTGCTAATCGAGTATCCACGTAAAGGAGTTTGGGCTGTGGGTTTCGCTACTAAAGAAAACACTGGAGAAATGGCTCAAAAAACTGGTAAAAAACTTGTTAATGTTTTTGTTCCTACAACACCAAATCCTACTAGTGGTTTTTTATTAATGTTTCCAGTGGAGGATGTTATTTATTTAAATATGACATTTGAGGAAGCTTCAAAATTTATAGTGTCTGCAGGAACTTCTTCAAAATCTTAAGCAATATCATTAATAATATCTGCTCTATCATAAAGTTTTATCAAAGGTTTAAATTTGCTAATATCCTCATTAGAGTTTTCAATTCTCTTCATTTCTTTTTCAGCTAGTAGAAAAAGATCGTTGTTATGTATAGGATCAGCTAATTTGAAATTTTTAATACCACTCTGTTTAAATCCTAGTAAATCACCAAATCCTCTAAGTTTCATATCTTCTTCGGAAATTAAAAAACCATCATTACTTTGTTTTAATATATTAATTCTTTTTTTTGCATTTTCTGACAAATTAGATTTAAACATCAAAATACATGATGACTCCTTATATCCACGACCAACACGCCCTCTAAGTTGATGAAGTTGAGATAATCCAAATTTATTTGCATTTTCAATAATAATTATATTTGCATTAGGAAAGTCTATTCCTACCTCAATAATTGTAGTTGAAACTAGAATTTTAAATTTATTTTTTTGAAAATCATTTAGTATTTTTTCTTTCTCACTTATTTCAGTTTTTCCATGTAACAATAATACTTGATCTGGAAATAAATTTTTCAAAAATTCAAATTTTTTAACAGCAGATGTATGATCTAATTTTTTCGACTCTTCTATTAATGGACATACCCAAAAAATTTGGTTTCCCATATTAATTTCTTTTTTGATAAATTTAATAACATCGACAATTTTACTCTCTAGTTTACTGTATGTTTTAATTGGTTTTCGGGATTTAGGTTTTTCTTTGATTATTGATAAATCCATATCACCATACATTGTCATAGTTAAAGTTCTCGGTATAGGTGTAGCTGTCATCAACAAAACATCACAATCATCACCACCTTTATCTGAAAGTTTTTTTCGTTGATTGACTCCAAACTTGTGTTGTTCATCTATAATAATTAATCCAAGTTTTTTGTAGTTTACTTTTTTTTGAAATATTGCATGTGTTCCAAAGATTATATCTATTTCATTATTTTCCAATTTATCTAAAATTATTTTTTTATCTTTGTAATCAGATTTTCCAGAGATTAGTTCTATAATTTTATTTTTAGGATAAATTGTTTTCGCAAAATTGTAATGCTGACGTGCTAATATTTCTGTAGGTGCCATAAAAGCTACTTGGTAGCCTGCGTTTATAGTATTATATGCTGATAGTAGTGCAATAATTGTTTTACCACTGCCGACGTCACCCTGTAAAAGCCTAAACATTTTTGTTGATGTGCTTAAATCTTTGTTTATTTCTTTTAAAGATTTGACCTGATCATTAGTTAGTGTAAAGCTTAATTTATTTATTAATAAATTTTGTAATTTTATATTAATTTTCTTTTCTTTTTTTTTTATTTTTTTAATTTTTTTTCTTATTTCAGAATTTACTAGAAAGGTTGAAAATATTTCGTCATAAGCAAGTCTTTGATAAAAGTTATCATTATATTTGCCAATATTTTCTGGTTTATGAAGCTCAATAATAGAATCATTCCAACCCAAATTTCCAAATCTTTTCATAATTTCGTCTGAGTGCCATTCATTTAATTCAGGTAAATTTTTAATGATTTGGCTAATAATCTTATTGTAAACTTTTTCAGATATTCCTTCTGTTAATGAATATTTGTTATGAACTTGTTTAATTAGAGATGAATCTTCGGAAATATATTTTGGGTTTGTTAATTGATATTTATTTTTAAAATAACTTATTTTCCCACTTATTGTTATTTCCTTTCCTAATGGGAGTATTTTTTTTACATATCCCTCATAACTATTAAAAAAAACACAGTCTAATTTTCCAGTTTCATCTGAGCAAATAACTCTATTTGGTAAGTTTCTTATTCTTGGAAATTGATATTTTTGAGGTGTAACTGTAACTGTTTGATTCTCACCAATTTTAAGATCTATTATTTTTGAGGATAAACTTCTATCTGTAAATGATTTTGGTAGTTTCCATAGAAGGTCGAATAAGCTATTAATATTTTTCTTTTTAAGTAGATTTGTAGTCTTTGCTCCAACACCTTTTAAAGCTGTTAAATCAGACAATAAATAATTATAATTACTTTTAATGCTCATTATTAATTAATATATTCTAATTATGCCTATCAACATAGATCAATTAAAAAAAAAAATTATTTACAGATCTAACTATCGCGGCACAAAAGAGATGGACAAACTTTTAGGCACTTTTACAAAAAAAAATATTAATAATTTAAATTATGAAGAATTATTTGATTTAGAAAAATTACTAAATATAGACGATACAAATTTATATAATTACTATACAGGTGCTAAAACTGATTTTAAGATAGAAAACAATAAAGTAAATTTACTATTTAAGAATTTTAAATATTAATATTTGGCGGAGAGACTGGGATTCGAACCCAGGAAAGAGTTGCCCCTTTGCCGGTTTTCAAGACCGGTGCTTTCAACCGCTCAGCCATCTCTCCTTGGCCATGGTTGTATAATTATAATTATTTAATTCAACCTAAAAATAGTCTATTAAAACTAATAACGACAAATTCCATTTTATCCTATGAATAATGAATTTAATAAAGGATTAGCACTAGCTGGTTTTGGCTCTTTTTGGTGGGGTTTTTTTGGAGTTATCTATTTTAAGTATATAACTTTTATCGGTCATGTAGAGCTCGTAGTCCATCGTTGTCTATGGACAACATTAACATTAATAATTACTACATTCTTATTTTCAAAATGGCATGTTTTTTTTAAAATAATTAAAATTAAAAAAAATTTATTTTATTTATTTTTTTCAGGTTTATTAATATTTACTAATTGGGCTGCATGGATTTATGCAATAGCAACAAATAGAATAATTGATGCAAGTTTTGGTTATTTTATCATGCCCATACTAAGTGTGATGCTAGGTTTCTTTTTTTTTAATGAAGTTCTTAACAAAAAAAGAATTTTTTCTATTTTTTTAGTAATCTCTTCAATTCTTTATTTAATAATTATGAGCTATCAATCTCTACCATGGATGGGATTAATTGTAGCAATTAGTTGGGCTTTATATAATTTAGTAAGAAAAAAAATTAATGTTGATACAGATGTTGGTCTATTAATTGAAAGCATTTTTATTTTACCATTTGCTGTAGTCGTATTTTATTTAATTACAATTAATGGTTTTAATGATTTTAAACTTTCTGATCCACCGATGATGTTATTGATTTTTTTGGCAGGTCCAATGACAGTAATACCTTTGTTTTTATATGTGCGAGGAGTTGAATTATGTGGCCTAGGTGCAACAGGTATGATTTTTTATATAACTCCAACCTTACAATTTTTACTAGGTTTTTTTTATTACGATGAAATTTTCACAATTGATAAATTAGTTAGTTTTATTTTTATTTGGATTGCTGTAATTATATATTTGAAAGATTTGCATGAAACTAATTAGATTTTTTTTAATTATTTTATTTTCTAGTGGTTTAAATGCTTTTGCTGACATTAATTTGGAATTTGAAAAGTGGAAAAAAAATTTTAAAATAGTTGCTTTAAAAAATAATATTTCCGAAAATACCTTTGACCTTGTGATGTCAAATACAAAATTTTTACCAAACGTTATAAAATACGATAGGTTTCAACCAGAATTTTACGAAGATACAAAAACATATATTAACAAACGTACATCTAATAAAAAACTTTCTAAAGGTACTAATTTTTATAATCAAAATCTAAATTTAATAAAATCAATTGAAAAGAAATTCAGTATCGAGAAGGAGTTGCTATTATCTTTAATGGGCATTGAAACAAATTTTGGAACTTATGTTGGAAAAATGGATATTTTGTCATCTTTAGCTACATTGAGCTTCGACAAGAGAAGATCTGAATTTTTTACTAAAGAACTACTGATCCTTCTAGATCTAATTGAAAATAAGCAAATTGATTATGAAACATTATATGGATCATGGGCTGGTGCATTTGGTTTTTTTCAGTTTATGCCTTCTACCATGTTGAAATATGCAATTGATTATGACGAGAATGGTTCTATCAATTTAAAAAGCAATATAGATGCTTATGCATCTGCTGCCAATTATCTCAAACAAATTGGATGGAAATCAAATGAACCATGTTTTTATAGGATTAATCTATCCAATAAAATACCAAAGAAATATTTAAATGTGTCTGCAAAAAAACTTCATAATAAAATGGAATTAAAATACTTTAAGAAATTTATCAACAATGCTGAAAATATTGATAACAAATATGATAATCTAAAAATTGCAATAATTACGCCTGATAAAGATATAATTCCCGATGCAGATACTTTAAATCCAGCCTTTATAGTATTTGATAATTATGAAATAATACTACAATGGAATAGATCATTAAGATTTGCTCTAGCTGTATGTACTTTAAAAAATAAATTCAAAAATGAAATTAAATAAATTTATAATCATAATTATAAGTTTATTTTTAACTACATGTCAGCAATTTGATAAAAATGAAAAATCAATTAATTATATTTCAAATCAGAAATATAGTAACACAGGTTTTACTTTAATTTACGATGATAAACTGAAAAGAGATAATCAAATTTCAAAAAAAATAGACAATAGATCACTTTTGATATTTCACAAAAAAATTAAAAAAAATTCTTTTGTTAAATTAACAAATCCTGAAAATAATAAGACTGTTATTGCAGAAGTAATTTCAAACAATGTAAATTTTTCTGATTTTTATAACTCGGTAATTACAACTAGAATTGCTGAAGAATTAGATTTAGATATCAAAGAACCCTACATTGACCTTGTTCTTATTTCTCAAAATTCTACATTTGTTGCAAAAAAAGCTAAAACTTTTGATGAAGAAAAAAATGTAGCTCAAAAAGCTCCAGTTGACGGTATAATTATTGATAATTTAGGAAATGATTTACAGTCGAAAAAAAAAGTTAAAAAACAAAAATTTTTATATTCAATCAAAATAGCTGATTTTTATTATAAAGATTCTGCTGAAAACATGATTCTAAGAATTAATAAAGAAACAAATTTAAAAAATTCCATTATAAAAAAATTATCAGAGACCAAATATAGGGTATTATTAGGACCATTTAATGATATAAAAAAACTCGAGAAATCATTTAACAAAATTAAATTATTAGAATTTGAAAATTTAGAAATACTAAAAGATGTTTAACAAGTTATTTATTTACGTCGCTCTAAGCTTATTTGTTTTAACAGCATCAAAAGCTAATTTTGATGTAATGGCAAGAACAGCAATTCTTCAAGATTTTCATTCTGGAGAAATTTTATATGAAAAGGAGCCTGATAGATCAATATATCCTGCGTCAATGACAAAAATTATGACCTCAATCATAGCATTTGATTTAATTAAATCTGGTGATTTAACTATGGATGAAAAATTTATTATTTCCGAAAAAGCTTGGAGACTTTCTACATCAGGATATTCCTCAATGTTTATTATGGTTGGTGATCAAGTTTCTGTTGAAAATTTATTAAAAGGTATAATTGTTGCCTCCGGAAATGATGCATGCATAGCTCTAGCTGAGGGTATTGCGGGAACTGAAGATGAATTTGCTTTGCTCATGACTGCAAAGGCAAGAGAAATTGGAATGGAGAATACTAACTTTACAAATTCCTCAGGTATTAATGATCCTGATAATTATTCAACTGTAAGGGACATAATGATTATGTCTAGATATTTAATTGAACAACATCCTGAGTTTTATAAAATGTTTGCTGAAAAAAAATTCACTTGGGACCGTACTGGAGGTGATCCAATTACTCAAGGTAATAGAAATCCTCTACTTTACAAAAACTTAGGAGCTGACGGTATTAAAACTGGTTACCTTGCAGTAGAAAAATATTCACTTGCATCATCGATAAATAGAAATGGCAGAAGATTAATAGCTGTAGGCAGTGGATTTAATACAAAAAATTCTAGATCAAAAGAAAGCACAAAACTTTTAACTTATGGTTTAACAAACTTTGACTTAGTTGAAATTGCTAAATCTAAAATTCCTTTTCAAAAAATTGAAGTATGGTTAGGAAAGGAAGACACAGTTGATGCTTATACAGATCAGGATATTTATAAAACTATTAAAAAAGCAAAAAAAAAGTTACTCAAAGTTTCGGTTAAATACGATGGTCCAGTTGAGGCTCCAATAAAAAAAGATCAAAAAATAGCAAAATTGAGAGTTGTATACGATCAAGAGTTAGTTGGTGAATATGACTTATTATCTTCTAAAGATATTAAAAAAGTAAATTTTCTATCAAGATTGATGAAGTCAATTAACTATTTAATTTGGGGCGATGTCTAAGAAACCAATAATTGTGTTTGAAGGTGTAGAAGCAAGCGGAAAAAGTCACCATATTTCAGTAGTTTCTAAGTATCTGAAGGAAAAAAAAATTGATTACATAAAGTTAAGGGAACCGGGTGGAAGTAAAAACTCTGAAAAAATAAGAAGAATGATTTTAAACAAAGAAACAAAGTTTAATAAAGAAACGGACCTCTTTTTATATTTTGCCTCTAGAAGTGAAAATATTAACCTAATAGAGAAATCATATAAAAAAAAAATTATACTCATCGATAGGTTTGTTGACTCAACAATTGCATATCAGCATTATGGAATGGGAATCGATA
>CACEBA010000009.1 GCA_902557585.1 uncultured Pelagibacteraceae bacterium
ATAAGTTTTATTTCTACAATCACACTATTACAATTAAAAAAAGCAATAAGAGTAAAAGCAAAAATAGTAAGAGCAATACCACTACCACCAGTGTCGTTACGGAAGGGGCCAGTACCCATTTGTCCACCTAATATTAAAGTAAAAATTTTTCAATCATCTTGGAACAACTATTGAAATTAAAAACGAAAAATCTTCGATCAATTTTTGGTCTACATCTGGTATGATGGCTCCCTTTTATGAAATACTCAGAATTATGAGTGATTGGTTAGTAAAACGAGGTGTAAAGAGGAATGATGCTCAAAAATATATTACGTCTTTATTCTTAGCTCTATCTGAGGATGCTCAAAAAAATTCAAATAAAAATCTAAAATTTTTAGTAAAAGAGTCTCAAACTCCAAAAGGATTAAATGAACAAGGAGTTAAAGAGCTAACTGGAGTGGGATTTTACAAGTCACTTGAAAAAACATTAAATAGCATTCATCGCAGACTTAATAAATAATGCAATGTCTGAAAATATATTAGAAATTAAAAATTTATCAAAATATTTTGGAGGACTAGCAGCCGTTTCAGATTGCTCGTTAAAAGTTTCAAGAGGAACTATAACAGGAATTATTGGACCCAATGGATCAGGTAAAACAACTTTATTTAATTTGATTGCTGGAAATTTAAAGTCTTCAAGTGGTGAAGTAATTTTTGATAATGAAAATATTACAGATGTTCCATCCTTTGAATTATTTACAAAAGGGTTGTTGAGAACTTTTCAAATAGCACACGAGTTCTCTAATTTATCGGTACTAGAAAACTTAATGATGGTCCCAGGTAATCAGTCTGGAGAAAAACTTATGACAGCACTTTTGAAACCAAATATTGTTGCTCAAGAAGAAGAAGCAGTAAAAAAGAAAGCAAAGGAAGTTGTCGATTTTTTAAATCTGAACCACCTGTCAAACGAACTAGCTGGTAATCTCTCAGGTGGACAAAAAAAACTTTTGGAACTCGGTAGAACAATGATGGTTGATGCAAAATTAGTACTATTAGACGAAGTAGGTGCGGGTGTTAATCGTACACTCTTAAAAGATCTTGGAAGTGCAATAGAGAAATTAAATAAAGAAAAAGGTTATACTTTTTGTATGATTGAACATGACATGGATTTTATAGGAAGGTTATGTGATCCTGTTATTGTTATGGCAGAAGGATCAGTATTATTTGAAGGCTCTGTAGAAGAAGCAAAAAAAGACGAGAGAGTCATAGAAAGTTACTTAGGAAGAGGATCAAAAATAAAGGGTCAAAATTAATGTCTTACTTTGAAGGAATTGAAATGACTGGAGGCTATGGAAATGGTCCAGATATAATTAATTCTTGTACGGTAAGTGTTAACAGAGGTGAAATAGTATCAATTTTAGGTCCTAATGGAGCAGGAAAGTCTACCGCAATGAAAGCAATGTTAGGATTATTAAATTTAAAATCTGGATCAATTAAAATTAATGGAGAGGATATTTCAAATCTATCTCCTCAAGATAGAGTAAAAAAAGGTATATCTTTTGTTCCTCAAAACAAAAATGTATTTGCTGGTATGACAGTTGAAGAAAATTTGGAAATGGGAGCATTTCTTATAAAAAATGAAATAAAAAATATTATAGAAGAAGTATTTAATTTATTCCCAATTTTAAAAGAAAAACGAAATCAATTAGTTGGAGAGCTATCAGGAGGTCAGAGGCAACAAGTTGCACTTGGCCGTGCGTTAATGATCAAGCCATCAGTTTTGATGCTTGATGAACCAACAGCTGGTGTTTCGCCAATTGTAATGGATGAATTGTTTGATCATATAGTTAAAGTAAAAAAGAATGATGTAGCAATTCTGATGGTTGAACAAAATGCCAAACAAGCATTGAGTATTTCTGATAGAGGTTATGTTTTAGTAACGGGTGAAAATCGTTACTCAGGCACAGGAATTGAATTATTAAACGATCCAAGAGTTAGAAACTCATTTCTAGGAGGCTGATGTGGATATATTAAATGCATTAATTCTTCTATTAAATTATATTTTTATACCAGCACTCACATATGGTTCGCAATTAGCTTTGGGTGCAATTTTTGTTACTTTGATTTATGGAATACTAAGATTCGCTAATTTTGCAACAGGAGACATGATGTCTTTTGGTACTATGGTTACTATATTATTTACTTGGTATTTTCAGTCATTAGGAATTTCTTTAGGGGTTTTGCCAACAGCATTAATAGCTATACCATTCGGAATTTTGTTTATGATTATCTATATGCTTTCTATAGATAAATTTGTATTTAAGTATTACAGAACCAATAAAAGCCCCCCAGTTCAGCTTGCGATGGTTAGCATTGGAGTGATGTTCGTAACGCAAGCTGTTGTCAGAATTATAATCGGACCTTCTGATCGAAGATTTTTTGATGGAGAAAAATTTATTATTAAAGCCAGAGAATTTAAAGAAATGACTGGACTTAATGAAGGCCTTGCCTTGAAGTCAACTCAAGTGATTACTGTATTAGTTACAGTTATATTAGTTTCATTACTATTTTGGTTTTTAAATAAAACCAAAACAGGGAAAAGTATGAAAGCTTATTCTGATAATGAAGATCTAGCTTTACTTTCTGGAATAGATCCAAAAAAAATTGTAATGATAACTTGGATAATTGCTGGAATTTTAGCAACTATAGGTGGAGCTTTATATGGATTGGATAAAAGTTTTAAACCTTTTACTTATTTTAATAATATGCTTCCAATATTTGCCGCTGCTATAGTTGGAGGTATAGGAAATCCTTTTGGTGCATTTTTAGGAGGATATGTAATTGCTTTTTCTGAAATATTTCTTACTTATGCTTACAAAAAATTTTTTATATATATTCTACCTGAAAGCATGGAGCCAGAAAGTTTAGTTCAGCTTTTATCTACAGATTATAAATTTGCAGTCTCATTTTCAATATTAGTAATTGTATTACTCTATAGACCATCTGGTATATTTAAAGGGAAAGTGCTGTGAGAAAAAATTTAAATGTAGTTGCTGCATACAGCATAATGATGGTTTTAATTATTTTGGTTGGTATTTTTCAATCATGGAATATCGCACTATCAATATTTAATATGTGTCTTATCTCAGCTGTAATGACGATGGGCGCAAATATTCAATGGGGATATGCAGGATTAATTAATTTTGGGATAATGGGTTACACAGCTCTTGGTGGATTAGCTGCAGTTATAATTTCCGTTGATCCTGTTCAAGAAGCCTGGAGTGCAGGAGGTCTTAATATTTTGATATGTCTATGGCTCATTATTGCGATAGTATTAATTATTCGCTTTATCTTAAAAAATTTTCAAAAGTCAAAAGTCAGAACTTATAGTATTGCAGCTCTTATTATTTCAGGAATTATTTTATTAAGGTTTACCGCAGAACCTGGCATTGAAGCAATTGAAGATATTAATCCAGCCAAAACGGGTTTTCTAGGTGGATTTGGATTACCTATAATTTTTTCATGGATTGTTGGTGCATTTTTTGCAGGTGGTTTGGCATTTGTAGTAGGAAAAGTAGCATTAGGTTTAAGGGCTGATTATTTAGCAATAGCAACCCTACTAATATCAGAAATTGTTATTGCAATTATTAAACATGAAGACTGGCTTACAAGAGGTGTTAAAAATGTAATTGGACTAAAAAGACCGGCTCCTTATGAAGTAGATCTTCAGTCAACAGACTGGTTTATAACTTTAGTTGAAAAATTTAATTCTGGAAAACTAGAATTAATTTCTAATTTATCCGATCGACAAACTGCATTAAATCAGCTCGTAATTGAAGGTTCATCTGTCTTTGTAAAACTTTGTTATTCAGGATTATTTTTGATAGTGGTTATCATTTTATTAATTCTCACACAAAAAGCTCTTTACTCTCCGTGGGGCAGAATGATGAGAGCCATTAGAGATAATGAAGAAGCAGCAAATGCTATGGGAAAAAATGTTGTTAAACAGCATTTATTAATTTTTATTTTAGGCTCTGCAATTGTTGGAATTGCAGGAGCAATGCTAGTTACTCAAGATGGATTGTTTACCCCAGGAAGTTATAGACCGATGAGATATACTTTTTTAATTTGGGTTATGGTGATTGTTGGGGGAAGTGGAAATAATTTTGGAGCTATATTAGGAGGATTTGCAGTTTGGTTTTTATGGATTGAATCTGCTCCAATAGCTTTATTTTTAATAAACTTTTTCACAGTTGGTATTCCATCAACAAATTTACTTAAAGCCCATTTAATTGAGAGTGTACCCTATTTTAGATTTTTGATGATGGGTTTGGGGTTATTGTTAATTATGAGATACAGACCTAAAGGTATACTTCCTGAAAAAATAGAAATAAAATAAATTTATTATGAAATATATTATATTAGGTGCTGCAATAGCTTGGTTCATGTACATAGCGGATAAGTACATGTTTTAATGAATAAGAATCTTGTAATTCTCTCATTAAGTCAAATTTTTAGCTTTACCGCTGCTCCAGTAACAGTATTCTTGAGTGGAATTATTGGTTCTCAAATTAGTCCACTTTTATCACTTTCAACTTTGCCTATGTCAATATCAGTAGTGGGAATTGCCATAGGGGCTATCATTGCAACTAAAATAATGAGTTTAATAGGAAGAAAAGCTGGATTTATTTCAGCTTCAATTGGAAATTTTTTGGTTTGTTTATTAGCATCTTATTCAATATTTAATCAAAATTTTTTTTTATTTTGTTTTGCAAATTTCTTTCTCGGTGTGGGTATGGCATTTACTCATCAATATCGTTTTGCTGCAGCTGAAAGTGTTGAAAAAAATAAAATACCAAAAGCAATTTCAATAATTTTATTAGGTGGGATTGTTTCGGCATTCTTGGGACCAGGAATTGCAAACTATACAAGAGATATTTTTAGTGAACATTTATATGTTGGCTCTTATTTATCGCTTGGAATTTTAACTATTATACCGGTAGTTTTCTTTTTATTTTATGAGAATACATCAAAAATAGAAGCTAGCACAAAATATTCAGGACGTAGTCGTCTAGAGCTAATCTCTCAACCAAGGTTTTTACAGGCTCTTGTAGCCTCAGCATTTGGATACGCAATAATGACATTTTTGATGACCGCAACCCCATTAAGTATGCATGTAATGGAAAAAATGAGTCTTAGTAAAACTGGTATGGTTATACAATTTCATGTTGTTGCAATGTTTTTACCATCCTTATTTACAGGTATTTTAATTAAAAAATTTGGCCATAGTAATATGATGTATGTAGGAGTATTTCTTTATAGTATCACTATAATGGTAAGTTTTTTCGAACAGACTTTTTATAATTATATGTTTGCTTTAATTTTCTTAGGTTTAGGTTGGAATTTTTTGTTTATATCCGGAACAAGTTTGCTTGTTTTAACTTATCGAGAAGAAGAAAAGTTTAGAGCCCAGGGTGTAAATGATTTTATAGTTTATTCTGTTCATGCGATCGGTAGCCTATCAGCTGGAATTTCAATTGCTCTTACCAGTTGGAAAATAATGAATATTATATGTATACCTTTTATGATTTTAATTATTTTGACTACTTTAAGAGCTGATTTAAAAGAAAAAAAATAACTTAAATTTTTAATTTTTATTTCAATATTTGGTAGCTTTAGAGTTATAAGTAATTTTTAAAAAAAACCCCAGTAATAAGACTTACTGGGGTTTTTTAATATTTAGATTATTTAAAACTATCTTTGTTTAGCAGTCTCAAATTTTCCACCACTGATTTCTTTTTCTAAAAAAGAACCTTCTGCTTCACCAACATCAGTAAAAGTTACTCCAGTTGCACCTTCGTAATCAATTTTTTTACCTTCAGCTAGTAAATCTAATCCTTTTTTAAGTTCACCTGGATAAATTTTTGTTCCAGGAGCATTAGCAACATCCATTACATTTTTGGCAATAGAAGCTCTATCTGCAGAATTACCTGCTTGCATTGCTAAAACAATTAAAGCAGCAGCGTCATATGACTCTCCAGTGTAAGGTCCAGATGAATCTATTCCTCCAGTTTTTGCAACTTCTGCAAAAACACCTGCACCTTTTCCAGTTGAACCTGGTAAAGATCCAAAAGATTTATCTAAATCACTTCCAATAGCATCAACTATTGATTGACCAATCATACCATCTGACATAATGAATGTGTCAAAGGATCCCGCATCTAATGATGCTTGAATTACTCCTTTACCACCTTGGTCAAGATAACCAATAACAGCTAAAGCGTCACCACCAGCTGCTGCAAGTGTTGCAGCCTCCGATGAGTAATCAGCTTTTCCATCTTCATGAGCTGTAACAGTTGAAACACTTATTCCGTGTGCTTTTACTGCAGCTTCATAAACATCTGCCAAACCTTTTCCATAATCGTTATTCGTGTAAGTAATTGCAACACTGCTAATACCTCTATCTTTTGTAATATCAGCTAAAATCTGACCACCTCTTGCATCAGAAGGCGCTGTTCTAAAAAAGAAACCTTTATCATCAAGTGTTGTTAATCCAGGAGACGTTGCAGATGGAGAAATCATCACAACACCGTTTGGAACTGCAACATTAGTTGCAATTGCACCCGTTACACCGGAGCAGTCAGCTCCCATAATAGCAGCTACACCCCCTGAAATTAACCCTTCTGCTGCAGCAGTTGCTGCCGCTGAGTCAACACATGTTGAGTCTGCTCTCATTGGTGAAATTGTAGCTCCACCTAATAATGAACCAGAATCCGAAGCCTCTTTAAAAGCTAGTTCTGCTGAAGCAGCCATAGCTGGTGTTAAAGATTCAATTGGACCTGTAAATCCTAATATTATTCCCATTTTAATTTCTCCACCAACCCCAGTTTTAGAAACTTTTGATTGTTGAGTAGAAAAATATACAATTACAGCAACCACAACGACTGCTACTGCAATTAGTAATCCTTTATTTTTTGCCATATTCCCTCTTTAATTGTTAACAATTTATAAAAACTAATTAGATTATGAATAATATAAATATTCAATCGCTAAATTATCATATTTTAAAGCAGTTTATTGTAGTAGTTTGATTTATCTTATTGAGAATGGATCTAATGAAGGTTCATCTGAAGTATAAAACCAAGTCGTTTTTACCCTTGTGTAATCTTTAATCGAATCTATTCCTGCCTCTTTCCCATATCCACTATCTTTAATACCTCCAAATGGAGCAGATGGTGATATTAACCTGTAGGTATTAACAAAAGTAATTCCTGCCCTAATTGCTTTAGAAACTCTCATACCTCTTGATAAATTACTTGTATACACACCAGAGGATAATCCGTACTGATTATCATTCATTTTTGAAATTACTTCATCTTCTGTATCAAATTTCATTACTGATAATACAGGTCCAAATAACTCATTTTCTGCTACGGGAAGATTGTGATTATCACATTCTATAATTGTAGGTGGAAAGTAATATCCTTTATTTGAAAAAGAATGTCTTTCACCTCCACACTTGATTTTTCCACCTTGATCAATTGTATCTTTAATATTTTTTTCTATTACTTCTAACTGTTTAAAATTACTTAAAGGACCCATCTCTGTTTCTGGATCCATTGGTGCTCCAATTTTTATTTTTGATGCACGATTTGAGAGCTTATCTAAAAATTCATCGTAAATTCCTTTTTGCAAATAAAGTCTTGATCCTGCTATACAACTTTGTCCACTTGCACCGAATATTCCTGCTGTAATTCCATTTATTGCATTTTCTTGTTCTGCATCATCAAATACTGCAACTGGACTTTTTCCACCTAATTCTAAACTTACTTCGGATAAATTTTCTGCAGAGTTTTTAATTATATGTCTCGCCGTTTCAGGACCTCCAGTAAATGCAACTTTTTCAACTAAATTGTGAGTAGTTAAACTTTTACCGCATGGATCTCCAAATCCTGTAATGACATTCACTACGCCTTTAGGGATACCAGTTTTTTCAATTAATTTTGCAAATTCAAACAAAACAGCAGGAGCAAGTTCTGAAGATTTAATTACAACTGTATTACCCATTGCAAGTGCTGGCGCTAATTTAGTAGCAGTTAAAAACATTTGTGAATTCCAAGGAATTATTGCAGCTATAACACCTATAGGTATTCTAGTTGTTATTGCTTGAACATTTGGTTTATCTATTGGCAAAACTGTTCCCTCAACTTTATCTGCTAAACCAGCGTAATAGTCGTAGTATTCTGCTATATAAATTGCTTGTTTCTTTGTTTCTCTGTAGAGTTTTCCAGTATCAATTGTTTCTATTTCTCCTAGCATTTCTGCATTCTCTCTCAATTGATCTCCAATAGCTCTTAAGTATTTTGCTCTTTCTCTTGGAAGTAGCTTTGGCCATTCTCCCTCAAATGCCTTTTGAGCAGCTTTGACTGCATTATCAACATCTTTAGTGCTTGCTTCTGGTACAATTGCCCAAGGTTCGTTATGTTCTGGATTGAGACTTTCAAATGTTTTTTTACTCTCAGAGTCAACCCATTCACCATTAATAAACATTTTATATTGTTTAAGTCTACTCATCTGATCCAATAAAATTTTTGATCGTTAAATTTACATCATCAGCACACTCAATACCACAAAGATGTTTTCCATCTTTAATGATCTTTAATTGACTTTTAGAGATTAAAGCATTCAATTCTTGAGACATTTTTACAGTTGAGCCAATGTCATATTCACCTGTCATAACTAGTGTATTTGCTTTAATTTTATTAAAATCTTCATCATTTTTATGATTAACAAATAGCTCGTAAACCTTTAGAAAATTATCCATGTTATTTGCAGACAAAATTGAACTTATTTTTTCATATATTTCTGGATTATTTTCTAAATATTTATCAGTAAACCATCTCTTTAAAGCTTGCTTTGAAAGTTTTAATTCTTGTTTTGCTTGTTCAAACCTTTGATTAACAATTTTTTGTTGTACCTCAGTTCTTTTATAAATAGAACTCAGAAGAGTTAATGTCTGTAAACGTTCATTATATTTCGTTGCAAAATTTCGTGCGATTAAAGATCCTATAGAGAAACCTACAAGATGGATTTTTTTAATATTAAGATGGTCCAATAGCTCGATTAGTTGGTTAGAAAAATCATCAAAACTTATTTTTCCATCTTCTAATGAAGATTTTCCATGGCCTAAAATGTCATAAGTAATATTTGAATGATAATTAAAAAATTCAAGTTGAGGCCGCCAAATTTCATGAGTAAGACCAACGCCATGTATAAATACTATTGGGATTTCTTGATCTTTTTTATTAAATAAGTAGTAGGTTCCTGAGGCAGTAGTTCCTGTTGTCATCAAGAATTATTTTGGCTCTATGCCCATTTCTTTCATATCTTGATATCTGTCACCAGTTCTTGAATGCGCTCTACCACTCGATGCGCCACCAATTGCAATAACCACCTCATCATCGAAGGGTGCATCATGAATAGTAAATTCATGAGTGAGGTAATATGGCCTCAATCCAGAATCTGTTTTATGCATCATTGGAATAGATATTTTAGATCCAGCAGGTGATCTTGTGTTGGTGAAACTTAAATAAGATGTACCGCCGACTGCATCTCGAAATTTATTTCCAAACCTCAATGTATGAATAAATGCTGATGCATGTTCAATTTCTCCGTTTAATCCGACTACACCAGCCTTTCCATATGCTAGTATTTTGTCTGGAGATCCCATTTCATTTATTAACTCTGGTACAAGTAAATCCCCAAGTTTTGGAGCCAAATCTAAAATAGTCGGTCTTAAATTTTTAACAAAACCCTGTCCATGCCAAGGATTTTTAAAAACAGCTGCAACCGAAACTAATAAAACAGGTTCTTTAGCTTTCTTGCCACCTTCTATGAAAGTTTTATCAACAAATTTTACAAATTTTCTTAATTCTAGCTTCATTTTTTTTCTCTATGTTTGAAACTGTCTCGCCTAAAACTGTATAGGGCTTTTGGATCCACATCAACATCAATAACTGATGGTTTGTTACATTTTATTGCTGCACTAACTGCTTCATTTAATTCAGAAATTTTTTTAACTTTAAATCCTTTTGCACCATATAATTCTGCAGCCTTATCAAATGATGGACTTTTTATATCGGCTCCCAAATATCTTTTACCAAAAAAATCTTTTTGATAAGCTTTTTCTGCCCCCCAGCTTTGATTATTCATTACTATAGTCGTAGTATTAATTCCATATTCTACAGCAGTACTAAGTTCAGATATTGTCATTCCGAACCCACCGTCACCCATGAGACTAACTACAGTTTTTTTTGGCTTTGCAACCTTAACACCCAATCCACATGCAAATGAAAATCCAACCAAACCAAAATCTAATGGAGTAAACAATGATGGAGGATCGTAATATTCTAAGGCATCGGTTGCTTGTAGACACAACGTTCCAGCGTCTAATGTTATAGCGCTATTTTTTGGTAATACCTTTCTAAGTTCTTTAAACAAACCTTTAGGCTGTATAGGAAAATTCTTTCCTAAATTATATTTATCTCTATTAATTAAAAATTTTTTTCTTTCATTAAGATAGGTATTTGTCCAATTAGTAACATCTAATTTGAGTTTTTGTTTCCTTATTTCATCAAATAACTGCTTTGTAGCAGTTGCTGCATCAGCATTAATTCCCAGTACAATTGGAAAATATTTTCCAAGCATTTTTTTTTCTAACTCAATTTGAATAATTTTTGCTTTTTTGTTGATGTTTTCATAAGAATAAAATGTTGAATTGAAGCCTAAACGAGTGCCTATTGCCAAAATAACATGAGCTTCTTTTACCAATCTTGATGCAACTGGATTTCCTCTTGGACCCATTTGTCCCGCATTGAGTTTATAATTAAATGGAATTGCATCACCATGTCCAGCCGCTGTTACAATTGGTATATTTAGTATTTCCGAAAGTTTGATTACTTCCTTATATTTAGATGTATACTTAATCCCAGCACCTACTATTATTACTGATTTCTTAGATCCTTGAATTATTTTGGCTGCTCTTTTAATTTTTTCTTGTTTACCTTTAACTTTACTCTCATTATCAAAGGACGTTTTTTTATAATTAATATTATAATTATTGGTTGTTGCCAGTATATTTCTAGGCAAGTTTATACACACAGGTCCTCTTCTTGGTTTCATAGCAAGATTGAAAGCATCTCCAAATACATTTGGAATTATCTTAGAATTTTTTACTGTCCATGTTTTTTTGGTAATAGGTGTAAATAATGATTGTTGATCAAGACCTTGAAATGCATCTTCCATTTTGTCCTTCGTTGAAAATGATCCAGCAATAGCAACTACTGGCGAAAAAGCTGCTTTTGCTTGAGCAATACCTGTAACTAAATTTGTTGCACCAGGACCATTTTGTCCAGCTAAAATTACTCCCGGTTTGTTGGAAGCTCTAGCATAACCATCTGCCATATGAGTGCCTGTTCTTTCATCTCTCACGCCAATAAATTTAATGCTTTTCTCATGATAAAGAGCATCAAACATTTCCATTGTTGCAGAACCAATAAGTCCAAAGACATGTTTTGTGTTTTCTTTTTTTAAAGATTGAACCGCGGCTTGACCACCGCTTATTTTTTTTCTTTTTTTTATCAAGAAACTTTTTTTACTTCAGTGTCAAAATCTTTTTTAAAGTGAGGCATTACTTTTTCAGTAAATAACTTGATACTTCTCATACAATCCTCATGTTTAATTCCTGGAAAGTTAGACCAAACTTGTAAATTTTGTAAGTTTAATTCAGATTTTAATTCATGAATTTTATCAATCACATATTCTGGCGTTCCAAAAAGCATGTTTCTCTTGTGCAAAAATTCATAATTTAACAAATCTAACTTACCTTTTGTTTCTGGAAGCTCTTCACCTGGATCCATGTGATTTCCCAAACCTCTCCAATGACAAACCCACCTCATGTAATTAACCATATGCTCACCTGCTTTTTCTTTTGCTTCTTCCATTGTATCAGCAACAAACATATCTCTAACTAAAGAAATACCTTCTCCCATTGGTACATTTCTTTTTTCAGCTTCTGATTTTGCATTTTTAAATGCTTCAAATTTTATTTTTAAGGCCTTAACAGTTGGTATCCACATAATAATATTCAAACCTTGTTGAGCTGCCCATTCGATAGACCTTATTCCATCTACAACTTGATGAATTGCTGGATAAGGTTTTTGATAAGGTTTAGGAAGAACACTTATATTTTCCATGACATTTGTTTCTAGATTTACCAAATCTTTATTTGGTGGACTCATATCGTGTTGCCAAACATAATCTGGTGCAGGATATGTATAAAATTCACCCTTATGGTTGAAAAATTTTTCTTTCCATGCTTTTTTTAAAATAGTTAACGTTTCTTCAAACAGTCTAAAATTTTTTGCTTGGTCCTTCATATCGGCTTCTTTATTTAAATTTATGGCCTCTCGCCCATAAATTCCTCTTCCAATTCCTATTTCTACTCTTCCTTTAGATAACTGATCTAATAAAGCTATGTCTTCAGCCATTCTTATTGGGTTGTGAAAAGTAATTACGTTACAAGCTTGTCCTATTCGAATATCTTTTGTTCTTGCGGCAGCATCTACACCCATCATCAATGGGTTTGTTAAAGATTCCATACCTTCATGATTAAAGTGATGTTCGGTATACCAAATAGAATCCCATTTAGATTTATCGCAATACTCTGTGATCTCTCTAGTTTCGTCTAAAAGTTTATCGTAAGGTTTGTGGGTCCAATTGGTTGTATTACAAAAATATCCAAATTTCATAAAGCCTCCTTTAAATTTTAATTTAAAGACGACCGATCCCACTTTCGCAAATCTATGAATTTAACGACGAGTTATGTATCGCTTTATATACTGACTTTATTATTACTATCGTTGATATTCAATAAATTTTTTTAACGATTTATTTAAAAAATTCTCATAGATCTGACCATTATTTCTCAGTTTTTTATCCTTAAAAAAAGAGTGACTCATTTTAAAATCATAAGAAGGTTCAAAAAAGAAAGGAATCGACATCCTTTTAGACCGGTTCCAAAGCACTCTATGGTTAGTAGCTTTAAATTTTCCTTTAGTCAAATATTCTAGTGCTCTTCCCGTATTTACAACAAGAGCGTTTTTGTTGAATGGCACATCGTGCCATTTTTTTGTTTTTCGATTTTGAACTTGTAACCCACCTTTTTTATCTTGATATAAAACTGTAAAAATTCCACTATCCACATGAGTTTCACATCCTAGATAAACGCCGTCTTGTTTTGAAATTTCAACAGGCTTTGTTTGATTTGGATAGAAATTAAATCTTAAAGTACTTAAAGTTTTTTGTCTTGAGAATGCAATTTTAGAAATATTAGGATTTTTTTTGTAAAGTTTAATTATACTTTTAAACAATTCTTCACTAAGTGAAAAAATATTTGTATAATATTTTTCTAGCATTTTTATCGAATTTTTATCGAAGCATTTTTTTAAGTTAAGATATTCTATATAAGGATTTTTTATTTTATTAGAATAATTTTTTGTTACTTGAAGATCACCTAAGTCTAGACCTTCTTTACCGTTAACATCATTAGGAAAATACCCTCTATAAATATTCTTATTTAAACTATTCCATTTTTTAGGCGATAATTTTTTTTTACTTTTGTTAGATAAGTTAAAAAATTTATTTCCTACTTTACAAATATTTTTAATTTGTTTTTGATCTATTCCGTGTCCTATAATTTGAAAAAAACCAACATCAATACACGCTTTTTCAATTTTCTTTATTGTTAAATATATTTTCTTTTTATCTTGGTTCTTTTTAATAATGCTAGAGATATTAATAGTGGGTATAAAATTTTTAATCATCTTCTTACAGGAGTTTCAGTTGCAATAAATTGATCCCTAGCTTTTTCTCTTACGTAGATATAAATACCTGCTGCTATAATACATGCAACTCCCAAAAAAGTTCTTAAAGAGGGAATTTCATTAAATAAAAAGTATCCTGGTATCATCGACATAATTATTAAGGAATATTCAAATAAAGACACAACAGATGGGGAAGCCACAATATATGCAGAAAATATACAAACAAATGCTATTGATGCAGCAAAACCAAAGAATAGTATAAATTTCCAAGTATATTCAATGTTAGAAAACCATTCTCTAAATATAAATTGTGTAGTTGGATCAAAGTTAGAATTATTTAACTGTCCACTTCCCATAAAAATATAAATTATCACACAAAGTATTATAGCTATAAGATAAAAGTAAAATAATTGAGTATAAACTCCATCTTTATCAGACGTATATTTGGTAATTGTCATTGAGGCTGCATAGCAAAATGCACATAAAACAGGGAGTAAATTTCTATATTCAAAATTTTCAAAATTTGGATTTAGAACTATGTAAACACCCATAAAACCAAATGCTATAGCTGACCATCTTCTTATACCTATAAATTCTTTTAAAAAAAATTTTGCAAATATCGATACAAAAAATGGGCATGAGAAAAATAATGCATTTGCTGTCGCTAGTGGCATATAAGTTAAAGAAATAAAAAATGCTGAAAAAGCCAAAAAATGTAATATTACTCTTACAAAAGTTAACACAGGGTAGTATGTTTTGAGAGAAACTTTCTCATTTTTATATTTAATGAAACAAAATAATAAAATTGCAGCTACAAAATATCTTCCAAAAAAAATTTCATAGAGAGCTGCTTTTTCAAATATAAATTTTATAAGCGAGTCCTGCATTGCGAACAAGGTCATTGCAATAATAATCAGAACAATACCTTTTGAATTATTGTTAGCGTGCATTTTGCACCTATACCAAAAAAAAATTCTTTATAATATTAAATTATTTTTTAAGTCTATGACCTTGTCAATGAAGACTGCAATTCTTGGTTAGTGATATAACCTATTATGTTGCCTGTTTTATCAACCACTTCACAATTCGAATTTGAACAAACTATTTGAGGTAGAAATTCCTCAATAAATTGATCTTCATGCACTTTGATTACATTAGATTTATCAATATTATCTACTTCATTTGGCTTTTTCATTATAATTTTAGCTTTAATAACTTTCGCTCTATTAACATCTTTTACAAATGCTTTTACATAGTCATCTGCAGGATTCATAATTATTTCCTCAGGCGTACCAACTTGAACTAATTTTCCTGCATTTAATATTCCAATATGGTCACCTAATCTTAAAGATTCATCTAGGTCATGAGTTATAAAGACTATAGTTTTTTTCAATTGTGATTGAAGATCTATTAATTGTTTCTGCATGTCACTTCTAATTAAAGGGTCTAGAGCACTAAATGCTTCATCCATTAACATAATATCAGTATCAGTTGCTAAAGCTCTTGCTAAACCAACACGTTGCTGCATCCCTCCTGATAATTGAGCTGGATACTGATTTTCAAAACCATTTAAGCCAACAGCATTAATTTTTTCCATTGAAATATTATTTCTTTCCTCTTCTGCTTTTCCCTGCATTTCAAGTCCATACCCAACATTTTGAATTACTGTTTTATGAGGAAATAATCCAAATCTCTGAAAAACCATACTCATTTTGTGACGTCTAAATTCAATTAACTGTTCTTTATTTAAGTTCATCACATTTGTACCTTCTATTAAAATTTCTCCATCTGTTGGATCAATCAATCTGTTTAGATGTCTTATTAGTGTTGATTTTCCAGAACCAGATAAGCCCATACACACAAAGGTCTCACCTTCTTCAATCTTTAAAGAAACATTATCAAGCCCCACTGTATGGCCGGTATTTTCTAAAATTTCATCTTTAGTTGCACCTTCTTTTACTTGAGGTAAAACAGAATTGGGGTTGCTCCCAAAAATTTTATATACGTTATTAATTTCAATCTTTGACATTTTTTTAAATAGTTTTAACAGGACGAGAACTTAGATCAAAGAAAAGAAAAAATACTATTCAACCCTTAATTGCATTGACAATTACCTTTTTACAAATAATTATTTATAAATGGTTCAAATTGAAAAAATTGAAAAATCAAAATCAGATCTTAAAATTAAGTGGACCGATGGTGAGGAGAGTGCTTTTAATTATATGTGGCTTAGAGATAATTGTCCAACAGCTCATGATAAAGACTCAAGACACAGAATGTTTAATATTTTAAATGTTTCAGATAATTTAAATATAAAAAAATTTAAAATTAATGAGTCGGGATATTTACAAGTAGAGTGGAGTGAAGGTGAACACACCAGTCAATACGACATAAAATGGTTGAGAAATAACTGTTATACTTTAAAAAATAAGACTAAATATATTTCTCCATACAAATTATGGAATAAAGATCTTAAAAATAATTTCGATACTATTTGTATAGAACACGATGAAATTTTAAATTCAGATGAAGGTTTAGTTAAATGGCTTGAGCTTTTACATCACAAAGGTATTGCAATAGTAAAAAATGCACCAGTAAAAGAAAAATCTGCTTTCCCACTTTTAAACAGAATCAGCCATGTTAGAGAAACATTTTTTAAAACTCCATTTGAGGTGATAAATATTCCAAAGCCAAATAACTCAGCTTATACAGCTCATGCTCTTAGAAATCACATGGATTTACCATGGTTTGAATTACCACCAGGTTATCAATTTTTACATTGCTTAGTAAATTCTGCTAGTGGGGGCGACTCTTCAGCAGTAGATGGATTTGCTGTCGGTGAATATTTAAAAAATAATGAAAAAGAAATTTTTGACACATTGGTAAAAGTACCATTAAAATTTAGAGACATGGATTATACACAAGAATCTTATAGAGGTTTTCATGCTCCTGCAATTAGTTTAACTAAGGATGGAGATTTTCATGATATCAGATTTAGTATTGCAACTATGGATGTACTTGATTGTCACCCTGATTTAATGGAAAAAGTTTATAAAGCTCATCGTAGATTTGGTAATTTACTACATGACGAAAAATTTCAAGTTAATTTCCGTTTAGAACCAGGCGATATATATTCTTTTAATAACAGAAGAGTACTGCATGGAAGAACAGCATTCGACCCAAGTTCAGGCCATAGACACCTACAAGGTTATTATATGGATAGGGATGAAATTATTGGAAGATTAAATTATTTAAAAAAATAAAATTATAAGTTTTCAAAGATTAAATTATTATCTTCATGATATTTTTTAAAGTCCGTCTTTTTTTTAATTGTATAAAAAAATTTATTAATTTTTAACTCTTGAATTTTTTTTTTATTTAAAAAAGTTTTATCTAATATCAAAAATTTTATTTTGGGATTTTTAGACTTTAGAATGATTGTTTTAACAGATGAATTGTATGCAAAAGAAAGTCCAACATTTAGGTTACTTTTAATCCTAAGTAATCGGTAAATATTGATATGTTTAAAAGAAATAAAAATACATTTTGAATATTTTGAGGATATTCTTACTAATTTTTTGAGTAAATTATTTGAAAAAGTTGGTTTTAATTCAATTAATAAAGGATATTTATTTTTAGATGCAATTAAAACATCATCTAAAAGAGGAATCGGAGATTTTTTAAGACTACTTATCTTTTTAATATTTGCATAATTCAAATTCTTAATACTTAAATTTTTTTCAAACATTCTATTAAAAGTAAAGTCATGGAAACAAATAAACTGTTGATCTTTGGTAGCATGAATATCAGTTTCAATTCCAAATCCTGAATGAAACGATTTTTTAAACGATGAAAGTAAATTTTCTTTGAATTTTTTATTTACAATACCTCTATGAATTACATGCATTTTTTAAGACTAAATTTCAAATCCTTTTACTTCAGGCTCATTATCAATCAATTCATCTGGAAACCCATTGGCCCTAAAATCAATATTATTTAAATCTTCCATTCTTTTTACAATCATTGAGGACCAAGCCCGAGAACCATATTTTTTTTGTCCATCTTTAAAAATCTCTACAATTTTTGGAGAAATTTCCAATGGAGCATTCAACTTTTTTGCTAAATCATCAAATAATCCTGTATCCTTTAAAACTAAATCCATTGTAAAATTTATATTGTATGAGCCATTAAGTATTACTTGGCTTTCCGTTTCATGAACAAAAGAATTACCTGATGAAACAGCAATTCCTTTGTATGCTTTTGCAAGATCCAGGTTTGATTTTTTTGCTACAGTCCATGCTTCACCTAGGGCAACTAAATGAACAGATGCTAAATAATTAGTAATAACTTTTAGTACACTCGCACTTCCAAGGCCTCCAGTGTGTAATACTTTTCTTCCCATTACAGTTAATGCAGGTAAGATTTTTTCAAAAGACTTCCTATCGCCCCCAACAAAAATTGCAATATTTCCTGTGGCCGCTCTATGACAACCACCACTCACAGGACCATCTAAGGGTATAGCTTTTTTTTCAATTACTTTTTTACCAATTCTTTTAACTTCAGCTTCATCTGTGGTACTCATTTCAAGCCAAATTTTGTTTTCTGAAAGACCATTTAAAATACCATCTTCTCCCTCCATAACCTCTGCACAGATACTTGGTGAAGGAAGACAGGTAATTATAAAATCTACTTTTTCTGCTAATTCTTTAGGAGAATTTACAACTTTAGCCCCTTGATCTTCAAATGAATTCGTTAAATTTTTATCTAGATCTCTCACAGTCAAATCGAATTTATTTCTTATCAAACTACTAGCAAGTTTGCCTCCCACATTACCTAAGCCAATAAAGCCTATTTTCATTTTTCAACCTCTTCAGTTTTATTTTTTGTAAATACAATTAAAATTACCCCAACTATAATAATTGCACCACCTATAAATAATTCTTGAGTTGGTTTTTCTCCCAAAAGAAATATTGCTGCCAATAAACCAGTTGGTGGAATACCCATAGTTACAATAGGAAGAACTTTATAAAGTGGATTATTTTTTAATACATAATAAAAGCAACCGTAAGTAACTGGCTGCATTATAAATCCTATATAAAAAGCAATCATCCAATGGTCAAATTTTGCTTCTGATAAATATTTTATTGTATCACCATCAATTATACTAGACAGAGTAATCAAAAGTGGTCCAGAAAATAAAGCAAGCCATGCTACAAGTGCAAGTGGATTTATTTCTTTGCTCAATGGTTTTACAATAACTTGACCTAACGCCCAAATCGCAGATCCAATAATTGTAAGAGTTATACCAAAAAATTTTCCGTCTAAGTTAGGCGATCCAGTCAAAATATAAACACCAACAAAAGCTACAGCTATACCTATCAAGGCTCTTATTGTAGGTTTCTCTCTAAGCATAAAATAAGCAAAAATTACGCCAAATGGAACTTCAGTTTGAACCAATAAAACTGCTGCGGATGCATCAATATAATTTAGTCCTGTGTATGTAATGCTATACTGCAATGTATTTGCAATCAGGGACGCAAAAAATATTTTTTTTAAATAGCCTTTAGGTATTGGAAACCACCAAATTAATAGTGATGCTGCAAATGTAAATCTTATACCCATTAATAAAATTGGTGGAAAAGACTCAAAAGCAGGTTTTGCTATTACAAAACCAAAACCTAAAAATATAGGAACTAAAGATGCAATAAAGGTATCTTTTAAATTCATGTCGTTATTTTTTAATATTAATGATTATTAAAGAACTTGTGATATATTCACTGTTTAAAATATGAATTCAACAAAAATAGAACCAAAATTCATCAGTAAATCAAATCCTAGAGTTGGTCTTATTGCGCTTGCGAGTGATTTTATGATTGAAAGAGATTTCATTAATGTAATTAAAGATCGTGATATCGATTTTTTTGTTAATCGTATTGAGTGCTACAACCCTCTAACAAAAGAAAATCTGATTAAAATGTCAGATAAAGTAACCGAGGTAACAAAGGATATATTACCTGATCAAGATATTGATTGTATAGTTTATGGATGCACATCTGGCACTATAGCAGCAGGATATAACTCTATTGAACAAAAAGTAAAAGCAGCAAAGCCGATGGCAGATGTTACGACGCCTAGTACCGCTGCAATTAAAGCACTAAAAAAAATGAAAATTAATAAAATTTCCATTTTTACTCCTTACAGCAAAATACTAAATGATGAAGTTTTAAAATATTTTAAAAGTGAAGGTTTTGAAATTACCTCCAATTCATATTTTGATATCGAGGCAGATTATGACATTGGAAAAGTTGACCAGAATTATTTATATGACGTATTATCGAAAATTGATCTAAAAGGTGCTGAGGCTTTATTCGTCTCATGTACGGCTTTACCAGTTTTACCCATTATAGATAAATTAGAAAAAAAATTAAATACTACAGTTTTATCTAGTAATCAGGCGTTGATTTGGGATACGCTTGTTAATATAAATAAAAATAATTCAGTAAAGGGATTTGGAAAATTATTCCATGCCATTAAATGATTTTTACTAAAGAGGAATATCAACAAAGACTAAAAAAAGTTAAAAAAATGATGCAAGAAAAAGGCATCGAACTTTTAATTTCGCATGATACAAATAATTTAAATTATTTAACAGGTTATGATGCCTGGTCATTCTATTATGCCCAATGTGCTATTGTACACGTTAATGCAGAAGAACCTTTCTGTTTTGTAAGAGCTCAAGATGCAGGTGGAGCATATATAAAAACGTATTTAAAGAATGAAAATATACTGGTCTATGACGAAGAGTATATACATACCTGGCCAAGTCATCCTTATGATCGACTTGTTGACATAATTAAACAGAGAAAATGGGATAAATTATCAATTGGTTTAGAAATGGACTCTCATTATTTCACTGCTTTTTGTTACGAGAAAATTAAACAAGGTTTACCTAATGCTAAATTAAAAGATTGTGATCGATTAGTAAATTGGGCAAGATTAGTTAAATCGGATACAGAAATTAGCTATATGAAATCTGCAGCACAAATTTCGGAAAAAGGAATGAGGACTGCGATAGATGTCATTAATCCAGGAGTTAGACAGTGTGATGCTGTCGGCGAAATACAAAAAACCTTATTTTATGGAACTGAGGAATTTGGTGGAGAATATTCAAGCATTGCAACTTTATTGCCTACAGGTAAAGGAACTTCTGCATCTCATTTAACAGCAACACAGGATAAATTTAAGGAAGGCGAGGCTACAATTATAGAACTATCTGGTGTTTACAATAGGTATCACGCGCCAATGGCAAGAACAGTACTTCTTGGAAAACCTAATCAATTAAAAATTGATACCATGAATAAAACTATTGAAGCCTTAAATGCAGGTATTGAAGCAATTAAGCCAGGTAATACTGCTGACGATGTAGCTCAAGAGTTTTGGAAAATTTTAGATAAATATGGGATAGAAAAAAGATCAAGAACTGGTTATTCGATTGGAATTGGTTATCCACCAGACTGGGGTGAGCATACTCTTAATATATATAAAGGAGATAAGACAGTTCTAGAACCTAATGTTTGTTTCCATATGATTGCAGTTATGCAATTTGGAGATTGGGGCGTCGAAGCCTCTGAAGCAATAAGAGTAACTGAGAATGGATCAGAATTATTTTGTAATTTTCCAAAAGAGCTTCATATCAAGAGTTAATTAACTATTGAAATCCATCATCACAAATGTTTTATATTCATCTTTATGTCTAAAAATCCAGAGTTTGTTAAATTTGACAAAGTTGATAAAAGTTACGATGGTAAAGTTTTAGTTGTAAAAGATCTTCAATTAGATATTGCCGAAGGAGAGTTTATTACTATGCTTGGCCCGTCCGGTTCAGGTAAAACTACTTGTTTAATGATGTTGGCTGGATTTGAAACTCCAACTAATGGCGAAATTTTATTAGACGGAAATATTATTTCAAATATCCCTCCCCATAAAAGAGGTATCGGTATGGTTTTTCAAAATTATGCACTGTTTCCTCACATGACAGTATATGAAAATTTAGCATTTCCATTAAGAGTTAGAAAATTTGAAAAAGACGAAATTGACAAAAAAGTTGATAAAGCTTTATCGATGGTTTCTTTAAATGGATTTGAATCAAGAATGCCAGCACAATTGTCAGGTGGACAACAACAACGAGTAGCTGTTGCAAGAGCATTAGTTTTTGATCCATCAGTTGTCTTAATGGATGAACCTTTGGGAGCTTTAGATAAAAATTTAAGAGAAAGTATGCAATATGAAATTAAACATATCCACGAAAGCATTGGAGTAACAGTTGTTTATGTAACTCATGATCAAAGTGAGGCTTTAACAATGTCTAATAGAATTGCAGTTTTTAATGATGGTAAAGTTCAGCAGTTGTCAAACCCTGCTGAGTTATATGAAAAACCGGTGAATTCATTTGTGGCAGAGTTTATCGGAGAAAATAATACTTTTAATGGAGAGGTAGCAGATCTTTCGGGCAATAAATGTAAGGTTAAACTTTCAAATGCTGAAATATTAGCCAATCCTATTTCGGTGAAATCAAAAGGTGATAAAACAACTGTATCGTTAAGGCCTGAAAGAGCACTAATAGAGCCAAATGAAAAAATGGACAATATGTTTAGCGGCAAGATAGAAGAAGTTATTTATCATGGAGATCACACAAGAGTAAGAGTTAATTTATTGGAAAATCCGGAATTTATTTTAAAGGTGCCTAATAGTACATCTAATTTAGAGTTAAAAGTAGGTCAGGAAATTAATATTGGATGGAATAGTTCTGACGCAAGAGCTTTAGACCCAAAATAGACATTTCATAATATTGTTTTAAGCTAATTATAACAAATTTTTAAGCTGTTGACTCTTAATAACCATTTTGGTGTAATTTGTTTATATAAATTAATTTATATTAATCGTTTAAACGGAGGAATAATGAAAAAAATAAGTAAATTGTTACTTGCACTTTCTTTTGTTGTTTCTGTAACTTCTTCAGCCTTTGCTGTTACTGTGGCATCATGGGGTGGAGCATATACAGAATCTCAAAAATTAGGGTATGGTGACCCAACTGCCAAAAAACTTGGTATAGATATCAACTGGGTTGATTATTCTGGTGGTTTATCTGAGATTAAAGCACAAAAAGAAGCTGGTGCTATAACTTGGGATATCATCGATGTATTTGCATTTGATACTATTAACGGATGTGATGAAGGTTTATTTGTCGAATTTGATTTTGATAATGACTTTCCAGCTGCTCCAGATGGAACAAAAGCTAGTGAAGACTTTTTTGCTCCAATGCCAAGCAAGTGTGCTGTAGGAAACATTCTGTATTCATGGAACTACGCTTTTGATACAAGAGCTTTTAGTGGTAATGAACCAAAAACTATTAAAGACTTTTTTAATACTAGTAAATTTCCAGGAAAAAGAGCTATTTATAAAAGTGCTCTAACAAATCTTGAAATCGCTTTAGCTGCTGATGGAGTTAAAATGGGTAAAGGTGGTGAAAGACTTTACAGATTTATGGAAGAAAAAGATGGATACATTGATAGAGCTATGAACAAAGTAAAAGCTCTTTGTGAAGATCCAAACGGTGGATGTGTATTCTGGTCTGCTGGTGCTCAACCGCCTGAGTTATTAGTTGCAGGTGAAGTTGTGATGGCCACAGGTTGGAATGGAAGATTCTTCAACGCTGAAATAGGTGAAGGTGCTCCTATCAAGCAAGTATGGGATGGTCAAGGTCTTGATTATGAGTACTTTGCTCTTGTTAAAGGTGGACCAGATGAAGCAAATGCTAAAAAAGCTTTAGCGATGATGACTAACACTGAAATGTTAGCTGGTAGTGCTAAATATATAGCTTATGCGCCCTACAGATTATCATCTTTAGAGATAATCAAAGCCAATGAGCCTTGGTACAAAGATGGCAAAACAGAAATGATGCCTCAAATGCCAACTGCTCCTGCTAATACTAAAAGTTACTTTTTAGTGGATCCATTTTTCTGGGCTGATTATGGAACAGAGATTGGTGAAAAATGGGAAGCGATGAAAGCTAGTTTAAACTAGTTTTAAAGCTTTAAAATTTATAATATAACAAAGGGCGGTCTTGTACCGCCCTTTTTTTTATGAGCTCAGAAACACAAAAAATTTTAACTACAGATGGTGTTCCATTAGAGGTTAGCTTAAAAAAAGCTGAAAAAAGAAATAAAACTAAGGCTTTTTTATTAGTTGCTCCACTTTTGTTATTTTTAATAATCACTTATATCTTCCCGATAGCTGAAATGTTTACCAGAAGTATTGATGACAGAATGGTCACAAATATGCTTCCAAAAACATTTAAATCAATGGAAAATTGGGACGGTAAAGAACTACCCTCCGAAGAGATTTTTAGAAGCTTCTATGAAGATTATAAAATTTTAGCCGAAAAAAAAGAACACGGGAAACTTGGTCAAAGGTTGAACAAAGAAAAAAACGGTTTCAACTCAATTTTAAAAAGACTTTTTAGAAATATTAAAAGAAATAAAATAGATGAAAGTAGCAGTATTAAAGAGCAACTCACAAAAATTCATAGACATTATGAAAATGTAGATTATTGGAGAGCTATAAAAAGAACTGCTCCTCCTTATACAATGAACAAGTATCTAAAAGGCATGGATATGTTTTTGGATGAGGATGGTAATATTGCTCAGGTTGATGAGGACAGAAGAATTCACAGGATTTTATGGTTAAGAACCCTTGAGATAGCATTATTTGTAACAATTTTTTGTTTTTTAATGGGATATCCAATTGCTCATTTGTTAGCAACACTTCCAATGAAATACAGCAATCTTTTAATGATCTGTGTGTTATTACCATTTTGGACTTCTTTATTAGTTAGGACTGCTAGCTGGATGATTTTATTACAGCAGCAAGGTCTTGTTAATGATTTCTTTGTTATGATTGGACTTGTATCAGACGATAACAGACCTGAGATGATGTACAACAAAGTAGGAACCTATGTTGCTATGACACAAATTTTATTACCTTTTATGGTTCTACCTCTTTATAGCGTAATGAAAACCATATCTCCTAGTTTGATGAGAGCTGGCAAATCTTTAGGTGGAACACCATTTGTTGCTTTTTGGAAAGTTTATTTTCCATTGACTATTCCCGGTATAGGCGCTGGATGTCTGTTAGTATTTATTTTAGCAATCGGATATTATATTACACCAGCACTTGTAGGTGGAGCTTCGGGAACCTTGATTAGTAATCAAATTGCATATCACATGAAAACTACTCTAGATTGGAGCTTTGCATCAGCAATGGGGCTAATGTTATTAACTGGAGTTTTAGTTGTATATTGGATTTATAATAAATTAGTTGGAGTAGATAATATTAAATTAGGATAA